>NZ_DCMW01000033.1:0-14413 GCF_002321605.1 Microbacterium sp. UBA1612
CTCGTGCCGCTCGTCGGTGGTGCGAATGAAGTCATCGTTGGCGATGTTGATCGTCGACAGCAGCGGCTGCCACGCCTCCGCCACCAGCTTGTCGGCCCACGCCTTCGGGGTGGTGTCGTTGGCGACCGCGGTGCGCAGGATCTTCTGGCCGTGCTCGTCGGTGCCGGTCAGCAGCCAGGTGTCGTCACCGGCCTGCCGGTGCCAGCGCGCAAGAACATCGGCGGCCACCTCCGTGTAAGCGTGACCGATGTGGGGCACGTCGTTGACATAGAAGATGGGCGTCGCGATGTAGAAGGAGGCGCCTGCAGGCATGAGGGTCAGTCTACTGAGCGTGCGGAGGTGTTACCGCGGTCGTGCCAGGCGCGCGCCAGGGCGAGATGCTGCGCGGCGTCGAGCGCGGTGGCCCAGACCGCAACTCGCGCGAGGTCACCGGCGAAGTTGTTGCCCATCCCCGCAGACAGCCGGACCGCGCCGATCGTGAAGTCGGATGTTACACGGCGGTTGAGGCCGTCGGGGAATCGGTACGGGTTCTTCGCGTAGGAGAGCCCTGCCCCCAGCGGCGGCCCCGGCTCGCGGTAGTGCGGGCGCGCGTCGGCCTCGCCGTCCAGATAGGCGACGATCTCGGCGCCGTCGTAGCTGAACGCGACGACACTCCAGCGCCCCAGCGCAACCTGACGCTCGCTCGCGGCATAGTCGCGACTGAACGGGATGCCAGGGTTGGCCCCACCGGTCGCCGAGACATGGCCGCATACCTGCTGCGCACCGCCGTAGGTGGGCAGGCTCACGAAGAGACCGTACTGCCGTCGCGGATCACTATCGTCTTCTTGCCACATGCCGGCGATGAATCCAGTCGCGAGCGAGCTGCGACGCACCAAGGCGACGACGGTCACCTGGTCGCCACGTCGGGAGACGTCAAGCGCTCCGGTTTCGGCGGCGGGGATTGTCAGAGCATCCGTCACCCCGTCGAAGTGCATCGCACCGCCGACTTCGCTGTCCGCCCGCCATCGCGGCCCCACAGCGGACAGCGGACGAAGCCGCAGACCGTGCCCGCTGTCGTCGACGGCGCGGAAGCCAGCCCGGAAGTCCCACTCGACGAGCGGCGGCGGGACCGCCGCGAACGACGGCGGGGACGAACCAAGTCGTTCGTCCCCGCCGCCGTTGCTCATGCCGAGATCAGCCCGCGAGAATCGGGTCGGCGACCTCGCACACCGCAGCCAGCTGCGCCGCGATGTCCGCGTCAGCGACCCACACGCCGTCGAGCGCCGGCTTGGTCGCCGTTTCGAGCTGCGGGAACTCGACCGGGTAGGGGATCTGCTGAGCAACGGAGAGCGTGTCGATCAGCGAGCGCTGGGCCGATGCTTCCGAGAGTCCCGGGTACTCTTCGGCGTAGCGAGCCGGGATGAACTCCGGGGTCGCGAGCGAGAACCGCGGCGCGACATACGGAAGCTCTTCAGAGCCGTGCTTGCTCGTGAAGTGCGCGAACAGGCGAGTCGCGAGCTCGGTCGTCTCGCCCGCCTCCCACACGACCATTGACGCCTGTCCGATGAACGGGCTGAAGGGCACGTCGCCCTCGGGCTGCGGCACCATGTCGAACGCGAACGTCGAGTCCGCGAGCTGAGCGAGAGCGCTCGGAGCTCCGAGGAACATCGCGGTGTCGCCGGTCGGGAAGCTCGACGTGTTTCCGGGAGTCGGATAGCTGCCGTCCTCGAAGATCATGTCGTGCACGAACTCGAAGGCCTCGACCGTCGCCGGATCGGTGAAACCGCAGGTGTCTCCGCCGGGGTACGCCACGCCGCCGAAGCCCTTCAAGAAGGGGGTGAACAGCGCGTAACTGGTGAAGTTCCACTGGGGGATGTCGAAGCCGTAGGTCACGACACCGGAGTCCACCATCTCCTTCGAGATCTGACGCAGCGACTCCCAGGTCCACTCGCCCCGCTCCAGGAGCTCCGCCGGAGTCGTCACGCCCGCTTCTTCGAAGACGTCGACGTTGTACATGACCGGGTGGGTCGTGCCCGCGAATGGGTACCCGTAGATCTCCCCGTTGTCGCCTTCCAGTTCGGCGTACAGGTTCGGGATGATGTCGTCGAAGTCCCAGTCGGCGTCATCTTTGAGCACGCTGACGTCGTGGAGCGCTCCCGAGTCGACCCACGCCGGGGTCGCCGACTCGACGATCCAGCCGAGGTCGGGTGCGTCGCCGCCGCTGAGCCGAATCGCGAGCTGAGAGTTGTACTCAGCGAAAGGAATCGTCTCGATCGTGAGCTCACCCAGTTCCGGGTTCTCCTCGCGGAACTCGTCGGCCAAAGCCTGGAAGGTCGCGAGAATCGTCTCGTCACCGGTCCAGACGGTCATGGTCAGGTCGACAGGCTCGTCGTACGTCGGGGTGCCGCTTCCGGCGCATCCCGCGAGCGCGAGAGCTCCAGCCGAGGTGGCGGCAATTGCCGCCAGCCGCCAGTTTCGCTGTGTCATGGTGTGGTTCTCCTCATCATTGGGGGGAAATGCGTGAGCATGTCGCTCACGCGGTGGTGCGCTATTTGATGCCGGTCCCGGCGATGCCCTGGACGAACTGACGCTGCGCGATGACGAACACCGCGAGCACCGGGAGCACGCTCAAGGTCGTGGCCGCCATCTGGACGTTCCAGATGGGGACACCCGTGATCGGGTCTGTGAACGATTGCAGGGCAATCGGGATGGTCAGCATTTCGCGGCTGCGCAGGAACACGAGCGGCTCAAGGAAGTCGTTCCAGCTGTTCAGGAAGGTCAAGATGGCGAGCGCCGCCACCGGCGCTTTCGCCAGCGGCATGGCGATTCGCCAGAAGATGCCGAACCGACCCAGGCCGTCGACTCGCCCCGCCTGCTCGAGTTCCACAGGCAAGCTGATGAAGAACTGGCGCATCAGGAAGATGCCGAGCACCGCGGGTACTCCGAACATCGACGGAACGATCAGCGAGAGGTGGGAGTCGACCCATCCGAACGCGGAGATCAACCGGAACAACGGGATGATCGTGACCTCCGGCGGGACGAGAAGCGCACTGAGCAGCATCACGAACAACGCGTTGCGACCGCGGAACTGAATGCGGGCGAATGCGTAGCCTGCAAGAGACGCAACGGCGATCACGCCTGCGGTCGTCAGAGTCGCGATGTAGAGCGAGTTGATGAACTGCTGCAGGAACGGGCCTTGTGAGAACGGCGCGAGGAAGTTGTGCCACTGCGGCTCCGCCGGGAAGAGCACTGGCGGGCTTTCGAAGACACCGCCGTACGTCTTCAGCGCCGTCGAGAACATCCAGTAGACGGGAAACACGAACGGAATCGCGATCAGTCCCATCAGCGCGAACATGCCCACGCGCGCGAGCCCAGTCCGCGAGGAGCCCCGTCGTGCTTCGCGCGGCGGGGCCGCGGGGTCCACATCGGTGTCGTAGTCGAGATCAAGACTCATTGAAGACCCAGCGCTTTCTGGTCCACCACTGCAACAAGGTGAGGGCGAGGACGATGGCGAACAAGAACACGGCCGCGGTGCTCGCGTAGCCGACCTGGAACGCGCGGAACGCTTGCTCGTAGATGTAGTAGCCGAGGATCGACGTCGATAGCTGAGGTCCACCTTCGGTCAACAGGTACACCTGCGCGAACGCCTTGAGCGACCCGATCGTCGCGAGGATCCCCACCATCACGGTCGTCGGCGCGATCAACGGCGCCGTGACATGTCGGAACGACTGCCACCGCCGCGCGCCGTCGATGCGACTCGCTTCGATCAGCTCGACCGGCACGTCCTGCAGCGCCGCGAGGAAGAGGATCATGCTCACGCCGACTGACTTGAGGACCTGCACGCCGATGATCGTCGTCATCGCCCATTCGGTGCTCGCCAGCCAGTTCGGGCCATCGATGCCGACCATCGCGAGCCAGCCGTTGAGTCCGCCGGAGTCCTGCAGCAGCACCTCCCACACCAACGACCACGCGACCAGCGAGACCACGACGGGCACGAAGTACGCCGTGCGGAAGATCGCGATTCCGGGAATGCGCTGGTTGACGAGCACGGCGAGCGCGAGGCCGATCAGGATGTTCGCGGGAATGACGAACGCGGAGAACAGCGCGGTGTTCTGAAGCACCCGGGCAAAGGTGCCCGAGGCGACGAGCTCGGCGTAGTTGTCGAAACCCGCGAAGCTGGTTCGCCCCGACAGGCTGTTGTAGTCCTGAAAACTGAACGCGAAGACGCCCACGATGGGGACGGCGACGAACACGATGAATCCGAGCACCGCCGGGGCGATGAACGCGTAGCCGTACAGGCTGTCGATACGTTCAAGGCGTCCCCGGCGCACGGGGTGCGAACCGGAGCCCCGGCGGGCCACGCGTTCGGTGGTTCTGGTCATCTGCGCCTCGTCATTGAGGTGTTGCATCTTTTGCAACACGGTTGTGTAGAATGAGATACCAGAATGCGGCCCCGTTGGCCCAATGTCAAGTCGGCATCGAATATCGTCCAAGAATCCCCAGCGCAAGGAGTCCTCATGCCCGCGAAGACGCCGGCACCCGCTTCGCCGTCTCGCACCCTCGTGCGCGGCGTGACGTTGCTCGAGATCGTCGCCAGCAACCCCGACGGGATCGGCGTGACCGAGATCGCGACCCGCGCGAATCTCGACAAGGGGACGGTCTCTCGACTCCTCGCGACGCTGCGCCAGATGGGCTATGTCCAACAACGAGCCACCGACCGCCGCTTCGTTCTCGGCAGCCGGTGTCTGTGGCTTGCCCGGGAGTACCGATCCCACCAGGAGGAGCTGAGCAACGTTGCCCGACCCTTCCTCGCCGAGCTGCGCGACTCGAGCGAGGAGACGGTGCACCTTGCGATTCGCGAGGAGAACTTCGTCGTGTTCATCGCGCAAGAGCAGCCGGACCGATCGATCCGGGTGCGAAGCGCCGTAGGTTCACGTCTCGCGATGCACCGGACGGCAATGGGGCGCGCACTCCTTGCGGAACTCGACGTCGAGACTCGCGACCACCTGATCGCCGAACTCGAGGCCGACGCCCATGCGCGCGGTGAAGAGATCGATGTCGAGCAGCTTCGAGCGGACGTCGCCGAGGCGGTCGAACGCGGGTGGGCCGCCGTCGATCGGCATGACGACGTCACCCGCCTCGCGGCGGCGATCGTCGACAGCGACGGGGAACCCATCGCCGCGCTCACCCTTTCCGGACCCAACTACCGGGTGGAGCCACGGATCGAAGACCTCGGCGCTCAGGTTCTCCGCACGGCTCGCGCACTGAGCGCCGCGCTCGCTCTCTGAGCGCACGACTCGGCGCACATCCGCGATCGGACGTCGTCGAAGGCCGACGGCCGTTGCGACTCCGAGCGACACGTCGCGCGCTGAGCGCGCCGCATTCCTCAGGGCGGGGTCAGCGCTTCACCGGGTCGGCTCCGCGCGTCGCAAGCTCCTCGAGCTCGCGAGCTGATGCCGCCCCCTCCCAGTCCCCTGGACTCGTGCAGGCCATCGCGCCAGCGAGAACCGCGGTGCGTGCGCGCGTCTCAAGCGGCGACCCTGCGAGAAGCTCAGCGAGATACCCGGCGACGAACGCATCGCCCGCACCCACGGTGTCGACGACGTTGACGGAGTACGCGGCTTGGTCGACGGTTGACTCGGCCGACAGCGCGTGGCATCCCGCCTCCCCGAGCTTGACCACCACCTCTCGCGGGCCCAGCGCACGCAGACCACGTGCAAGGCGGGCGGGTTCCTCGCGGGCACCGAGCACGAGCTCGGCCTCGTCGGCGCCGGCAAACACGATGTCGACATCGGCAACCAGCTCCCGATACTGCGCGGCGGCGACGTCCGCCGCCCACAGCGCCGAGCGGTGATTCACATCGAACGACACGAGGCACCCCGCCTCTCGCGCCCGCACGACGAGACGCCGCGTCGCCTGACGGGCGCTCTCCGAGATGGCGAGAGTGATCCCCGTGACGTGCACGAGCGCAACACCGGAGAGATCCAACCTCTCGACATCGCTGGGATCGAGCATGCTCCCGGCACTGCCCTTGCGGTAGTAGGAGACGACCGTCATGCCCGCCACCGTGTTCTTGAGCATCAGCGCCGTCGGCGCGTCATGCTGCTCGAGCGCCACGACATCGACACCCTCGGCCCGAAGCTCGCGCGCGATCCTCCGCCCGACACCATCGGCGCCGACGCGACCGACCCAGCGCACGGGAACCCCGAGCCGCGCGAGTGCGATCGCGACGTTGGACTCGGCCCCACCGAATCCCAGCGTCATTGTCGAGACCAGTTCGAGGCGCCCCGGCTCGACAGCGCGGACCAGCCCCATGCTCTCACCGAGAGTCAGCACGAGCCCCGTCATCGCAGCGCCTCAACAGTTTCCCTGGCCAGCCGCTCGATCTCCTCGGGTGCAGCACCCGTCGGCACCATCCAGCTCCCGCTGACGGCGAGCACCCTCGGGATCGCCAGGTATGCGCGCGCCGAATCCAGGCGGATGCCACCGCTGGGGAGGAATCGCACCTCGGGGAAAGGTCCGGCCATGGCCTGCACGAACGGCGGTCCGCCAAGTTGCGTCGCGGGGAATACCTTGACGGCATCCGCCCCCGCGCGCACGGCAGAGTCGATCTCGGTCGCGGTGGCAACACCCGGAATCAGGGGAAGGCCGCACCGACTCGAACGGTCGAAAACCGCCGCGTCGAAGCCCGGTGAGACCGCGAATGCCGCACCCGCGGCCTGCACCCGCTCGACATCCTCGGTCCGCATCACCGTCCCAGCAGCGACGAGGAAGCCGTCGATGCCCGCGAGCCGGGCGATCGCCTCGAGCCCCGCACGCGTTCGCAACGTGACCTCGGCGCCCGGAAGCCCGCCGGCAACGAGCGCATGCGCGACCTCGACCGCGCGGCCCGGGTCGTCAACGGTCAGAACCGGCAGCACCTTGAGTCGCCGCAGCCGACGTTCGACCTCGATCACAGCGTCATCCCGCCATCGACGACGAGGTCTTGGCCGGTGATGTAGCCGCTCTCACGCGAACACAGCAGGAGCGCGGCTGCGAGGCAGTCATCGGTCGAGCCGATCCGCCCAGCCGGAATCGAGGACAGCACCTGGTCCCGATACGAGGAACTCGCAAGCGCCTCCGAGTTGCGCGGCGTCTCGATGACACCAGGCGACAGCATGTTGACGGTCGTCCCGAACGGTGCGAGTTGACGCGCGACGTTCTGCACCACATTGGCGAGCGCCGCCTTCGACGCCGCATAGGCGACCATGTCGGGGTGCGGCCGCCGCTGCTGAACGCTGCCGAGTACGAGCACGCGACCGAAACCCCGCGCCTGCATACCCGGCACGATCTCTTGCAGGAGTTCGAGGCTCGCCATCAGGTTGACTCGCAGCTGCCGCTCGACATCGACGGGGGCAGCGGCGAGCCAGGGCGCCCGAACCTGGAGCGATGCCGACAGCACCAGGATGTCGATCGACCCCCCGGCGAGCGCGGTGCTCGCCAGTTTCTCAGCCGCGCCCGCCGCCGCAAGATCGACCGCGAGCTCCGGATCATCGGATTCAAGCCCGTGTCGGACAACATCGGCACCCGCCGCCGCGAGGCCGTCGGAGACAGCTCGCCCGATGCCACTCGTCGCGCCCGTCACCAGTGCGCGAAGACCTGTGAAATCGAACACCCGACTCCCATCACATCGTTGTCCCGCGAGGCTATCGGATCGGGTCAGAGCCGACCGTGCCGTTGGTAGACCGCGACCGGGTCCTCGCCCGCTTCGAACTCCGCACGGACCGCGTCTTCATGGCGAATCAGCTCTTCGGTCTTCTCCAGGACCGACACGACAAGGTCGCGAGGGATCACAACGACGCCATCGAGGTCTCCCATGATGAAGTCACCCGGCGAGACCTGAACGGTCGAGGTGAGGGCGCCGCGCAGCGATACCGTGAGCTGCCAGTCGTAGTAGCTCCACCGCTTGACCGCTTCGACCGGGGTCAGATAGCGCGCGAACACGGGAAAGCCGCGTTCGAGCAAGAATTTCGTGTCGCGCGATCCTCCGTCGACAAGAGCGCCGACGACTCCGCAGGCGCCACCGACGGTCGCGTTCATCTCGCCGTAGTGCGCTGCCTGCATGTCGAAGCTGCAGTCCCGGACGTCGATGATCGGAACTCCCGCCTCCTTCATCGCCCCGAACATGTGGATGCGCCGCTCGCGCAGCTTCGCGTCGCCGGTCGGCTCCGGGATGCCCTTCATCGTGAAGGCGGGGCCCGCCATGACCCAGGTGTTGTCGATCGGCTTGATGTCCATGGCCAGCGCCTGATTCGGGTAGCCGAGTTCATCAAGGACGTCGTACACAGCACCCGAGTACGTCGCGCGGTATCGCTCGATGAGTTCGGGGACCGGACGCGAGTAGGAGTAAGGGTTCGTCATTGAGCTTCCTTGTTCGTGGATCGACAAGATCGTGTCGTTGCACTAGACAATACAGCTGTTGCACTACACAAGACAAGTGGTCGATACTTCGCTACGCTGACACTCGACGCAGCATCACGACGAAAGAGGCGGAACAGAACAATGAAGATCGTCGACCTCCGGGCCCGAACCGTGGCAATTCCCACCGATGGCAAGCTCCGCCACTCCACGGGTGTCCACCCGGGCTACTTCTTGCGTACGATCCTCGAGGTCGTCACCGACGAGGGCCTCGTCGGCCTCGGAGAGGTCGGCGGCGGAGACCAGCGCGGCGCACTCATGAAGCTGCGGGAGCGCGTCATCGGGCTCGATCCGTTCCACCTCGAGATGATCAAGCTCAAAGTGCTCCGGTCGATCTACTACATGTCGAACGCGCGCCTGTACGCCGCGATCGAGATGGCATGCCTCGACATCCAGGGCAAAGCCGTCGGCCGACCGGTGAGCGATCTCCTCGGCGGAGCCATCCACGACGAGATCCCCTTCATCGCCTACCTCTTCTGGCGCTACGACCGTCCAGGCGGCGGCGACGACGAGCGCGCCGAAGATATGGCCGATCTTTGCGAGCAGCTCACGGAAGAACTCGGCGTGAGTGCCATGAAGCTCAAGGCCGGCGTGCTGTCTCCAGAAGAAGAGGTGCGAGTTCTCGAACTCTGCCGCGAGCGACTCGGCGACGACTACCGCCTTCGCATCGACCCGAACGGCGTGTGGTCGGTCCCGACCGCGATCCGCATGGGCCAGCGGCTCGAAGCCGTGCGCCCCGAGTACTTCGAGGATCCCGCGTGGGGGCTCACGGGGAACGCAGCGGTCCGCGAGCAGGTGAGAATTCCGATCGCCACCAACATGTATCCCGCCAAGTTCGACGACCTGGCGCCGGCCATCAAGCTCGGCGCCGTCGACATCGTGCTCACCGACGTGCACTACTGGGAAGGCCCGCGAGGCGTCAAAGAGCTCGCTGCGATCTGTCGAACCTTCGGACTCGGCGTCGCCATGCACTCGGGAGTCGAGTTCGGGGTCGAGCTCGCGGCCATGCTGCACACAGCCAGCACGATCCCCGAAATGTCGACGGCCGGAGATGCCCATTACCACTACCTTGTCGACGACATCATCGTCGGCGGCAAGATGCCCTACATCGACGGCGCCATCCGCGTCCCGACGGGCCCCGGGCTCGGCGTCGAACTCGACCCGGAGAAGATGGACAAGTACGAGCGCCACTATGAGAAGGTCGGCGACTACTACGCACGCTTTCACGTCGACGAACGTCGGCCCGACTGGGTTCCGACCGTCGCGGGGCTGTGACGGAGCACTCGCACCGTTGACGCGCGCGCCGAGGGCGCCTACTGTTCGTTGTGTCAGATGATTCGCCTGTTGCACTAAATGCAACAAGCGGCTGGACTCAATGGAGAGTTGAGATGTTCGCATTCCCTGCGCCGTCACGCCGAACCGTCACCGCGTCTCTCGTGGTAGCAACCCTGATCGCCGTGTCGGCCTTGATCGCACCGCACGCCCCTTCCGCAACCGCCGCGGCACCCGGCGACCCCCTCGCGCACGCGTGCGCCGCCCCCGGGTCGGACGAGTTCTCTGACGCAACGCTCGACACGTCCCTCTGGGCGTCGAGCACCGGGGCGCCCGTTCCGTACACCCTCCACGACGGCGATCTCGTCCTGACCACCGTCGCCGAGAACTCCGCGACCGTGCCACACCTGCAGCAACCGGTGCCCGAGGGCACATGGGAGATCACGACCGAGGTCGAGATCTCACCCGTCGGCTCGTACCAGCAGGCCGGACTGATGCTGCGCGAGAACGCGAGCGAGTGGCTTGCACTGACCGTGTATCACTCGAATGGACAACAACGCGTGCAGCTCAACTTCGGCGGCGCGAACGCCGGCCCGATCACCCTGCCCGGGGGTGCCGGCCCGAGCTATCTGCTGCGGATGTCGAGCGACGGCACCCACATCCGCGGCCAGTACTCCACCGATGGCGAAACCTTTCAGAGCGTCGGCGCGACGATCGCGCTCGGCGCGTTCGCGCCCACCGGGATCGGGCCGACGGCGCTGCGCGGCGCTTCGAGTTCGGCAACAGAGATTGACGCCCGCTTCTCCTGGTTCCGGTTGACGCCCGACGCCGAAGCCTTCGCGGCATGCGACGGCCCCCTCTTCAACATCTGCGCTGCCGAGGGCTCTGATGAGTTCGAGGGGGCCGCCCTCGACCCAGCGATCTGGACGGCGAGTGCGAACGGCCCCGTCAGCTCCAGCCTGTCGGCGGGTCGGCTCATCATGCCCACGGTCGCCGCCAACTCCTCCGCGGCGCCGGCACCACTCCAACCGCTCCCCAGCGGCGATTGGCAGGTGACGACGCAGGTCACCATCGATCCGACCGGCAGCTACCAGCAGGCGGGGCTGCTGCTGTGGGACGACTCCGACGAGTGGATCGTCCTCGACGTGTACTGGTCGTCTGGCGAACGTCGGATTCAGTTCAATCGCAGCGGTAACAACTCCGGCTTCATCTCGGTTCCCTCCGGGCACGGGTCGAGTTACTGGTTTCGACTGACGAACACCGACGGGAGCATCACCGGCTCATACTCGCTCGACGGCGAAACCTTCTCGGGATTGTCCGGCAGTGTTGCGCTCGGGACCTTCGCACCCATCGGCGTCGGCCCGACAGCTCTCCGCGGCGCCGCGAGCAGTGCCGGCTCGGTCGACGCCCACTTCGAGTGGTTCCGCTGGTCGCCGACATCGTCCGAGCTGATCGAATGCGGCCATCCGACCACCGACCCGACCACCGGACCCGCGGCAACAGCGCGCGAGGCGTGGCGCGCCCACCTGATCGGCGATGCCGCCATCGACACGACGCATGAGCCGTACGCGTCGCGGCTCGCCGCGCAGACCGCGACGGCGCTCGGCTACTGGTCGAGCGTGTCTCCCGGCGCGGAGCCCTGGAGCGACCTCAGCACCGCGGAGCAGGCGGACACCCTCGAGGCGCTTCGCAGGATCAAGGCGATGGCAGTCGCGTGGGCAACGCCGGGGTCGGCGCTGAGCGACGACCCCGACCTGCTCGAGGACACCGTGGCGACGTTCAACTGGGTGATCGCGCAGCGCTACTACGACGGAATGCCCGCGACTGGCAACTGGTGGTACCCCCAAATCGGCTTTCCGCTCGAGGTCAACGAAATCGTCGTCGTGCTGCACGACGAACTGGCCGCGGCCGACATCGACGCAGCGATGGACGCCGTCGACCATTTCAGCCCGAGCGTGAACCTCACCGGCGCCAATCGGGTCTGGAAGGCGATGGTCGTCGGACTCCGCGGCGTCATCGTCGGGGACAGCGCGAAGATCAGCGCGGCGAGCACCGGCCTCTCGCCGGTGTTCGATCTGGTGACATCGGGAGACGGCTTCTACGCCGATGGGTCATTCGTCCAGCACGCCTGGTACCCGTACACCGGAGGCTACGGGACCTCGCTCCTGCTCAACCTTGCCGACATCCTGTTGCTCCTCAGCGGGACTCCGTGGGAGGTGACCGATCCGGATGTCGCTCGGGTTTATGAGTGGGCCCGCGACGCATTCGACCCCGTCATGTTCGACGGCATCATGATGGACAGCGTGCGCGGCCGCGAGATGTCGCGGGAGTACAACCCCGATGTGGAAGCGGGATCAACCGCGTTGCGTGCGCTGCTCGTCCTGGCCGAGTCGGCACCGGTGGGCGACTCCGACGGCATCCGCGCGATCGTCGCCCGCCACCTCGGCGGCGACGTCACCACGTTCTGGGAGAACGGATCGCTGAGCGAACTCGCGCTCGGCGAAGCCGCTGTCGCCTCGGGGTCCGCCGCCGCCCTGAACGGCACGTGGGCTTTTACCAGCATGGCGCGCGTCGTCCATCACGACGGCGACTACGCGGTCGCCGTGGCCATGTCCAGCAACCGGCTGGCGACATTCGAATCGATCAACAACGAGAACTTCCGGTCGTGGTACACCGCCGACGGCATGACATACGTTCACGACATCGACGGCGAGCAGTTCTCTGAGGACTACTGGGCCACGGTCAATCGCTACCGACTTCCCGGCACAACGGTCGACACCCACACACGTTCGGCGACCAACGGCGCCGGATACAAGCCGACGAATGCCTTCGCGGGGACGTCCGCCGGAGTCGATGGGACCGCCGCCGCGTCCGGCATGGTGCTCGACGCCTACGGAAGCGACCTCGAAGCACGGAAGTCGTGGTTCTTCTTCGACGGCGCAATCGTGGCAGTGGGAAGTGACATCTCACGCTCGAGCGTCGCGGGCAACGGTTGGGACGGGACCGCTCGCCACATCGAGACGATCATCGAGAATCGCCGCACCGAGCCAGGATCGACCCTCGTCGTCGATGGCAGCGCCGCCGGCACGACGAGCGGCGCGGTCGAATCGATCTCTGGAGCGGAGTGGGCGCAGCTGACCAATGGCGACAGCCGCCTCGGCTACGTCTTTCCTGACGGAATCGACCTTGAGGTTCTGCGCGAGTCGCGCACCGGGAGCTGGGCGGCGATCAACTCGGCGAGTGGCTCCTCGACGACGCGGACCGGTGACTACTCGACGCTCTGGATTGACCACGGGACGACTCCGAGCAACGCCGGGTACGCGTACATCATTCTCCCGGGCGCAACCGAGGCCACGACTGAGGCATTCGCCGCGGCCCCCACGATTCGGATTCTCGCCGACGGGCCGACCGTCTCCGCGGCTGAGGACACGGCCAACATGGCCATCGCCGCGAACTTCTGGGATGCGGCGACACTCACCCGCGACGGCGTCGACTACCTGACCACCTCAGCCCCGCTGTCGGTGACCACGGAGCGAGACGGTGACGAAATCGCCCTCACGATCGTCGAGCCCACGCGGGCCCGAACCGGGACGGTGACCGTAGAGCTCCACCTCGACGCCGACGCCGTGATCGAGAGCTCCCCCGGTGTGAGCGTGGTGCGGACGGGGCCCACGGTGCAGCTCTCGATCGATGTGACCAACGCCCGCGGCGCCGCGTTCGTCGTCCGTCTGGCGCTCGCACCGTGATGCACGAGCTCGAGGACCCTTACCGCGCCTTGAGCGCCGCGTCGTAGAGCTCCTTGCGTGAGAGTCCCGTCAGCTCGGCCACCTCGGCGCTCGCCTCCTTGAGGCGCGAGCCTTCGGAAACGAGGGTGAGGACGCGGGCCACCCCCTCGTCGATCGACGCCTCGACCGGTTCGGCCCCGGCGACGACCAGCACGATCTCGCCGCGGGCGCCGTCCGCGAACAGCTCCGCCAGCTCGGCGAGCGTGCCGCGCGCGACCTCCTCGTGCAGCTTGGTGAGTTCGCGGCAGACGGCCGCGCGGCGATCCTCGCCAAACGCCGTCGCCGCATCTTGCAGGGCGTCGCCGATGCGGTGCGGGCTCTCGAAGAACACGAGCGTGCGCGCTTCGGCGGCGACCGCCCGGAACGACGCGACCCGGCCCTTGCGCGGCACGAAGCCCTCGAAGGCGAACCGGTCGGTGGGCAGCCCGCTGAGCGCGAGCGCCGTCAGCACCGCACTCGGTCCGGGGATCGCGGTCACCGTCACCCCGGCGGCGACCGCGGTCTGCACGAGCACGAAGCCGGGGTCGCTCACGGTCGGCATTCCGGCATCCGTCAGCACCAGGATGTCGGCCTCCCGTGCCTCCTCGGCCAGCGATGCGGCGCGCTCGCGCTCGTTGTGCTCGTGCAGCGCCACCAGGCGCGGACGGTTATCGACGCCGAGCGCGCGCATCAGCTGGATCGCCGTGCGGGTGTCCTCCGCGGCGATCGTCTCGGCGTTCTGCAGCGCCTCGATCAGCCGGCGGGAGGCGTCGCCAAGATTGCCGATGGGCGTCGCGGCGAGGATGAGCACGCGTCCATTCTCCTAGCATGAGCGGGTGATCGTCTCGCGACTCCCGACCTGGGTGGGCCCGGCAGCCGTCATGGCCGTCGCCGCGGCGACCCGGTTGTGGGCGCTCGACCGCCCGCACGAGCTCGTCTTC
>NZ_DCMW01000037.1:0-1967 GCF_002321605.1 Microbacterium sp. UBA1612
CACGGGCTGCTGGATGCCTCGCTCGGCCAGGCGATCTTCAACGACGCGCTGCCCAAGGGCTACCCGTTCGTGCGCGAGCAGGCCGACAAGGGCAAGCTGTCGCAGATCGTGAACAAGCTCGCCGAGGAGTACCCGAAGGTGGAGGTCGCCAAGACCCTCGACCGCATCAAGGACGCCGGCTTCTACTGGGCCACCCGCTCGGGTGTGACCGTGGCGCTCAGCGACGTCCTCACGCCCCCGGAGAAGCGCGAGATCGTCGCCAAGCACGAGAAGCAGGCCGCCAAGGCGCAGTCGCAGTTCGAGAAGGGCCTCATCACCGACGCCGAGCGTCGTCAGGAGCTCATCCAGATCTGGACCGAGGCGACCGACGAGGTGCAGAAGGCGATGCGCTCGCACTTCCCGGAGTCGAACACCATCAACCGCATGGTGTCCTCGGGTGCACGTGGTAACTGGCTGCAGATCCGCAATATCGCGGGTATGCGTGGCCTGGTGAACAACCCCAAGGGTGAGATCATCCCGCGCCCGATCATCTCCTCGTACCGCGAGGGCCTGTCGGTGGCGGAGTACTTCATCGCTACCCACGGTGCCCGCAAGGGCCTGGCCGACACCGCCCTCCGCACCGCGGACTCCGGTTACCTCACGCGTCGCCTCGTCGACGTCTCGCAGGATGTCATCATCCGCGAAGAGGACTGCGGCACGAACAAGGGTCTGGAGTTCGTCATCGCAGCCGCCGATTCCGACGGCGAGCTCGTGCGCGACCCGAACGTCGAGAACTCGGTGTTCGCCCGCACCCTGGCCGTCGACGCGGTCGATGCGAAGGGCGCGGTCGTGCTCGAGGCGGGTTCGGATGTCGGCGACCCCGAGATCAACCAGCTCATCGCGGCCGGTGTCGAGAGCATCAAGGTGCGCTCGGTGCTGACCTGCGATTCCGCGGTCGGTGTCTGCGCGCAGTGCTACGGCCGTTCGCTGGCCACCGGCTCGCTGGTGGACATCGGCGAGGCCGTCGGCATCATCGCGGCCCAGTCGATCGGTGAGCCCGGTACCCAGCTGACGATGCGCACCTTCCACACGGGTGGTTCGGCGTCGGCGGATGACATCACGCAGGGTCTGCCCCGCGTGCAGGAGCTGTTCGAGGCGCGTACCCCGAAGGGTGCCTCGCCGATCGCCGAGTCCGACGGACGCATCACGATCGACGAGACCGAGAAGAGCAAGAAGGTCATCCTCACGCCCGACAACGGCGACGAGCCGCACGTCTACCCGGTGCTCAAGCGCGCGACGCTGCTCGTCGAAGACGGCCAGCATGTCACCGTCGGTCAGCCCCTCCAGGTCGGCACGCTCGACCCGAAGGAGATCATGCGCGTGCAGGGTGCCCGCGAGGTGCAGAAGTACCTCGTCGGCGGCGTGCAGGGCGTGTACCGCTCGCAGGGTGTGCCGATCCACGACAAGCACATCGAGGTCATCGTGCGCCAGATGCTGCGGAAGGTCACCGTGGTCGACCACGGCGACACCCCGCTGCTGCCCGGTGAGATGGTCGACTTCAAGCGGTACCAGCAGATCAACCGTGAGGCCGTGACCCAGGGTCAGCGTCCCGCTTCGGGCCGCCCGGAGCTCATGGGTATCACCAAGGCGTCGCTCGCGACCGAGTCGTGGCTGTCGGCCGCGTCGTTCCAGGAGACGACGCGCGTGCTGACGCAGGCTGCGATGGAGGGCAAGAGCGACCCGCTGGTGGGCCTGAAGGAGAACGTGATCATCGGAAAGCTGATCCCGGCCGGCACGGGGCTCGCGAAGTACCGCAACGTGACGGTCGAGGCCACCGAAGAGGCGAAGAGCGAGCGGTACCCCAACCGCATCTTCGCGTCGGACGGTGCCTACAGCGACACCGACCTGAGCTACGTCGACTTCGACAGCTTCTCCACGGACGACTTCAGCGGCAACTACAACTGAGCTGAATCCACGAACGACGACGG
>NZ_DCMW01000037.1:2328-22908 GCF_002321605.1 Microbacterium sp. UBA1612
ACGGTGGAAGGCGCGACGGAAGGGGTCGACGGATGGCGCGCACGGGCGGACGGAGCCTGTGGCTCGCCGTACCCATCGGGATGATCTGCCTCGCCGTGGTCGGTGCGCTCGGGTGGCTCGCCGCCCCGCAGGTTCCCGGCGTCGTGGGATTCATCGGCGATGCCCTCCGGTTCGGCAGTGCTCAGAACGTGCAGGCCGAGCCGACGGTGCCCCCTGCCGAGGTCATCACGGCCGAGGACTTCTCCGACATCGACTGCCGCGCGCTCTACGCCGACGACCTGTGGGCCGAGCTCGTGTGGAGTCCGGACGCCCTGCTGTCGCAGACCGGCGCCGCGCCCGTCACGGCGGTGGAGGGGCTGAACGATCTGCTGGCACCCGTCGTGGCCGTCACGTGCGGATGGCGCTCGGAGTACGGCACCATCACGACGACGCTCGCGACCGTCGCCGACGACGCGGTGACCGTCGCCGACGCGGCCCTGCGCGGACAGGGCTTCACGTGCGACACCACCGAGACGTCGCTCACGTGCTCGCGCACCGCATCCGGCGAGGTCGAAGTGCACCGCATCCGTGACGGGGTGTGGGTGGCGAGCCGGGAGAGCGCGTGGCATCCCGAGGACTACGCCGCGCGGGTCGCCGACCAGGTCTGGGGTTAGTCCTCGCCCCAGATCGAGGTGATCACCGAGGAGGTGTAGCCGGTCGGGGCGAGGTTGGAGTACCGGGTGTCGATCATCAGGTCGGCACGCCAGAACAGGGTGCGCCCATCGATGACCGGATAGTCCGGGTTGTCCCACGTCTTCTCGCACCGCGTGCCCCCGTCGGGGGTGTAGCACGTGAACCCCTCGTCTTCGACGAGCGCGTTGAGCTGCTCGAGGGCGGGGCCGCGCGAGAGAGGCTCGAGGGTCGTGACGAGGCTCGTCGTATCCGCCGCCGGGTCGCCCCAGATGCAGATGAGCGACCCGTCGGCCTGCACGCCGCTCGGCCCGAACGCGGGGTCGTTCAGCGGGATGCCGTACAGCTGCGCACGCACCTCGTCGTTCAGCAGGGACTCGCAGTCGCTCGGCACAGCCGCGGCGGGCTCGACCGTCGGTGTCGGGGTCGCGCCGGGCGTCATCGACTCGATCGGCGACGGCAGGCCGGACGGGTCTTTCGCGCTGACGGTCGGATCGGGCGTCGGCGTGTCGGCCGGGTCCGGAGCGCACCCGGCGAGGGCGGCGGCGACCAGCACGGATGCCGCCGCCAGGGCGGCGCGGGAAGCGTGGCGGCGCAGCATGATGACACCCTAATCCGATGCCGTGACGCGTGGGAGGCATCCGGGACGAATCCGGTGCCGCAACGCCCGGCACGCCTGCGGGCCCCACGCGCATCCCCGCGATATCTTCGCAACTGCGGGGATCGTCCCCGCGTGAGGAGTGCGATCACGATGAGTGACCCCAAGTCGTCGTACGGGGAGCCGGTCGAAGAGCCCGGCCCGGTGGATGACGTGGTCGGACAGGCCAACGCCGGTCTCGCCGACGCCGAGGCCGCCCGTCGCGAGGAAGCCGCCGCGCAGGCCGCCGCCGACCCCGATCCCCAGGAGCCCGCCGCCGAGCCGACATCGACGGAGACCGCCGAGCCGGTGACCCGCGAGCCGGTCTCGGACGAGCCCGCCGCCACGGCCTATGACGCGCCCGTCGATGAGACGGTCGTCGCCGCCGACGAGCCGTCGTACACCGAGCGGACCTACGACGTCCCCTCGTGGGCCGAGGAGCCCGCCGCCCAGCCGGCGGACGCCGACCCCGCCCACGCGGAACCCGCCTACGTCTCGCCCGCCGCCAGCCCGCAGCCGATCTTCGTTCAGGCACCCGAAGCCCCTCGCCCGCGCGGGAACCGTGCCGCCGCCGGCGCCATCGGCGTGCTCGCCGCTCTCACCTTCGCCGTGCTGTACCTCGCGGCGTGGCTCGGTTTCGGCGCCATCGAGGGGTCGGTCACCGCCGAGACGATCGGCACCGATGCGCTCGAGGCGCTCGCCACGGCATCCCTGTGGGTGCCTGTCGTCGTCTTCTTCCTGTCGTTCTGGCTGCTGGGCGCCATCATCAACCGCGGTCGGTGGGGTGCGTGGGTGATCTTCGGCCTGCTGGTGGGTCTGGCGTCCTACGGCGGTCACATCCTCGGACAGCTCTTCCAGGCGCCGTTCTGGCTGCTGACCGCCCGTGAGGGCGCGGCCCTCGTCGAGGAGCAGGTGCTCGCCCCGCTGGCGATCGTCGCCTTCGTCCTCGGCCGCGAACTGACCATCTGGTACGGCGCGTGGGTCGCATCGCGCGGCAAGCGCGTCACCGAGCTCAACACCGAGGCGCAGCGCGAGTACGAGCGCACCCTCGAGGCGGGACCCCAACTGGTCCGCCCGTAAGACCGTGACCGCGACGCCCGGCGCACCGGACCCCTCCGCCTCCGGCGGGGGACCCGTGCGACCGGGCGTCGCCGTCGTCTTCGCCACCGTCGGCGACCTCGCGCTGCTCATCTTCGGGCTCGGCATGACGAGCCTGGTCACCGACGAGTCCGTGATCGCGATGCCCGGCCTCGGTCAGGCGCCCGGGGCGGTGGCCGTCGCCGCGTCGATCGCCGCATTCGCTCTGACGCTGCTGACCGTCGTGCGCCGACCGCATCCCTCGTACATGTCGTCGCTGTGGATCGCCGCCGGAACGGGGCTCGCCTATCTCGCCGGCATGTGGATCACGCTGGTGATCACCGGGTCGGGACTCGGGGCGGCGTCGGCGGTGGCCGGTCGCGTGGCCACGACCTGGTTCGGGCTCGTCATCATCGCCGCGGCGCTCGGGGCGGCGTGGGCGGGTATCGCGCTCGTGCGCACGCGCGCATCCCGCCCCCGCTGGTCGTGGGAGGACGAGGACGACGCATGAATCCGGAGGGCGCAAACCCCGTCGGATCGGGGACGGACGGCTACCGTGGAGGGGTGGAGCGGTCGCTCGAGACGCAGGTGAGCCAGGCGGTGGACGCCTGGCTGCGCTGGCTGCCCCGCTGGGAGCCGGCGACCCACCGCGGCCGCGTCGCGCCGTGTCGGCGCTGCTTCGGATCTCCGGTGCTGTCTGCGGCCGGCCTCGGCGCAGACGTGCCCCACGGCGTGCAGCACGGCCTCTCCACCCGGGTCAAGACGATCGTCGACCACACCGTCGCCGACTACACCGCGCGCAACCTCCCCATGCTGCAGGCGGAGCTCGACCAGCAGGCCGCACGCAACCGCGCCCGCAGCTACCGGCCCGCCGAAGACCTCGACCCCGAGTTCGAGGGATTGCCGCTCGACCCGGATCCGGTGCCCGGGGCGCCCTTCCTCTTCACCATCGCCGGGCTCGCGGAGGAGGCCGACGCCGACGTTCCGGCGCTGCCGCCGCTGACGGACGAGGCGAAGGCGGCGCTGCGCCAGGAGGTCGGGCTGGCCGACGACTACGCGAACATGGTGGGCCGAGAGGTGTGCTCGATCCTCCTGCACCACCGGCTGCGCATCCAGGCGGCCGTCGCCGAGCTCGTCGAGCCGCAGATCGCCGCGATGCTCGAGGAGCTCACCCGCTCCCTCGACGCCCCCTTCGACGATCCGCCGCCGCTGACCTGAGCCCTGCGTCGGGCGGGATGAGCCCTGCGCCGAGGCGGGATGCGCGGTGCGAGCAGGTCTGCTTGTTAGCATGGGCGGGCTTGCGCCAGGGCAACAGGGGGAGGAACGGTGGCCGCACGCCTGCCTTCTGCGCCGCCGATACTCCCGGGGCTCGCCTACATCCGTCCCCTCGGCTCGGGCGGCTTCGCCGACGTCTTCCTCTACGAGCAGGACATGCCCCGGCGCGACGTCGCGGTCAAGGTGCTGCCGAGCGACGTGCGAGAAGCAGACCTGCGCCGCATGTTCAACGCCGAGGCCGACGTGCTCGCGCGGCTGTCGGCGCATCCGTCGATCGTGACCGTGTACCAGGCGGGCATCTCCGCCGACGGCAGGCCGTTCATCGTGATGGAGTTCTGCCCCGGGTCGCTGTCGCAGCGCTACCGCGTCGAGCGGATGCCGGTGACCGAGGTGCTCTCGATCGGGGTGCGGATGGCCTCCGCGTTGGAATCGGCCCACCGCGCGGGGCTGGTGCACCGCGACGTGAAGCCCAGCAACATCCTGGTCACGACCTTCGGCACCCCGGTGCTGGCCGACTTCGGCATCTCGTCGTCGCTCATCGGCACGCAGGCCGACGAGGTGCTCGCGATGTCGATTCCGTGGTCGGCGCCGGAGGTGGTCGCGGAGGAGACGGCCGGCACGATCTCGAGCGAGGTCTGGAGTCTCGGAGCCACCGTCTACTCGCTGCTGGCCGGCCGCAGCCCCTTCGAACGTCGTGAACGCGGCCAGAACTCCAAGGATCTGCTGCGCCGTCGCATCGCCCGAGCGTCGTACACGCCCATCCCGCGCACCGATGTTCCGGATGCGCTGCAAGACGTGCTCGCGCGGTCGATGAGTCGTATTCCGGCACAGCGATATGCCTCGGCGCGTGAGTTCGCCGAGGCGCTGCAGTCGGTGCAGGAATCGCTCGGGGTGTCGCCGACGCCGCTGGAGGTCCCGGCATCGGAGTGGGCGCCGGGCGCCAACCCGATCGACTTCGCCGACAGCGCGCTGCGCGGGCCGGCCCGGTCGCGCATCGAGCGGGAGGTGCGCCGCAAGACCGCGCCGCGCACGGGCGTCGCCTCGCTCGCACGCGATGAGGACACCGAGTTCACGTCGCCCGAGCGGGCCCGACAGCGGATGCTGCCGTGGGCCGTCGCCGTGGCGGCGCTCGTGGGCGCGGTCGGCGTCGTCGCATCCTTGCTGATCGCGGGGGTGATCTGACGTGCGGCGCCGCACTCTGGTCGGCATCGTCGCGGGCGTCGCCGCCGCGGGCGTCGTGCTCACGGCCGGCATCGTCTGGCCGGGTCTGGACGCGCAGGAGACCCCCGAGGTGGACGCGTCCGTGTGGGCGCTGCAGACGGGCGAGGGGTCGCGCTACGCCCGCGTGAACACGGCGATCGGCGAACTGGACACGGTGCGCACCGTGTCGAATCCGAGCGAGGTCACCCAGAACGCCGACGGGGCGTTCCTGTTCACCGACAGCTGGTCGAAGGTCACGCCCATCGACGGCGCACAGCCGGTCGATCTGGACGACGAGACGGTGCGGGCGTCGCCGTCGACTCCGGCCGGCACGACGGTCGTTTCCACCGCCGGAGACTACGTCGCCTATCTCACCGACGCCGGCACCGTGTTCGCGGGCGAGATCGCAGGCGACGCGGTGCAGCTCGACCCGTTCGCGGCGGGCGATGACGATGCGCCGCCCTACACCGCCGACGCGATCGCCGTCGCCGACGACGGCACCCTGTTCGCCTACTCCGCCGGCGACGGGTCGGTGCTGCGGTGGGACATCCCCGCGGGCCGGTCCGAAGTCCGCGACCCGATCGACGCCGGCGACCTCGCGCAGCCGCTGATGACGGCAGCGGGGGAGTCGTGGGTGCTCGTCGATGCCGACACCGGAACGGTGTGGCGACAGGGCGTGGCCGAGCCGGTCACGGTCGACGTGGCAGGCTCCGTGGTGGTCGGACGCGCCGCGGCCGAGGGCGACTCCGTCTACGTCGCCGACGAGACGGCGCTCGTGCGCATCCCCGTCGACGGATCCGCCCCCGACACGGAGCGCGCCGGCACGTCGGTGCTCGGCCTGCCCGCCGAGCCGGTGACCGTCGATGGCGAGGTGTACGCCGCGTGGCTGCCGCAGGGGACCGCGGGCGGTCTGCTCTGGAGCTCCGCCGACGGCGAGACGCCGCTCGACTACGCCGGCGAGACGCTCGGGGAGCAGCGGCGGCCGGAATTCGTCGTTGGGCAGGGGGCGGTGATCCTCAACGAGACCCGCAGCGGATGGGTGTGGACCGTTCCCGACGGCGGGCTGGTCGCGTCGAGTCAGAACTGGGCGCTCGATGACCGGGTGAATCCGGATGCCGAGCCGAGCGACGAGCAGCTCGCGGTGCAGGTCGACCCCCGCCCGCCGATCGCAGAGCCCGATGCGTTCGGCGTGCGCGCGGGTGCGCTGACGGCCCTGCCGGTGCTGCTGAACGACCACGACCCGAATGAGGACGTGCTCGCGATCGCCGCCGCGTCGGTCACGGGGCTCGACCCCGCCTTCGGCGTCGTCGGCATCACCGACGACGGGCAACGGCTCACGGTGCAGACCGAGCCCGGCGCGAGCGGCTCGGCGACGTTCTCGTACGCCGTGACCGACGGGACCGCCGACGACGGGCTCGCATCCGAACCTGCCACCGTGACGCTCACCGTGGCAGCGTCCGAGGCGCAGAGCGCGCCGCGCTGGTGCGGGGTCGAGGGGTGCCTGGTGACGTGGCCGGCCCCGGAGGTCGCGCGGGGCGGCACGGTCACCGTCCCGGTGCTCCCGGGATGGGTCGACCCCGAGGGCGATCCGCTGCTGCTGCTGTCGGTGGAGAACCCGAGCGGCGTCGGCAACGTCGCGGCGACACCCGCCGGAGAGGTCGTCTACCAGCACGACGACGACGGCGGCGGCACGGAGGAGCTCATCGAACTGATCGTGACCGTCGCCGACACGGCGGGGGGCACGGCCGCGAAGTCGCTCATGGTGCGCGTCTCGCCGCAGCCGCTCCTGGCGGCGCAGTCCTTCGCGGTGATCGACTCGATCGACGCCGCGACGAGCGTCGACGTGATCGACCACGTGACCGGCACGGCCGGGGCCATCTCGCTCGAGTCGGTGCGCGTGCTCGACGACGCCGCAGCCACGGCGACCGTCGTCGGCGGGTCCACGACGTTCGACGTGGCCGCCGAGGAGCCCGGCACCTACCGGGTGGATTACACGGTCACCGACGGCGACAGCTCCGCCACCGCCACGGCGCGCATCACCCTGCTCGCCGCCGACGCGCCGGCCGATCTCGCGACCGCTCCGGTCGTCGCGTTCGTCCACCCGCAGGAGGATGCGACCCTCGACGTCTTCGCGGCGGTGTCCAACCCCACGCGCCGGGTGCTGCTGCTCAGCGACGTCGAGGCGCGCCCCGACGAGGGGGCGAGCCTCAGCGTCGACGGCGTCGGACAGAACTATCTGCGCGTCTCCGGAACGACGGCCACGGGCGAAGCGGGCCGGCTGGGCACCGTGACCTATACGGTGAGCGACGGCACCCAGGACGGCGGCGCCTCCGTCAGAGGCGAGGCCACGGTCTACCTGCTCCCGCCCGCGCCGGAACTGGCCCCGATCGCGGTGGATGACGCCGTCGTCGTGCGCACGGGCGCGCAGGTGGACATCCCCGTGCTCGAGAACGACGTCGCCCCCTCGGGCGGGCGTCCGGTGTTGAATCCGGCGTCGGTCGTGTCGTCGACCGGTGACGCCCTGGCCTTCGCCTCCGCCGATCGCCTGCGATACTTGGCGCCGGACGAACCCGGCAGCTACACCGTGGAGTACGCCGCCTATCTCACGGGCGCGCCGAGCCTCGAGGACACCGCGACGGTGCGCATCGAGGTGCTCGACTCCGACGCCAACCGGGCCCCGTCGGCCGACACGCTCGAAGCCCGGGTGCTCAGCGGCGAGAGCACCCGCATCGCCTTCGACGGCTTCGGGATGGATCCGGACGGCGACGTCGTGCGGCTCGATGCGGTCATCGCGCAGCCGGCGTCGGGTGTGGCGACCGTCTCGGCCGACGGCACGGCGCTGGTGTACTCCAGCGTCGCCGGCGACAGCGGGCAGGACGAGTTCCGCTACCGGGTCGTGGACGAGTTCGGCGAGACCGGCGAGGGAACCGTGCGCGTGGGCGTGCTCGACTCGGAGGCCAATCCGAGCCCGATCACATTCACCGACTACGTGCAGGTGCAGGTCGGCGCCCAGAACGTCGTGCGCGTGGATCCCGTCGCGAACGACATCGACCCCACCGGCGGGGAGCTGGAGGTCACCGCCGTGCGCCCGGACCAGCCCACGGCGCTGGCCGACGGATCGGTCAACCCCGAGTACACGCGGCTGGACGCGCTGGTGGAGGTCGCGGGAGAGCGCACGCTCGTCGTCGAGGCGGGCGAGCAGGTCGGCACGATGTCGTTCCTCTACGACGTGGCCTCGTCGTCGGGCAACACCGGTCGGGGCCTGGTCGTGGTCAAGGTCGTGCGCGACGCCGTGCCCGACTACCCGGTCGTCGACGACACGGTGCTCACCGTCGAGACCCGTGACGACTTCGCCGACGGGGTGGATGTGCTCGCGGGGAAGACCGTCTGGTCCGGCGGCGACGTCGGCGAGCTCGAGGTCGGTCTCTGGGGCGAGGTCGATGACGTCGAGGTGGAGGGGCCGTCCCTTCGGGGCGAGCTCCCGGAGCGCACCCGCATCATCCCGTTCTCGGTCACGGGCGAGGGCGCCTCGGGGGAGGTCACCACCTACGCGTTCCTGCGGGTGCCCGGCGACGACGACATCGAGCTGGCGCTGCGCGCCGGAGTGCCGGCGCCGGAGGTGACCGAGCTGGAGTCGGTCACGTTCGATCTCGCCGATCACGTCGCACTCCCGCGCGGCGCCTCGCTCGAGGTGGGCGACGACGTGCGCGCCGCCGGTGCGCGGGCCGAGGCGGCCTGCCGGGCGGCGTCGGGGACCGAGGTGACGTACGACGCGGGTGCCGGTGCCCCCTTCTCCGATGCGTGCCAGGTGCCGGTCCGGATGGTCGGCCAGCAGGAGTGGACCTACCTCTCGGTCCCCATCACCATCGTCGCCCTCGACCCGCAGCCGGAGCTCGCCCCGGCGTCGCTCACGGTCGGCCCCGGCGAGACCGAGGCGTTCGACCTGCGCGAGATGACCTCGTGGCAGCTGCGCGAGGACTGGGCCGGCATCTCGTACGCCGTCTCCAGCGAGGGTCGGGCCTTCGAGATCGCCCTGTCGGGGTCGACGCTGTCGATCACGGGCGCCGACGATGCGGTGCCCGGCGGCCAGGAAGCCGTGGTGGTGTCGGTCACGAGCCACCCGGGCGTGGCGTCGGCGCGCCTGCTGCTGCGGGTCGGGGCGGCGCCTTCCACGCTTCCCCGCGGCGGGTCGGTGACGCAGCAGTGCTCGCAGGCCTCCGGCGGGCAGTGCACGATCGACGTCGTGGGCGCCGGGGGAGAGGTCAACCCCCTGCCGGGCACGCCGCTCGAGGTCGTGGGCGTCGCCCCGACGGGCGCGTGCACGGGCGTCACCTTCGCGGTCGCGGATGCCTCGAGTGTGGTCGCGTCGTGGTCGAGCGACGCTCCCGGCGCCACGTGCTCGGCGTCTTTCGCGGTTCGCGACGCTCAGGGGCGCGTGTCGGCGGGTGAGCGCAACGGCGCGCTGCTGCTGGATCTGCAGGGATACCCTCGGGCGCCGGCGTCGGTGACGCAGACCGCGTATGCGGACGGTCGCATCACCCTGCGCGTCGATCCGGGCGCCGCCCGACAGGCCTACCCCTCGCTCACGGGCTTCGTCATCCGAAGCGGTGGTCAGGTGGTGGCGCGGTGCGGGGCCGATGGCACGTGCCCGGCGATCTCCGCGCCCAACGGCGAGCAGCGGGTCTACGAGGCGCGCGCGGTCAACGGCGTCGGCGAGTCCCGCAGCGCGGTGGGAACGACCGCGTGGGCCTACGACCCGCCGCCGGCGCCCGACGCCGTCTCCGCGGCTCCGGTCGCCACCGCGTCGGGCGAGGGTGGTGTCATCCGGCTGGAGATCACCGGCATCGACACCGCCGAGACCGGCAGTCTGCGCCTCACGAGCCCGTCCGGCGACGAGTCGACCGTGTCCGTGTCGCGATGGGACACGCGCGTCACCGTGCCGGAGTACCGCATCGGCACGAACGCCGCATCCACGGTCACCGTCACCCCGCTGTCGCGCTTCGACGTGCCGCCCGGCCTCGGCGGCAGCGCATCCGGCTCGTCGGTGACGGTCGCCGCGAACGGCGTCGGCGCGCCGCGGAACGCCCAGCTGACGCTGACGGCGACCAACAATGGCGATGGCACGGCCACGATCGTCGCCACCGGCAGCGCGACCGTCAACGGCCAGGGGTCGAGTCTGCGGTACGACATCGTCGAGGCGGGCAGGTTCTGCCGGCCCGACGACGACGGCGCCCGCGCGGAATTCGAGGTGGACGACGGCGAGGAGTACTCCTACGACATGTGCGTGACCTCGACGTACGGCGGGCGGTCCTTCGGCGAGGTCACCGTCACCAAGGCGGTGTACGCCGTGCAGGACGACGACGCGCCGCGGGGGTACACCTTCGTCGTCGACGCCCGCCCCGACGTCACCTCCAATCGCGCCGAGTGGCGCATCCGCGATCTGCCCACCTCCGACGAGGACCCGCCGCGCTTCAACGCGGCCGAGTTCTCCGGCGGTCCGCCGACGAGCGTCTTCGACGGCGACCCGGGCATCCGGGTGCGCTACGTGCACCAATGGCGCGGCCCGACCACAGACTGGGCGGGCGTCACGCCGCGCGCGGGGAGTGCGCCTTACCAGGTGCAGGCGACATGGTCGGTGACCTCTTGTGTCGGCGGCGGCACGCTCCAGCGCACGAGCTCGTCGTCGAACGCCCCGGGCGGCGGCACGGCCGCGATCACCTTCGGCAACGGATCGCTGCGCTACTTCGACGCCGAGAACAATCCGCTGCCGCACGAGGCGGGAACCTGGCAGGTGCCGGTCGGCGCGGCGTACGTCGAAGGCATCTCGGTGACGGTGGACTGGAGCGCGCAGGGATGGGGACTCCGCAACGCCCAGACGACCTTCGCCGCGACCTGTCAGCCCGGCGAAGCGCCGTCGGAGCCCCCGGCCGGCTGAGGCCCGAACGAACGAGGAACGATGACCATCACGCAGGAACAGGCCACCTGGTTCGCCCAGACCTTCGCGCAGATCGCCGACAACGTCGAGCGCGCGGTGCTGGGCAAGCGCCACGTGGTCGAACTGGTGCTCACCGCGATGCTCAGCGACGGACACGTGCTGCTGGAGGATGTGCCCGGTACCGGCAAGACCTCGCTCGCCCGCGCCATCGCGCAGTCGGTGCAGGGCACCAACACGCGCATCCAGTTCACGCCGGACCTGCTTCCCGGCGACATCACCGGCATCAGCGTGTACGACCAGAAGCAGGGCGTGTTCGAGTTCCACGCGGGACCGATCTTCGCCAACATCGTGCTCGCCGACGAGATCAACCGTGCGAGCCCGAAGACGCAGGCGGCGCTCCTGGAGGTCATGGAGGAGGGGCACGTCACCATCGACGGAGTGAGCCGTGCCGTGGGGGTGCCGTTCCTGGTGCTGGCGACCCAGAACCCGGTCGAGCAGGCCGGCACCTACCGGCTTCCGGAAGCCCAGCTGGACCGCTTCCTCATGCGCACCTCGCTCGGCTACCCCGACCACGCTGCCACGGTGCGCATCCTCGACGGCGCGGCCATCGCCACCGAAGAGCTCCACCCGATCATCACCCCCCAGGCGCTGGTCGGCATGGCCGACCTGGCCGCCACCGTGTACGCCGACGCTCTCGTGCTCGACTACATCGCACGCCTCGTGGACGCGACGCGCTCGGCCGACGAGGTGCGCCTGGGCGTGAGCATCCGCGGGGCCCTCGCCCTCACGCGCGCGTCCCGCGCACGCGCCGCCGCGCAGGGGCGCACCTTCGTCACGCCCGACGACGTCAAGGCGCTCGCCGTGCCGGTGCTCGCGCATCGCCTGATCCTGCACGCCGAGGCCGAGTTCGACGGTGTCACCCCGGAAGCCGTGGTCGGCCAGGTGCTGCTGGATGTCGAACCGCCCACGCGACGCGAGGCGGTATGACGCCCACCGACTCCCGACTGACCCGCACATCCACCCGCGGCGACACCGCCGGCGGGTCGACGACGTTCGGCGCGACCGGCACGCACGTGTCGGGCACGCGACGCGATCGGGCGCTCGTCGGTGCGGTCGTGGGGCTCACGCGCGTGACCCGCGTGGTCGTGGCGGCCGTCGCCCAGGCGGCGCGGTGGTCCGCGCGCACCGTGCGTCCGGCGGGCGTGCTCGTGGTCGTCGCCGCGACCGTCGGCCTGGTCTTCGGCCTCGTCTTCGGGTGGGTGGAATGGCTGGTGGCCGCCGTCATCGCGCTCGTGCTGCTCGCGACGGCCGTGCCGTTCCTCTTCGGGGCGCGCTCCTACGCCGTGGATCTCTCCCTCGCGCACGAGCGCGCCGTCGCGGGATCGGCCGTCGCCGGCGCGATCGGCGTGCGCAACACCGGCCCGCGTACGACGCTCCCCGGGCGCCTGGACATCCCCGTGGGGGAGGGCCTGGTCGAGGTGGAGGTGCCGCTGCTGCGGCCCGGTCACGCGGTGGACGACCCGCTGGAGCTTCCCGACCTGCGCCGCGGCATCGTCTCGGTCGGGCCCGCCACGACCGTGCGGGCGGACCCCCTCGGCCTGCTGCGACGCGAACACGCCTTCCCCGACGTGCACGACCTGTACGTGCATCCGCGCACCGTGGCCCTCCCGTCCACGAGCGCCGGGCTCATCCGTGACCTCGAGGGTTCCCCGACGCGGCGGCTCGTGGATGCCGACATGGCCTTCCACGCCATCCGCGAGTACGCGCCGGGCGACAGTCGCCGGCAGGTGCACTGGAAGTCCACCGCCAAGACCGGGCGGCTCATGGTGCGGCAGTACGAGGAGACCCGGCGATCGCGCATGGCCGTCATCCTCGCGATCGCGCAGGACGAATACGCCGATGCCGACGAGTTCGAGCTCGCCGTCTCGTGCGCGGCCTCCATCGGCCTGCGGGCGGTCCGTGACGCGCGGGAGGTCGACATCGTGGCCGGCGGCGACGTGCCGCGGGTGATCCGCGGTCGCCTGCGCGCCGTGCAGCGCGTGCCGGCGGTGTCCCCGCGTGGGATGCTCGACGGCTTCAGCGGGATCGACCTTCTCGAGACGACGATGCCGGTCGGCGAGGTGTGCCGTGTGGCGGGGGAGTCGGGCGAGCGCCTGTCGATCGCGTTCGTGGTGACCGGTTCCCGCGTGCCGCTGTCGCGCCTGCGTCAGGCCGCGCTGCACTTCCCCGCCGATGCGACGGTCGTCGGGGTGCGCTGCGACGAACGGGCGCACCCGCGCATGCAGGCCGTCAGCGGCATGACGGTGCTCACCGTCGGGACGATCGACGACCTCGCCGGCCTCCTCGTCCGCGGGGCGACCGCGTGAGCGGCTCGAGCGCCGCGGCGCGCCCGGCACGGCAGCCGGTCGGCGGTCCGGGCCGATTCCTCGCGGGCGCCGCCTTCACGCTCGCGATCGTCGTGATCGCCGCGATCGCGGCCTGGCCGGTGTACGCGGCACCGGTCTTCCTCGTGGTCGTCGCCGCCGGAGCCGCGATCGGCGCCGCCGTGGCGGTGTGCGCGCAGCGGTTCGGGTGGGGCGGATGGATCGTCGCGGCGATCCTGATCGGTGCCCTGTTCGCGGTCGGCGTCGTCGTCGCCGCTCCGGCGCGGCTGTCCGATATCGCCCAGCTGCCGCTCGCGTTCGGCGATGTCCTCACCGGAGCCGTGTTCGGGTGGAAGGACCTGCTGACCGTCGATCTGCCTGTGGGGTCGTACCGCAACCTGCTGGTGCCGGCGCTGGTGGTCTTCCTCGGCGGAACGTGCGCGATGCTGCTGCTGTCCTGGCGGCGCGATGCACGCGCGTACGCCGCCGTGCCCGTCGGGCTGGCGATGGTCGGCTTCGGCCTGCTCTTCGGTCGCACGACCGTGAGCGAGACCCTCGTGATGGGCCCGGTCGCGCTGCCGGCTCCCGTGGAGACCGCGGTGGGGGCGTCGGCTCTCACGGCCGCGCTGCTGTGGCTCGTCTGGCGCGGGCGCGCCCAGCGTGCCGGCGCCCTCGAGCGTGCCGGTCGAGCGCGCGTGACGCGCCGCGCCGCCAGCGGATCTGCGGCACGGGCCTGGACGGCCGCCGGGATGCTCACCCTCGCCGTGATCGTCGCCGTCGCGGTCGTCCCGCTCGGCGCGCAGGGGCTGAACCGCGACGTGCTGCGCAGCCTCACCGCACCCGAGATCGACCTGTCCGCCGAGATCAGTCCGCTCGCGGCATATCGGGCCTCGTTCGACGACGAGCGCTACGACGACGTGCTCTTCACCGTCGACGTCGAAGAGGGTGAGGTCGACCGCATCCGCATCGCCACCCTCGACGGGTACGACGGTGAGGTCTACCGCACCGAGCCGGAGACGCGCTTCGTGCGCGTTCCGTCCACCCGTGCGGCGGAGCCGGGTGAGAGCGCCGTCCTCGAGGTCGGCATCGCGGATCTCGGAAGTGTGTGGATGCCGACGGCCGGCGATCTCGTCGAGGTCGCCTTCGTCGGCGAGCGTGCGAGCGCCCTCGCCGACGGGTTCTACTACAGCGCCGACGACGCCGCGGGCGTCCAGACCGCCGGCGGCGGGCTTCGCGCCGGTGACGGCTATCGCCTCGTCGCTTCGGTGGCCGAGACCGTCGACCCGGCGGCGATGACCGCACCCGGCACGACGCCCGCGGTTGAGGCGCCGGAGAGCCTGCGCACGTGGGTCGAGGAGCACCGCACCGGATCGGACGGTGCGGCGCTCGTGGGACTGATCGACCTGCTGCGCGACCGCGGATACCTCAGCCACGGGCTCACCGAGCCGGAAGCGGGTTCGCGGTGGGTCGAGGACCTCGTCGACTACCGGTTCCAGCCCGCCGCTGCAGGCCACTCCCTCGCTCGCATCGATCAGATGTTCACGCGCCTGTTGCAGCGCGAGTCCGACCCCCAGGCCGTCGCCGCCGACAACTTCGTCGCCGCGGTCGGCGACGACGAGCAGTTCGCCGTCGCCGCGGCCCTCATCGCCGAGGAGCTGGGCTTCCCCGCCCGCGTCGTCGTCGGCACACGACTCCAGTCCGAGGACGACTCCGCGTCGGTGTGCGACGACGGTGTGTGCACCGCGGGCGATCTCGCCGCGTGGGTGGAGGTGCAGACCGCCACCGGGGCGTGGGTGCCGATGGACACCACGCCCCAGCACACGCGCTCGCCGAACCTGGACACGACCGAGCAGCGTGACCCCGAGAACGTCACCGACGTGCGCCCCGACGCCGTCGAGGAGGTCGTGCCGCCGGATCCCACCCAGCAGGATGACGCCGCCGCCCGCGACGACGAGGACCGCGCCGGGCTCGATCTGGCGTGGCTGTGGCCGGTCCTCCGGACGACGTCGATCGTGCTCCTGATCGCGCTGCTTCTGCTCGGCCCCTTCGCGGCCGTCATCGCCGCGAAGGCCGCGCGCCGGCGCGGACGCCGCCGCGCCCCCACGCCGGCGGAGCGGATCGCCGGCGGGTGGGACGAGATCGTCGACGCGGCCGCCGATGCCCGCCGCGAGGCGCCCGGTGCCCGGACCCGGGTCGAGGTGGCCGAGCTCTGGGAGCTGCCCGACGGCGGTCGGATCGCGGCGGCCGCCGATGCCGCGACCTTCTCCGGACGCGGCGCGACCCCCGACGAGGCCGAGAGCTTCTGGCGCGACGTCGACGCGCGGCGACGCGCGCTGCGCACCGAGCGGGGTGTGTGGCGCGCGCTCGCGGCATCCGTTTCTCTGAGATCATTCATGCGTCAGGCCGCCCCGGCGGGCGGCCGCCGCCGACGTCTCGCCGAAAGGGGGGAGCGCGGCTCGCCCCGGCGAGCGCGCACCGCACCATGAACACCGACTCCACCGCACTCGTCGCCGTCACGGCGACCTCGCTCGTGGTCAGCGTGCTGCTCTACGTGTGGACGGCCATCGCGCTGTCGGCGCTGTTCCGCAAGTCCGGGGAAGCGGCCTGGAAGGGCTGGGTGCCGGTCTACAACCTCGGCGTCCTCTTCCAGCTCGCCGGCTACCCGTGGTGGAGCGTGCTGCTCATCCTTCTGCCCGTGGCCGGTCCCGTGATCGTGTTCGTGGTGTTCGTGCTCGCCGCTCACCGGGTGGGTCGCGCGTTCGGCTACGGCGGCGGAATGACCGTGCTCGCGGTGCTGCTGCCGCCGGTCTGGGCGACGGTGCTGGGCTTCGGCTCCGCCCGCTGGATCGGGGCCGATGACGCCGGTGCGCCGCGACGCCGTACCCACGGCGATGTGGCCGACCCGGTCTACGCCCGCGGCTTCGACGGGACACCCGCATCGTTCGGCGTCGCCGAGGAGGCGGCCGAGAGTCAGGACGGCGAGCGCCCCGCCGCGGCGGGCCTGGCCGGCTGGGCGCCCACGCGCGCACCGGAGCAGCCACCGGCCGACGCCGCATCGACGCCGGCCGCCGAGACGTCCGAGGCGCGGTCTCCTTTCGCGGACTGGTGGCCGGAAGTGCTCGATGAGGACCCCGACACCGACTCGGCCGTCGACGATCCCGTGCCCGGCGCCCTGCTCGATGAGAAGCCGTCGGGCGATGACGATGACGATGACGGTGGTGCGGCCGCCCCGCCGCCGCCCGCCGTCACGGCCGCGCCCGTCATCGCGCCGCCGCGCCCGGCCGACCTCCCCGGGGTCGATTCCGCGGCGGAGCCGGCGGTCGAGGATCGTGAGGAGGTGCCGCCGCCGCTGCGCCGGTCGACGGCGCGCCCGGCCTGGAACGGCTTCGACCTCAGCGTGCCGGGGGAGTTCACCGGCGAGGTCACCGACGCCGTGCCCGGGGCTCCGGCCCCGATCTCCGCCGTGCCGTCCGCGCCCGTCGTGGACGAGTCCCATCCGCCCGTGCCGCCCGAGCGCCCCGCCCCGCGTGAGTTCGTCGAACCGTCCGTGCCGCCCGAGCCCGCCGAACCGGCGGCGTCGCCCGAGAACGCCGAGCCCGCCGCGCCCGGCGAGCCGACATCCTCGCCCGCCGTCCCCCCGGCACCGCCGGCTGCGCCCACCCCGCCGCCCGTGACCCGTGCTCCCGCCGTCGCGCGCGATGCCGCCGCCCCCTCGTCGTCCGACGACGACGCGTTCCCCGACGACGGTGGGGTCTCCGCCATCGTGGGAGCGCCCGTGGCGGGCTCCCCGCTGTCGGCTCGATCCTCGGTGTCCGCGCGCTTCGCCGACGTCAGCCGTGACGAGGAGCTCGCCGACCACACGATCGTCACGCGACGTCGCCGCACCGGCTGGGTGCTGGTGGCCCCCGACGGGGAGCGCATCCCCCTCAGCGAGGAAGTCGCGATCGTCGGGCGCCGGCCGAGCGTCGATGCGGCCTTCCCGCAGGCGCAGCTGATCACCGTCGGCGACCCGACCCGCACCGTCTCCAAGACGCACGCCCGGCTCGAGCTGCGCGGTGACGTGTGGGCCGTGGTCGACCTCGACTCGACCAACGGCGTCGTGCTCATCGCCGACAACGAGGACGAGACGGACGTGGAGCCGGGTGCGGTCACCCGCCTCACCCCCCGCTTCCTGCTCGGCGACGCCGAGCTCCGCCTCGAGGAGGCCGCCGCCTCGTGACCGGCGATCCGCACGACGACGTCGATCCCGACGAGGCGACTCGGATCTCGCGCCGCGAGCGCGCCGGGTCCGGCGACAGCGCGGAAGACGTGACGGCCCGCTCGCGACGACGGGATCCGGAGCCGCCGACCCAGCTCGCGCGACGACGGATCGACGACGCGCCGACGGCACCTGCGGCCGAGCGGCGGCGTCGCCCCGACGCGACGACCGTCCGCGTGCGCGGCTCCCGCGCCGCAGACCCCGCGATCACGGCCGAACGACCGCTCGTGCGCACCGCAGCCGTACCGGACGGCGCCTTCGACCCGGTCGCGCCGCGAACCGCCGAGCCGTTCGTGGCGCGCCGCAGCCCGGCGTCGGCCCGTCGTCCGCAAGGGCCCGCCCCGGACCGCGCCGCCCGCTCGCGCGAGCGACGCCGCGGTCGGCGCCGGGCGTTCCTGCTCCTCGCCGGGATCGGGGTGGGCGTGGTCCTCGCCGCCGGCGCCCTGGTGCTTCTTCTGCTCTTGTGAGGCCGCGGGCGGATCCGACACTCGTTTGACCCCCCTCGGTGCCAGCGCGTATCATGGATCGGGTGTGCGTCCGCGCGCGCCGTCTGCCGTGTCTCGGCATGCCAGACGGGTCCGCGAGGTCGCCTCATCCCGGGAACGGTCTGCGAACAGGCCACCCCCACGGCATATCCGACAACGCGTGCAGCACGATTGTTCTGCACGTCGGATCTGTGGTGAAACCACGAACGCTGTCACCGTGCAGCACCTGTGCGACGGCTCCGGCCCCGCGCAGCGAAACGAGAGTAGAGAGAACGTGCCAACCATTCAGCAGTTGGTTCGCAAGGGCCGCAGCCCCAAGGTCGCCAAGACCAAGGCTCCGGCGCTGAAGGCGAACCCGCAGCAGGCGGGCGTGTGCACCCGCGTGTACACCACCACCCCGAAGAAGCCGAACTCGGCGATGCGCAAGGTCGCCCGTGTCAAGCTCCGCAACGGCACCGAGGTCACCGCGTACATCCCCGGTGAGGGCCACAACCTGCAGGAGCACTCGCTGGTGCTCGTGCGCGGCGGTCGTGTCAAGGACCTCCCCGGTGTGCGTTACAAGATCGTTCGCGGCGCCCTGGACACCCAGGCCGTCAAGAACCGCAAGCAGGCCCGTAGCCGCTACGGCGCGAAGAAGGGTTGAGTTAGATGCCTCGTAAGGGACCCGCCCCGAAGCGCCCCGTCGTCAACGACCCGGTCTACGGTGCACCGATCGTCAGCCAGCTGGTGAACAAGATCCTCGTCGACGGCAAGAAGTCGCTCGCCGAGTCGATCGTGTACAACGCCCTCCGCGGCGTCGAGGCCAAGAACGGCCAGGACGCGGTCGCCACGCTGAAGAAGGCCCTCGACAACGTGCGTCCGACCCTCGAGGTCAAGAGCCGCCGCGTCGGCGGGTCGACCTACCAGGTGCCGGTCGAGGTCAAGCCGCACCGCGCGAACACCCTCGCGCTGCGCTGGCTCGTCAGCTACGCCAAGGGTCGTCGTGAGAAGACGATGACCGAGCGCCTCCAGAACGAGATCCTGGATGCCTCGAACGGCCTGGGTGCCGCGGTCAAGCGTCGTGAGGACACCCACAAGATGGCCGAGTCGAACCGGGCATTCGCGCACTACCGCTGGTAACCCGCGCTCCGCGTCGCCGCGTTTCGACTCGCGGCTTCGCCGCTCGCTCAACGGCCGGAACCCAGGGTCGTTGAGCGAGCAGCGCGAGACGAAACGCATCCATCCGTCACTACACGTAAGGACACCCCGTGGCACAAGACGTGCTCACCGACCTCAAGAAGGTCCGCAACATCGGCATCATGGCGCACATCGATGCCGGCAAGACGACGACGACCGAGCGCATCCTGTTCTACACGGGCGTCAACCACAAGATCGGCGAGACGCACGACGGCGCTGCCACCACCGACTGGATGGAGCAGGAGCAGGAGCGCGGCATCACGATCACCTCCGCTGCGGTGACGTGCTTCTGGGAGGGCAACCAGGTCAACATCATCGACACCCCCGGGCACGTCGACTTCACGGTCGAGGTGGAGCGCTCGCTCCGCGTGCTCGACGGTGCCGTCGCCGTCTTCGACGGCAAGGAGGGCGTGGAGCCCCAGTCGGAGACCGTGTGGCGTCAGGCCGACAAGTACAACGTCCCCCGCATCTGCTTCGTCAACAAGATGGACAAGCTGGGTGCTGACTTCTACTTCACCGTCGACACGATCGTCAGCCGTCTGAAGGCGAAGCCGCTCGTGCTGCAGCTGCCCATCGGAGCCGAGAACGACTTCGTCGGCGTCGTCGACCTCATCTACAAGCGCGCTCTCGTGTGGCCCGGCGACGCCAAGGGCGACGTGACCATGGGCGCCAAGTACGAGATCGAAGAGATCCCGGCAGACATGGTCGACAAGGTCGAGGAGTACCGCGAGAAGCTGCTCGAGGCCGTCGCAGAGTCCGACGACGCGCTGCTGGAGAAGTACTTCGGCGGCGAGGAGCTCACCCCCGAGGAGATCAAGGGCGCGATCCGCAAGCTCACCATCGCCGGCGAGGCGTACCCGGTGCTCTGCGGCTCGGCGTTCAAGAACCGCGGTGTGCAGCCGATGCTCGACGCGACGGTGGACTACCTCCCCTCGCCCCTGGACGTGCCCGCCATCGAGGCGCACGACCCCAAGGACGAAGAGAAGATCATCGAGCGTCACGCCGACCGCGACGAGCCCTTCGCGGCCCTCGCGTTCAAGGTCGTCTCGCACCCCTTCTTCGGTCGCCTGACCTACATCCGCGTCTACTCGGGACACCTGGACTCCGGCTCGGCGGTCGTGAACTCGACCAAGAGCAAGAAGGAGCGCGTCGGGAAGATCTTCCAGATGCACGCCAACAAGGAGAACCCGGTCGACTCGGTCACCGCCGGTCACATCTACGCCGTGATCGGTCTGAAGGACACCACCACCGGTGACACCCTTTCGGACTCCGACAGCCAGGTCGTGCTGGAGTCGATGACCTTCCCGGAGCCCGTCATCGAGGTCGCCATCGAGCCGAAGACGAAGGCCGACCAGGAGAAGCTCTCGCTGGCCATCCAGAAGCTCGCCGAAGAGGACCCGACCTTCCGCGTCGAGCTCAACGCCGAGACCGGTCAGACCGTCATCAAGGGCATGGGCGAGCTGCACCTGGACATCCTCGTGGATCGCATGAAGCGCGAGTTCAAG
>NZ_DCMW01000037.1:23220-24338 GCF_002321605.1 Microbacterium sp. UBA1612
GAAGCGCGAGTTCAAGGTCGAGGCGAACGTCGGAAAGCCCCAGGTGGCCTACCGCGAGACGCTCAAGAAGACCGTCGACAAGCACGACTACACCCACAAGAAGCAGACCGGTGGTTCGGGTCAGTTCGCCAAGATCCAGTTCGGCCTCGCGCCCATGGAGGTCGAGGGCGACAAGATCTACGAGTTCGAGAACAAGGTCACCGGTGGTCGCATCCCCCGCGAGTACATCCCCTCGGTGGATGCGGGCTTCCAGGACGCGATGAACGTCGGTATCCTCGCCGGGTACCCGATGGTCGGTGTGAAGGCGACCCTCCTCGACGGCGCATCCCACGATGTCGACTCGTCGGAGATGGCGTTCAAGATCGCCGGTTCGATGGGCTTCAAGGAGGCCGCCCGCAAGGCCGGCCCCGTGATCCTCGAGCCGGTCATGGCCGTCGAGGTGCGTACTCCGGAGGAGTACATGGGCGACGTCATCGGCGACCTGAACTCGCGTCGTGGACAGATCCAGTCGATGGAAGACGCCGCCGGCGTCAAGGTGGTGCGCGCGAGCGTGCCGCTGTCGGAGATGTTCGGATACATCGGCGACCTGCGCTCGAAGACCTCGGGCCGCGCCGTGTACTCGATGGAGTTCGAGAGCTACGCCGAGGTTCCCAAGGCCGTGGCCGAGGAGATCATCCAGAAGAACAAGGGCGAGTAGCCCTGCTTCCGGGGCCGTCACGGCGGCCCCGGAAGCTCGCAAACTGAATACAGACCCGTCTATTAGACTGACAACCATCCCCGTAGACGACCGGTCGCAATCCAGCGCCCGGAAGATCTACACGACGTCCTGAGGAGGACCCAGTGGCTAAGGCCAAGTTCGAGCGGACCAAGCCGCACGTGAACATCGGAACGATCGGTCACGTCGACCACGGCAAGACCACGCTCACCGCGGCGATCTCGAAGACGCTCGCCGACAAGTACCCGTCGGCCACCAACGTGCAGCGCGACTTCGCGTCGATCGACTCGGCGCCCGAAGAGCGCCAGCGCGGCATCACGATCAACATCTCGCACGTCGAGTACGAGACCCCGAAGCGCCACTACGCTCACGTGGACGCCCCGGGTCACGCCGACTACATCAA
>NZ_DCMW01000037.1:24678-35405 GCF_002321605.1 Microbacterium sp. UBA1612
GCCCAGATGGACGGCGCGATCCTCGTGGTCGCCGCCACCGACGGCCCGATGGCCCAGACGCGCGAGCACGTGCTGCTGGCCAAGCAGGTCGGCGTGCCCTACCTGGTGGTCGCGCTCAACAAGGCCGACATGGTCGACGACGAGGAGATCCTGGAGCTCGTCGAGCTCGAGGTCCGCGAGCTCCTGTCGAGCCAGGACTTCGACGGTGACAACGCCCCCGTGGTGCAGGTCTCCGGTCTGAAGGCGCTCGAGGGCGACGACAAGTGGGTCCAGTCGGTCCTCGACCTCATGGAGGCCGTCGACGAGAACGTGCCCGACCCGGTGCGCGACAAGGACAAGCCGTTCCTGATGCCGATCGAGGACGTCTTCACGATCACCGGTCGTGGAACCGTCGTCACCGGCCGTGCCGAGCGCGGCACCCTGGCCATCAACTCCGAGGTCGAGATCGTGGGTCTGCGCCCGACGCAGAAGACGATCGTCACCGGTATCGAGATGTTCCACAAGCAGCTCGACGAGGCCTGGGCCGGCGAGAACTGTGGTCTGCTCCTGCGCGGCACCAAGCGTGACGACGTCGAGCGCGGCCAGGTCGTCGTGAAGCCCGGTTCGGTCACCCCGCACACGAACTTCGAGGGCACCGCCTACATCCTCTCCAAGGACGAGGGTGGGCGTCACAACCCGTTCTTCACGAACTACCGCCCGCAGTTCTACTTCCGCACCACCGACGTCACCGGCGTCATCACGCTGCCCGAGGGCACCGAGATGGTCATGCCCGGCGACACCACCGACATGACGGTCGAGCTCATCCAGCCGATCGCCATGGAGGAGGGCCTCGGCTACGCCATCCGCGAGGGTGGCCGCACCGTCGGTGCCGGCACCGTCACCAAGATCCTGAAGTGAGCCGTGCCGGGTCAATGCGCGCATAGCGCGCGTTGACGCGGCGTCGGCTCAGATCGAGTAGCCGCCGTCAGGCGGCGTATCGAGATCTCCTCGCGAGATCTCCACTCGAGATCCACGAAGCCCCCGGGGGAAACCTCGGGGGCTTCGTCGTGTCCGTACCGGCGCTCTCCGGCGTGTCGTTCCTGGGAGTCGACCCAGCGCGACACGCCCGGGTTTGCGTGGGATGTCGACCCGCGGCTAAGCTAGTCAGGTTCCACATTCCGGCGTGCGCTTCTGTGCGCCGCCGGATCACTGCCAGGGCAGTGCATAGGCGGCGCATCGAACTCTTCGAGCCAGACGCGCGAGGACCTAGGCCGCGGGTAGCAGAACACCACACCGACACCTCCTCGAGCGGGATGCACTCCCGTGCGTGCGAGTGCCGGCCGGACACCCGATGTCCGGATTGACATCAGAACAGCGGTGCAGCAGAACCCGCGAGAGCGGGACGAAAGTGCCAGGGCGCGAAAGCGCCGTGTGCGTCCGATGCCTGCGCTGTGCCCCGCAAGGGGAACACCGCGGTAAGACGCGAGAAAGAGAGTGAGCAGACAATGGCGGGACAGAAGATCCGCATTCGCCTGAAGTCGTACGACCACGCAGGTCTCGACTCCTCGGCGCGCAAGATCGTCGACACCGTGACCCGTGCGGGCGCGACGGTCGTGGGCCCGGTGCCCCTCCCGACCGAGAAGAACGTCGTGTGCGTCATCCGGTCGCCCCACAAGTACAAGGACAGCCGCGAGCACTTCGAGATGCGCACCCACAAGCGCCTGATCGACATCGTCGACCCGACGCCCAAGGCCGTCGACTCGCTGATGCGCCTCGACCTGCCGGCCGACGTCAACATCGAGATCAAGCTCTGAGGTCCGATCCATGGCTGACATCAACACCAAGGTTTCCAAGGGCCTGCTGGGCACCAAGCTCGGCATGACCCAGGTCTGGGACGCGGACGGCAAGCTCGTCCCCGTCACCGTCATCGAGGTGGCCCCCAACGTGGTCACCCAGGTCCGCTCGGTCGAGAAGGACGGCTACAACGCCGTTCAGATCGCCGCGGGCCAGATCGATCCCCGCAAGGTCAACCAGCCCCTCACGGCCCACTTCGAGGCCGCGGGCGTGACCCCGCGTCGCCACCTCACCGAGATCCGCACCGCGGACGCTGCTGACTACTCACTCGGTCAGGAGCTCACGGTGGACGGCGTCTTCGCATCGGGCCAGCTGGTCGACGTCGTCGGCACCAGCAAGGGCAAGGGCACCGCGGGTGTCATGAAGCGCCACAACTTCAAGGGCGTCTCCGCTTCGCACGGTGCGCACCGCAACCACCGCAAGCCCGGTTCGATCGGCGCCTCGGCGACCCCGAGCCGCGTCTTCAAGGGCATGCGCATGGCCGGCCGCATGGGCGGCGAGCGCGTGACCGTCCTCAACCTCACGGTGCACGCCGTCGACGCCGAGAAGGGCCTGCTGCTCGTCAAGGGCGCCGTCCCCGGCGCGCGTGGCCGCACCGTCTACGTCCGCAACGCAGTGAAGGGTGCCTGATCTCATGGCCGACTCGACTCTCGCGCTCGACGTCCGCAGCGCCGACGGCAAGAACGCCGGTTCGGTTGAGCTTCCCGCCGCGCTGTTCGACGTCAAGACGAACATCCCGCTGATCCACCAGGTCGTCGTCGCGCAGCGCGCGGCGGCTCGCCAGGGCACCCACTCGACCAAGCGTCGCGGTGAGGTCTCCGGTGCCGGCCGCAAGCCCTTCAAGCAGAAGGGCACGGGTAACGCCCGTCAGGGCTCCATCCGTGCGCCGCACATGACCGGTGGTGGCATCGTCCACGGGCCGAAGCCGCGCGACTACGCGCAGCGCACCCCCAAGAAGATGATCGCCGCCGCCCTGCTCGGTGCGCTGAGCGACCGTGCCCGTGGCGAGCGCCTCCACATCGTGGAGGCCTTCGGCACCGAGAACGGCCCGTCGGCCAAGGCCGCAGCGTCGGTCCTCACCGGCCTCGGCGCCACCAAGAACGTGCTCGTGGTCGTGGACCGCGACGACGAGCGCAGCATCCTGAGCGTGCGCAACCTCGCGTTCGTCCACGTGCTGTCGTTCGACCAGCTGAACGCCTACGACGTGCTCGTCTCCGACGACATCGTCTTCACCAAGGCCGCCTACGACGCGTTCGTCGCGTCGAAGAGCGCCGCCACCGAGGAGGTCTCGGCATGAGCACGGACAACGTCCTGCAGACGGCATCCAACAAGGACCCGCGCGACATCATCCTGAAGCCGGTCGTCTCGGAGAAGAGCTACGGACTCATCGACGAGGGCAAGTACACCTTCCTGGTGGACCCCCGCGCCTCGAAGACCGAGATCAAGGCCGCGATCGAGAAGATCTTCGGCGTGAAGGTCGCGGGCGTCAACACGATCAACCGCGTCGGCAAGGCCCGTCGCACCCGCTTCGGCACGGGCAAGCGCAAGGACACCAAGCGCGCCATCGTCACGCTGAAGTCGGGCTCCATCGACATCTTCACGGCAGTCAACTGACGGTCGGGTAAGGGACGAGACAAACATGGCTATTCGCAAGTACAAGCCGACGACCCCCGGTCGCCGCGGCTCGTCGGTGGCCGACTTCGCCGAGATCACCCGATCGACGCCGGAGAAGTCGCTGCTCCGTCCGCTGGCCAAGACCGGTGGACGCAACAACCAGGGCCGCATCACCACCCGCCACATCGGCGGTGGACACAAGCGCCAGTACCGCGTGATCGACTTCCGTCGCAACGACAAGGACGGCATCGACGCGAAGGTCGCTCACATCGAGTACGACCCCAACCGCACCGCGCGCATCGCGCTGCTGCACTTCGCCGACGGTGAGAAGCGCTACATCCTGGCGCCCGCCAAGCTCAAGCAGGGCGACATCGTCGAGTCGGGTGCCGGCGCGGACATCAAGCCCGGCAACAACCTGCCGCTGCGCAACATCCCCACCGGTACGGTGATCCACGCCATCGAGCTCCGCCCCGGCGGCGGCGCGAAGATGGCCCGCTCGGCCGGCGCCTCGGTGCGTCTGGTCGCCAAGGACGGCCCGTACGCGCAGCTGCGTCTGCCCTCGGGTGAGATCCGCAACGTCGACGCGCGTTGCCGCGCGACGATCGGCGAGGTCGGCAACGCCGAGCAGTCGAACATCAACTGGGGCAAGGCCGGCCGCAAGCGCTGGAAGGGCGTCCGCCCGACCGTGCGCGGTGTCGCCATGAACCCGGTCGACCACCCGCACGGTGGTGGTGAGGGCAAGACCTCCGGTGGTCGCAACCCCGTCACCCCGTGGGGTCAGCCGGAGGGTCGCACCCGCCACCCCAACAAGGAAAGCGACAAGTACATCGTCCGTCGTCGCACCGCCGGCAAGAAGCGCAAGTAGGTAGGAACAGAAGATGCCACGCAGTCTCAAGAAGGGCCCCTTCGTCGACGAGCACCTGCTTCGCAAGGTCGTGTCGCAGAACGAGGCGGGTTCGAAGAACGTCATCAAGACCTGGTCGCGTCGCTCGATGATCATCCCGGCGATGCTGGGCCACACGATCGCCGTGCACGACGGTCGCAAGCACATCCCCGTGTTCGTGACCGAGACCATGGTCGGCCACAAGCTGGGCGAGTTCGCGCCCACCCGCACCTTCCGCGGCCACGAGAAGGACGACAAGAAGGGCCGCCGCCGCTGACGCGGGGGCGCTGAGAGGAGAGAGAAATGGTGGAGTCCATCGCCCGCGTGCGACACATCCGCGTGACCCCTCAGAAGGCTCGTCGTGTCGTTGCCCTCATCAAGGGCAAGCAGGCCGAGGAGGCCCTGGCCATCCTCAAGTTCGCGCCGCAGGGTGCGAGCGAGCCGATCTACAAGCTCGTCGCCTCGGCGATCGCGAACGCTCGCGTGAAGGCCGACAAGGACGGCGAGTACCTGGATGACCAGGACCTGTACGTGAAGAACGCGTACGTGGACGAGGGCACGACGCTCAAGCGTTTCCAGCCCCGTGCCCAGGGTCGCGCATTCCAGATCAAGAAGCGCACGAGCCACATCACGGTCGTGCTGTCGACGCCCGAGGTCGCCGAGACCGCGCCGGCTGCCAACTCGAAGAAGGCGAGCAAGTAATGGGACAGAAAGTCAACCCGTACGGCTTCCGCCTCGGCATCACCACCGACCACGTGTCGCGGTGGTTCTCCGACTCGACGAAGCCCGGCCAGCGCTACGCCGACTACGTCGCCGAGGACATCAAGATCCGTCAGCTGCTGCAGAAGCAGCTCGACCGTGCCGGCGTGAGCAACATCGAGATCGAGCGCACGCGTGACCGCGTCCGCGTCGACATCCACACCGCCCGTCCGGGCATCGTGATCGGCCGCCGCGGCGCCGAGGCCGAGCGCATCCGCGGCGACCTCGAGAAGCTCACCGGCAAGCAGATCCAGCTGAACATCCTCGAGGTGAAGAACCCCGAGACCGACGCTCAGCTGGTCGCCCAGGGCATCGCCGAGCAGCTTGCCGCTCGCGTGGCCTTCCGCCGCGCGATGCGCAAGGGCCTGCAGGGCGCGCAGCGCGCCGGCGCCAAGGGTGTCCGCATCCAGGTGTCGGGCCGCCTCGGCGGCGCCGAGATGAGCCGCTCCGAGTTCTACCGCGAAGGCCGTGTGCCGCTGCACACCCTCCGCGCGAACATCGACTACGGCTTCTACGAGGCCAAGACCACCTTCGGCCGCATCGGCGTGAAGGTCTGGATCTACAAGGGCGATCTCACCAACAAGGAACTGGCGCGCGAGCAGGCGGCTCAGAAGCCGTCGCGCGAGCGCGGTGACCGCCGCCGTGGCCCCCGCAGCGAGGCCCCGGTCGCAGAAGGAGCGTCGGCGTAATGCTCATCCCCCGCAAGGTCAAGTACCGCAAGCAGCACCACCCCAAGCGCGGTGGCCAGGCCACCGGTGGCACCAAGGTGTCGTTCGGAGAGTTCGGCATCCAGGCGCTGACCCCCGCCTACGTGACCAACCGTCAGATCGAGTCCGCTCGTATCGCCATGACGCGTCACATCAAGCGTGGCGGAAAGGTGTGGATCAACATCTACCCCGACCGACCGCTGACCAAGAAGCCGGCCGAGACCCGCATGGGTTCCGGAAAGGGTTCGCCGGAGTGGTGGGTCGCAAACGTCAAGCCGGGCCGGGTCCTCTTCGAGGTCTCGGGCGTCAACGAGGAACTCGCTCGTGAGGCGCTGACCCGCGCAATCCACAAGCTGCCCCTGAAGGCACGCATCATCAAGCGCGAGGAGGGCGACGCGTAATGGCGATCGGCACCAAGACGCTCGCGACCAGCGAGCTGGACACGTTCGAAGACCAGCGCCTCGTCGAGGAGCTGCGCAAGGCCAAGGAAGAGCTGTTCAACCTGCGCTTCCAGTCGGCCACCGGGCAGCTGGAGAGCCACGGCCGCATCCGTGCGGTCAAGCGCGACATCGCGCGGCTCTACACCGTGATCCGTGAGCGCGAGCTCGGCATCCGTGCCACGCCCGCACCGGTGGAGACGAAGGCGAAGAAGAGCAAGGCCAAGAAGGCGGATGACGCCGACAAGGCCGAAAAGGAAGAGGCTGAGTGATGGCCACCACGAAGAAGGCAGCTGCCGAGGCCGCGGACCAGGTTCCCGGCCACGAGCACGCCGAGCACGACGTGCGTGACGCCGATGCCCGCGGATACCGCAAGGCCCGCCGCGGCTACGTCGTCAGCGACAAGATGGACAAGACCATCGTCGTCGAGGTCGAGGACCGCGTGAAGCACCCGCTCTACGGCAAGGTCATGCGTCGCACCTCGAAGGTGAAGGCGCACGATGAGGCCAACACCGCCGGCGTCGGTGATCTCGTCGTCATCAACGAGACCCGCCCGCTGAGCGCGACCAAGCGCTGGCGTCTCGTCGAGATCCTGGAGAAGGCAAAGTGATTCAGAACGAGTCCCGGCTGAAGGTCGCCGACAACACCGGCGCCAAAGAGCTGCTGACGATCCGCGTCCTCGGCGGCTCGAACCGCCGTTACGCGGGCCTCGGCGACACCATCGTCGCCACGGTCAAGGACGCCATCCCCGGCGGAAACGTCAAAAAGGGTGATGTCGTCAAGGCCGTCGTCGTCCGCACCGTCAAGCACACCCGTCGCCCCGACGGGTCGTACATCAAGTTCGACGAGAACGCCGCCGTCATCCTGAAGAACGACGGGGAGCCCCGCGGCACCCGCATCTTCGGACCGGTCGGCCGTGAGCTTCGCGACAAGAAGTTCATGAAGATCGTCTCGCTCGCCCCGGAGGTCATCTGATCATGGCGAACATCAAGAAGGGCGACCTGGTTCAGGTCATCTCTGGTACGAAGGACAACCGCGGCAAGCAGGGCAAGGTCCTCGAGGTGCTCACCGAGCAGGACCGCGTCATCGTCGAGGGCGTGAACTTCGTCACCAAGCACACCCGCGTGGGCCAGTCCCAGCGCGGCACCAAGACGGGCGGCATCGAAACGATGGAAGCCCCGATCCACATCTCCAACGTCGCCGTCGTCGACCCCGAGACCAAGAAGCCGACCCGCGTCGGCCACCGCGTCGAGGAGCAGGTCAAGGACGGCGTGAAGCGCACGGTCCGCGTGCGCTACGCGAAGAAGTCAGGCAAGGACCTCTGAACATGAGCACCGCCATTGACGCGCAGGCTGGCCCTGCGGCCGAAGGCTCGCTTTCGGCACGTGTCCAGCCGCGCCTGAAGCAGAAGTACAACGCCGAGATCAAGAAGGCCCTGCAGGAAGAGTTCGGCTACGCGAACGTCATGCAGATCCCCGGTCTCGTGAAGGTCGTCGTGAACACCGGTGTCGGCGAGGCAGCTCGCGACAGCAAGGTGATCGATGGTGCGGTCGAGGACCTCACCAAGATCACCGGCCAGAAGCCGGTCGTCACCAAGGCCCGCAAGTCCATCGCGCAGTTCAAGCTGCGCGAGGGCCAGGCCATCGGCGCGCACGTCACCCTTCGCGGCGACCGTGCGTGGGAGTTCGTGGACCGCCTGGTCAACCTCGCGCTGCCCCGCATCCGCGACTTCCGCGGTCTGTCGGGCAAGCAGTTCGACGGCAACGGCAACTACACCTTCGGGCTCCAGGAGCAGTCGGTGTTCCACGAGATCGACCAGGACCGCATCGACCGCGTGCGCGGCTTCGACATCACGGTCGTCACCTCCGCGGGGACCGACGCCGAGGGCCGGGCGCTGCTGCGTCACCTCGGCTTCCCGTTCCGCGCGGACGACGCTCAGGCGTGACCTACCCCGTGGGCCCGGGACTTCCGGGCCCACACCCCACCACAGGTCGGCCGTCGTGTAACGGCGTACGAAACCTGGTGACAGAAAGAAGCAATCCATGACGATGACAGACCCGGTCGCAGACATGCTGACCCGTCTGCGCAACGCGAACTCGGCGCACCACGACTCCGTGTCGCTGCCGAGCTCGAAGCTCAAGACCCACATCGCCGAGATCCTCAAGCAGGAGGGCTACATCTCCGGCTGGGACGTCGAAGACGCCCGCGTCGGCCAGACCCTGACCCTCACGCTGAAGTACGGCCCCAACCGCGAGCGGTCGATCGCGGGCATCAAGCGGGTGTCCAAGCCCGGTCTGCGCGTCTACGCGAAGTCGACCGAGATCCCCACGGTGCTCGGCGGCCTCGGCGTTGCCATCCTGTCCACCTCCTCCGGTCTCCTCACCGACCGGCAGGCCGAGTCGAAGGGCGTGGGTGGGGAAGTCCTCGCCTACGTGTGGTGATCTGACATGTCGCGAATCGGACGTCTTCCCATCGACATCCCCACCGGAGTGACCGTTTCGGTCGACGGCCGCGCGGTCGCCGTCAAGGGCCCCAAGGGCGAGCTGAGCATCACCGTCGCCCGGCCCATCGAGGTCTCCGTCGAGGACAACCAGGTCGTCGTGACCCGTCCCGACGACGAGCGCGAGTCGCGGTCGCTCCACGGCCTGACCCGCACGCTCATCAACAACAACATCATCGGTGTCACCCAGGGCTACACCAAGGGCCTCGAGGTCGTCGGCACGGGCTACCGCGTGCAGCAGAAGGGCTCGAACATCGAGTTCGCCCTCGGCTTCTCGCACCCCGTGCTGGTCGAGCCGCCGGCTGGCATCACGTTCACGGTCGAAGGCAACAACAAGGTCACCGTGAGCGGCATCGACAAGCAGGCCGTCGGCGAGACGGCTGCCAACATCCGCAAGATCCGCAAGCCCGAGCCCTACAAGGGCAAGGGTGTGCGCTACGCGGGCGAGGTCGTCCGCCGCAAGGCCGGAAAGGCTGGTAAGTAAGCATGGCTGTGAAGTCGAAGAACGTCGCCCGTGCGCGTCGTCACGCCCGCCTTCGCAAGAAGATCGTCGGCACCGAGCTGCGGCCGCGTCTGGTCGTGACCCGTTCGGCACGTCACGTGTTTGTCCAGGTCGTCGACGACGCCAAGGGTCACACCGTCGCGTCGGCGTCCACGCTCGAAGCGGACCTGCGCTCGTTCGACGGTGACAAGACCGCCAAGGCGCGCAAGGTCGGCGAGCTCGTCGCCGAGCGCGCGAAGGCCGCCGGTGTCGAGGAAGTCGTGTTCGACCGTGGCGGCAACCGCTACGCCGGCCGCGTCGCCGCGATCGCCGACGGTGCTCGCGAGGGAGGGCTGAACCTGTGAGTGACAACAAGGAGACCGAAGTGACCGCCACCGAGCAGGCCGCGCCCGAGCAGGCCGCCGCCGAGGCGCCGAACGAGCGCGAGCCGCGCGAAGGCCGCCGCGGCGGTCGCGAGCGCAACAACAACCGCGACCGCGGTGCGCGCGACCGGGGCGACAACCAGTTCCTCGAGCGCGTCGTCACCATCAACCGCGTCTCGAAGGTCGTCAAGGGTGGTCGTCGCTTCAGCTTCACCGCGCTCGTCGTCGTCGGCGACGGTAACGGTGTGGTCGGCGTCGGCTACGGCAAGGCCCGCGAGGTGCCCCTGGCGATCTCGAAGGGCGTCGAAGAGGCCAAGCGCAACTTCTTCCGCGTTCCCCGTTCGGCCTCGACCATCCCGCACCCGGTGCAGGGTGAGGCCGCCGCGGGCGTCGTGCTGCTGCGTCCGGCCGCCGCGGGTACCGGTGTCATCGCCGGTGGTCCGGTGCGCGCCGTGCTCGAGTGCGCCGGCATCCACGACGTGCTGTCGAAGTCGCTCGGCTCGTCGAACACGATCAACATCGTCCACGCGACAGTGGAGGCGCTGAAGCAGCTCGAGGAGCCCCGCGCGGTCGCCGCGCGTCGTGGCCTCGAGTTCGACCAGGTCGCCCCCGCCCGTCTCGTGCGTGCGGAGGCCGAGGCCACCGCTGCGAAGGCTGGTGCATGATGGCCGCACGTCTGAAGGTGACCCAGGTCAAGTCCAAGGTGAGCGAGAAGCAGAACCAGCGTGACACGCTGCGCAGCCTCGGTCTGAAGCGGATCGGCGACTCGGTCGTCCGTCCGGACGACGCGCAGACGCGCGGTTACGTCAAGACCGTCGCCCACCTCGTGAAGGTTGAGGAGATCGACTGATGGCTGAGAACGACAAGGCCGAAGCCGACAAGGCTCCGGCGAAGAAGGCGGCGACCAAGCCCGCCGCGAAGAAGTCCGCGAAGCCCGCCGAGACCGAGGCCGCTGTCTCGCGCCCCGGCGTGCTCAAGGTGCACCACCTGCGTCCGGTTCCCGGCGCCCACACCGCCAAGACCCGTGTGGGTCGCGGTGAGGGCTCGAAGGGTAAGACCGCCGGCCGTGGAACCAAGGGCACGAAGGCGCGCTACCAGGTGCGTCCCGGCTTCGAGGGTGGCCAGATGCC
>NZ_DCMW01000037.1:35717-72561 GCF_002321605.1 Microbacterium sp. UBA1612
TCGAGGGTGGCCAGATGCCGCTGCACATGCGCACCCCGAAGCTGCGCGGGTTCAAGAACCCGTTCCGCGTGGAGTACCAGGTCGTGAACCTGAGCAAGCTCGCGGAGCTCTACCCCGAGGGCGGCGACGTCACCGTGAGCGATCTCGTCGCCAAGGGTGCCGTCCGCAAGAACGAGAAGGTCAAGGTGCTCGGCACCGGCGACATCTCGGTCGCCCTGACCGTCGAGGTCGACAAGGTCTCGGGTTCTGCCGAGCAGAAGATCGTCGCCGCAGGCGGTTCGATCAAGTAAGTCCCTGACGGGGGCCGGAGATCACTCCGGCCCCCGTTCGGCTACCCTGGGTAACGGCGCGCCTGTGTGCCGCCGCGCATTCCCACCTGGAGGCATCGTCTTGTTCAGCGCCATCGCGCGGGTCTTCCGCACTCCCGACCTGCGGCGGAAGATCGCGTTCACCCTCGCGATCATCGCCATCTATCGTCTGGGAGCGCACATCCCGGCCCCGTTCGTGGACTTCCCGAACATCCAGGAGTGTCTCCAGATCACCGGGACGACCGAGGGTCTGCTGTCGCTGGTGAACCTGTTCTCCGGCGGCGCGCTGCTGCAGCTCTCCATCTTCGCGCTGGGCGTTATGCCCTACATCACTGCGACGATCATCGTGCAGCTGCTGCGCGTGGTCATCCCGCACTTCGAGACCCTCTACAAGGAGGGCCAGTCGGGTCAGGCCAAGCTCACGCAGTACACGCGCTACCTCACCATCGCGCTCGCGCTGCTGCAGTCCACGACCCTCGTCACCGTCGCCCGCAGCGGTCAGCTGTTCGGCGTGACCGACGTCGCCGCGTGCCAGCAGGTGCTCACCAACGACGTGTGGTGGGCTCAGCTGCTCGTCATCATCACCATGACCGCCGGCACCGGCCTGATCATGTGGTTCGCCGAGCTCGTCACCGAGCGCGGCATCGGCAACGGCATGTCGCTGCTCATCTTCACCTCGATCGCGGCGGCCTTCCCGGCATCGATGTGGGCGATCGCGACCTCGCAGGGGTTCGAGATCTTCCTGCTCGTGCTGGCCGTGGGCATCGTGGTGGTCGCGCTCGTGGTCTTCGTCGAGCAGTCGCAGCGGCGCATCCCCGTGCAGTACGCCAAGCGCATGGTGGGCCGGCGCACCTACGGCGGCACCAACACCTACATCCCGATCAAGGTGAACATGGCCGGCGTGGTGCCCGTCATCTTCGCCTCGTCGCTGCTGTACATCCCCGCGCTGATCGCGCAGTTCAACCAGCCCCAGGCCGGGCAGGAAGCCGCCCCGTGGGTGGCGTGGATCGCGCAGTACTTCACGACGGGTGACTCGCCGATCTACATGGCGACCTACTTCCTCCTCATCGTCGGGTTCACCTACTTCTACGTCGCGATCACCTTCAACCCGGTTGATGTGGCCGACAACATGAAGAAGTACGGCGGGTTCATCCCCGGCATCCGCGCGGGGCGCCCCACGGCCGAGTACCTCGACTACGTGCTCACGCGCATCACCCTGCCGGGATCGATCTACCTGGGTCTGATCGCGCTGCTGCCGCTGATCGCGCTCGCGACAGTCGGGGCGAACCAGAACTTCCCGTTCGGCGGCGCGTCGATCCTCATCATCGTCGGTGTGGGTCTCGAGACCGTGAAGCAGATCGACGCTCAGCTTCAGCAGCGTCATTACGAAGGGCTCCTCCGATGACGGATCAGACCGCTCGTCTTCTCATCGTGGGGCCCCAGGGCTCCGGCAAGGGCACGCAGGGCGTGCGCATCGCCGACGCCTTCGGGGTACCGGCGATCTCGACCGGAGACATGTTCCGCGCGGCCGTCGCTGCCGGGTCCGACCTGGGCAACCAGGTGAAGGCGCTGATCGAAGCGGGCAACCTCGTTCCCGATGAGCTCACCAGCGCCGTCGTGGCCGAGCGCCTCGGCCAGGACGACGCGGCGAACGGATTCCTGCTCGACGGGTACCCCCGCAACCTCGGCCAGGTCGCCGACCTCGACGCGTTCCTCGCCGCGCGCGACGAGAAGATCGACGCCGTCATCGAGCTGAACGTGCCCCGCGAGGAGAGCATCTCGCGGCTGACGCAGCGTGCTCGGGAGCAGGGGCGCACCGATGACACCGAAGAGGTCATCGCCAACCGCCTCGGCATCTACGAGCGCGAGACCGCTCCGATCCTCGACGTCTACCGCGAGCGCGACGTCGTCGACACGATCGACGGCGTCGGCACGCTCGACGAGATCACCGAGCGGATCGTGGCGGCTCTCGAAGCGCGCGGTCTCGCGCGCCGCGCCCTGGCCTGACGTGTCGCCGTCGCTCCTCCCCGGTCGCCGCTCCCTCTACAAGACCCCGGCGCAGCTGCGCTCGATGATCGAGCCCGGCCGCATCACCGCCGACGCCCTGGCCGCCGTCCGGTCGCTCATCGCACCGGGCGTGACCACCGCGGAGCTGGATGCGGCCGCATCCGAGGTGATCACCTCCCGCGGGGCGAAGTCGAACTTCCAGATGGTCCGCGGATACCGTCACACCATCTGCGCCTCCGTGAACGAGCAGGTCGTCCACGGCATCCCCGGCGACCGCGTGCTGCAGCCCGGTGACATCGTGTCGGTCGACGCCGGCGCCGAGTACCGCGGCTGGAACGGTGACTCCGCCTTCACCGTGGTGCTTCCCGACCCCGACCGTCCCGAGGTCGTGGCCGCTCGCGAAGAGCTGTCGCGGGTGACGCGGGGGTCGCTGTGGGCCGGGATCGCCGCCCTGTCGACCGCGACGCACATCGGTGAGATCGGCGCCGCCATCCAGGCCTACATCGAGGCGCAGGGCGAGTACGGCATCCTGCGCGAGTACGTCGGGCATGGCATCGGTCGCAAGATGCACGAGTCGCCGTCGGTGTTCAACTACCGCGTCGCCGACCCCGGGCCGGAGGTGCGCCCGGGGCTCGTGCTCGCGATCGAGCCGATGGTCGTCGCCGGCAGCGATGTCACGTTCGTCGAAGACGACGGCTGGACGGTCTCGACGGTCGACGGCATGGCCGGTTCACATTGGGAACATAGCGTCGCCGTGCATGATGGCGGAGTCTGGGTGCTCACCGCGCCCGACGGCGGTGCGGAGGGCCTCGCGCCGTTCGGCGTCACGCCCCGAGAGATCGCATAGGAAGAGGAACACAGCATGATGGCAGCGAACGCGAAGCAGACGAACTGGTTCGCCGTCTGGGTCAGTGTCGTGGTCGTCGCGGTGCTGGTCGTCGTGACCGTGCTGGTGGTGTGGATGAACAACGCCGCCACCGATCCCGGTGAGCCCCCGCAGGGCTCCGGCATCGACCAGGAGACCGGTGCGGTCGTCGTCGGTGACGGCGAGCAGTCGATGGACACGTACATCGACTTCATGTGTCCCATCTGCGGTCAGTTCGAAGAGGCCTACGGCGACGCCATCCTCGAGCTCGTGGACGACGGCACGATCACGCTCAACATCCACCCCATCTCGATCCTCGACCGCTATTCGCAGGGAACCGAGTACTCGACGCGTGCGGCGAACGCGATGTACTGCGTCGCCGAGGCGGACCCCGACGCGGCCGTGCCGTTCATGCAGGCGATGTTCGCGGGACAGCCGACCGAGAACACCGAGGGCCTGACCGACGAGGAGATCCTCGCGATGGCCGAGGGTGCCGGCGTCACCGGCATCGACACGTGCGTCACCGAGGGCGAGTACAGCGACTACGTCACCGCGATGACGCAGGAGACCCCGATCCAGCCCGGGAACTCCGGCATCGCGACCCCGACGATCGAGGTCAACGGCGAGGTCATCGCCAACTCCGAGCTCCCCGAGCCCGACAACCTGGCCTCCCTCTTCACCTGACCCGCGCATCCCGCCCCGCGGGCGCTGAGGCGCCGATAAACACCGAACGCCCCGAGAAACCACGCATGGCCCGGTGTCTCGGGGCGTTCGGTGTTTCTCGAGGCGGGTGCTGCGTCACGGATGGCGGCCGTCGGGCCGGCGCGCCCGGAGCGTCGCGAGCATGACGGTCTGCTCCGGCCGCTCGGCGCGCAGCCCCGCGGCGTGAAGCTTGCGCCGAAGCGGTGTCACCGCGAGTGCGTCGGCCCGGTCCCAGCGGGCGAAGCCGTCGCACTGGCGCCGGAGCCTGTCTTCGCGTTGCTTCTCGGCGACGATGCCGCGCACGGCGTCGCGGGATTCTTCCGCGGCGTACTTGTCGTACCCGTCGGATTCGCCGATCACCCGTGCCCGCGGGAAGAAGAAGTCGACGCGGTCATCGAAGCCTTCGCTCGAGAACCACCGCTGAAGCTCGGGTGCCTCGAAGCCCGTCCATTCGATGACCGCGCGACTGATCGATTCCGCGGGCGACTCGGCCTGCGGATCTGCGCGGTCCACCGCCCACAGCGCCTGCGCGCGGCGGCGCGGGTTCGCTGCCGTCTCCGCGAGCGCGCGGAGATGAGCCCGACTCGTCGCGTTCGCGAGGGATGGCGCGATCGCCGCGTCGGCGACCGCGAGTGCGAAGGCCGGCGTGAGCACGCGAAGCAGATCGAGCGCGGTGTCGGCCACCGAGGTGACGCTGATCACCCCGCTGCGGATCATCCTCGGATCTTCGCTCGTGTGGACGACGACATCGCCGAAGCGCCGGGAGCGCGTCCGGTCGGGGTCGTAGGTATGGATGTCGCGCGGCTCACCGAAGACCGGCAGGCCGAGCAGCGCCGCGGCCGATTCGAAGGCGAAGATCGTGTCCGGGCGGCGCGCCGCCACCGCATGCACCCGTGCGAGATAGCGATCCCAGGGAGCAAGGCCCTGCCAGAGTCGCCGATCCGCGTAGACGCCCGTGCGAACGCGGACGAAGTCCGCGACGTCGCGCATCCGCCCGGCGTCGAGTTGTCGCACGGCATGGAGCGGGATGGGGGACGGGCGCAGCAACGAGATCGGAGACGGCATGACCAGACCCTCTCGCGCGCGCTGGCTTCGACGTCGCGCGAAGCGCACCGCCGTGGAAACCCCACCCGGCGAGCGTGGCTGTGGAGGAGCACCGAGAAACGCAGAACGGCGCGAGACATCGCGCAATGCGGTGTTTGTCGTGCGGAAGGGTGTTTCTCGACGACGTGGGATGCGGGGGCGCGGGCGGGCGCGTGGGGGGCCGGGGGGCGGGGTTGAGGGGGTGGGAGGATAGCGGCTAGTTGTGCGCCGAGGCAATACCACGTATGCTCGTTCTTTGGTGCGTTGCGCCCATCGCGGCGTGTCCGCGCACCGAACCCCATCACCGCAGACCGACCGGCTGCACGGGGCGCCGAACGGCCGCGGCCGTGACGCTGCTCCGAGCGCGCGGACTGCACGAGCGATAGTGAGTTTATGGCGAAGAAAGACGGTGTCATCGAGATCGAGGGCGTCATCTCCGAGGCTCTGCCCAACGCGATGTTCCGCGTCGAGCTGACCAACGGGCACAAGGTGCTGGCCACGATCTCCGGAAAGATGCGGCAGAACTACATCCGCATCATCCCCGAGGACCGCGTCGTCGTCGAACTCAGCCCGTACGACCTCACCCGAGGTCGGATCGTGTACCGCTACCGCTGAGCCGGTCGAGAAGTAACGGCCCGGAGGGCGGCACCAGCCGCGCGCCGAGGCACGAAGACAGCGAACAAGGAAAAGAACAATGAAGGTCAACCCGAGCGTCAAGCCGATCTGCGACCACTGCAAGGTCATCCGTCGCAACGGCCGCGTCATGGTCATCTGCAAGTCCAACCCGCGCCACAAGCAGCGCCAGGGTTGAGACAGCACCACCCACGTACAACTGAACACACCTTCGGCAGGATCAGAACCGCTTCGGCGGGGACACCTCGGGGCGGAGGCCCGGGCACCGTTCCTGCTCCACACCTCCACGACACTCCTTTGGAGACGACATGGCACGTCTGGCCGGAGTCGACATCCCGCGCGACAAGCGCGTGGTGATCGCTCTCACGTACATCTACGGCATCGGCCGTACCCGCTCCGCCGAGATCCTCGCTTCGACCGAGATCAACGGCGACATCCGCGTCAAGGACCTCACCGACGACCAGCTGGTGGCACTCCGCGACTTCATCGAGGGCACCTACAAGGTCGAGGGTGACCTCCGCCGCGAGGTGGCCGCCGACATCCGCCGCAAGGTCGAGATCGGCTCCTACGAGGGCCTGCGTCACCGCCGCGGCCTGCCCGTGCGCGGACAGCGCACCAAGACCAACGCGCGCACCCGCAAGGGCCCGAAGCGCACCGTCGCCGGTAAGAAGAAGGCCCGCTAAGGCGCGCTGCAAGGTTTAGAGGAGAACACTCATGGCACAGGCCAAGACCGCTGCGCGCAAGCCGCGCCGCAAGGAGAAGAAGAACATCGCGCTGGGCCAGGCCCACATCAAGTCGACGTTCAACAACACGATCGTCTCGATCACCGACCCGTCGGGCGCCGTCATCAGCTGGGCGTCCTCCGGCGGCGTGGGCTTCAAGGGCTCGCGCAAGTCGACCCCGTATGCCGCGGGCATGGCCGCCGAGGCCGCCGCGCGCCAGGCGCAGGACCACGGCGTCAAGAAGGTCGACGTCTTCGTGAAGGGCCCGGGTTCGGGCCGCGAGACCGCGATCCGCTCGCTGCAGGCCGCCGGCCTCGAGGTGGGGTCCATCCAGGACGTCACCCCGCAGGCGCACAACGGCTGCCGCCCGCCCAAGCGTCGCCGCGTCTGAGTTTGCCGCACCCGGGTAGGTGCGTGGGTCCGCCCGCGCACCGACCCGGGATTCGGTCGTTTCACGACGGGATGCCTCGGCAGTCCGTCCCACAACTCAACAACTCAACCAGCAAGTGTCATATAGCGGGCACTTAGCCGAAAGGAACACATCGTGCTCATCGCACAGCGTCCCACCCTGAACGAGGAGAAGATCGGGGAGTTCCGCAGCCGATTCGTCATCGAGCCGCTCGAGCCCGGCTTCGGTTACACGATCGGCAACGCGCTGCGTCGCAGCCTCCTCTCGTCGATCCCCGGCGCAGCCGTCACGGGCATCCGCATCGACGGCGTCCTGCACGAGTTCAGCACCATCCCGGGTGTGAAGGAGGATGTCACCGAGATCATCCTGAACATCAAGCAGCTGGTCGTCTCCAGCGAGCGCGACGAGCCCATCACGGCCTACCTGCGCAAGACCGGCTCCGGTGAGGTCACCGCCGCCGACATCTCGGCGCCGGCCGGCGTCGAGGTGCACAACCCCGAGCTGGTCATCGCCACGCTGAACGACACCGCCAAGTTCGAGCTCGAGCTCACCATCGAGCGCGGCCGCGGCTACGTCTCGGCGAACCAGAACCGCAACGAGTACGCCGAGGCCGGCCAGATCCCGGTCGACTCGATCTACTCGCCGGTGCTCAAGGTCAGCTACCGCGTCGACGCCACCCGTGCCGGGGAGCGCACCGACTTCGACAAGCTGGTCCTGGATGTCGAGACGAAGCCCTCGATCGCCCCGCGTGACGCGGTCGCGTCGGCCGGTCGCACCCTCACCGAGCTGTTCGGTCTCGCCCGCGAGCTGAACGTCGAGGCCGAGGGCATCGAGATCGGCCCGGCGCCGGTCGCGGAGGTCGCCTCGAACGAGCTGTCGATGCCGATCGAGGACCTCGATCTGTCGGTGCGTTCGTACAACTGCCTGAAGCGCGAGGGCATCAACACGGTCTCGGAGCTGGTCGCCCTCTCGGAGACGCAGCTGATGAACATCCGCAACTTCGGTCAGAAGTCGGTCGACGAGGTGCGCGACAAGCTCGTCTCGCTCGGCCTCTCGCTCAAGGACTCGGTCCCCGGGTTCGACGGCGCCCACTTCTACGCCGGCTACGACGAAGAGAACGCCTGAGCCACGCGGAGCCGTACCGGCATCCGTCTTCGACCGACTTTCCCACCTGGAGTAACTGAGAAATGCCCAAGCCCACGAAGGGTCCCCGCCTCGGAGGCGGCCCCGCACACGAGCGCCTGCTGCTTGCGAACCTCGCTGCGGCGCTGTTCACCCACAAGTCGATCCAGACCACCGAGACCAAGGCGAAGCGCCTGCGTCCGCTGGCCGAGCGTCTGATCACGTTCGCCAAGCGCGGCGACCTGCACGCCCGTCGTCGCGTGCAGTCGATCATCGGTGACAAGGAAGTCGTGCACGTCCTGTTCGCCGAGATCGCGCCGCTGGTCGCCGAGCGTGAGGGCGGATACACCCGCATCACCAAGGTCGGCAACCGCAAGGGCGACAACGCGCCGATGGCCGTGATCGAGCTCGTTCTCGAGCCGGTCACGCCGAAGGCGAAGAGCACCAAGCGTCGCTCCGAGCCCGCGGAAGAGGCGGCCCCCGTCGCCGAGGAGACCCCGGCCGAGGAGTCCGCAGCCGAGGAGACCCCGGCTGAGGATGCTCCGGCCGAGGAGTCCGCCGACGCCGGTGCCGAGTCGACCGAGGAGGGCGAGGCCGCGGAGGCCGCCGCCGAGGACGCCGACACCACGAAGTGACCTGCTGCCGGCCCGCCCGGCACCTGCGGAACGCCCGCGACCCGTCCGGGTCGCGGGCGTTGCGCATGACGGCGCCGGTTTGACCGGCCCCGGGGGGACCCGCGTACCGTAGGAAGGTGGCCGATCAGACTCTGAACCACCGTGTGACCGCTCCCGAGACCCTCGCCCCCGCCGCGCATCCCGACGTGGCATGGCGATCCCCGACCCCTGACGACATCGACGACATCCACGCCGCTCTCGTCGCCGCCGACGAAGTCGACCATCCGACGTGGGCGTTCGCCCGCGGCGACGTGGAGGACTGGTTCGACCTGCCCCAGACGACCCGCGACGACCTGCTGGTGGGCGAGACGCCCGATGGTCGCATCGTCGCCGTCGGTGCCGCGATCAAGCAGGAGGACACCTCGCTCGAGGTGCGCGTGAGCCTGCAGGGCGCGGTCGTGCCCGAGATGCGGCGACGCGGCCTGGGCAGTGCCGTTGGCCGCTGGCAGTACGACCGCGCCCTGCAGCTCCTCGCCGCCGAGACGGATGCGACCGTCGACGGGGTGATCGAGCAGTACGTGCACGAGGACGACCCGGGAGCCGCGGTGATCGCCGGCGGTCTGGGGATGACGGTGGGACGCTGGTTCGTCGTCATGGAGCGCGACCTCACCGAGCCGGTCTTCGATGTGGAGGGCGATGTCGAACCGGGCGTCGACCTCGTTCCCCTCGCCGCAGACCGCGTCGACGACGTGCGCCTGGCCCGCAACGACGCGTTCCGGGACCACTGGGGGAGCGTGCCGTACTCGGAGGAGTACTGGAACGCCTTCACGGGCTCGGAGCACTTCAGCCTCGACCTGTCGACGGTCGCACTCATCGACGGCGAAGTCGCCGCGTTCTGCCTCGTGACCGTCAACGAGGACAACTGGGAGCGCCGCGGACTGCCCTACGCCTACATCGAGTACATCGGCGTCGTGCGCGCGCATCGCGGCAAGGGACTCGCGCCGCGGGTGATCCGCCGCACGCTCCGGGCGATGGCCGCCGCGGAGCTCAAGGCGACGCAGCTGGATGTGGACACCGACAGCCCGACCGGCGCCAACACGCTCTACGAGAGCCTCGGCTTCGTCGAGCGCGATCGCGAGCAGGTCTTCACGCGCCACTTCTGAGCCTCCCCCGCAGCGCTGCTGCCTCCGGAGGGCGCCGTGAGGGCGTCCTGCGCGCCGACTAGAGTGTGCGGGTGACCGAGACACCCACCGGGTCGGATGCGCCGCTCAGCGCGCGCGTGACGGCTCCGGAGATCCTGCCCCATACGTCGCACCCCGACGTGGCCGTATGGCGCGGGGCGACCGCGGCCGACATCGACGCGATCCACGCCGTCGTCGCCGCGGCCGACCGCGTTGACCACCCCACCTGGGTGACGCCACGGGAGGATGTCGCCGACACGTTCGAGCTCGCCGGTGTCGACCATCTCACCGACACGGCGCTGGGCTTCGCCGCCGACGGCACCCCGGTTGCGGTCGGGTCGGCGATCCGCCATCCCGACACCTCCGAGAAGGTGAAGGTGCACCTCGACGGTGCCGTGCATCCGCAGTGGCGTCGACGGGGGATCGGCGGCGCCCTGATGACGTGGCAGCATGCCCGCGCCCGCCAGCTTCTCGCGGCCTCCGACCTCACGCTGCCCGGCGAGGTGCACGTGTACGTGCACGACGGCAACGACGGCGCCGTCGTGCTCGCCGAGCGGCTCGGGATGACCACCGAGCGGTGGTTCACCACGATGGTGCGCGACATGGCGCATCCGATCTCCGAGCCGGTCGCGCTCGAGGGGGTGCGGATGCTCGCGTTCGCCCCGGAGTGGGACGAGGCGACACGCGTCGCCCGCAACGACGCGTTCCGCGACCACTGGGGGAGCCTTCCGACGCCGCCCGAGCGGTGGGCGCAGTTCACCGGCGGACGGTTCCTGCGCGCGGACCTGTCGACGCTCGCCATCGTCGACGGACGCGTCGTGGCCTTCTGTCTCGCGTCGGTGAACGAGGACGACTGGGTGACGCTCGGAGCGTCGAACGCATACATCGACCTCATCGGCGTCGTGCGCGACAGCCGCGGTCGCGGGCTCGCCCCGCGCGTGATCGCCCGCACCCTGCGCGCGATCGCCGGAGCCGGGCTCGCCAAGGCCGTGCTCGATGTGGACACCGCGAGCCCTACCGGTGCGAACACGCTCTACGAGGGTCTCGGCTTCGTCCCGACCGAGCGCGATCGCGTGCTCGTCGCGCGGATGTGAGCTCGCGCCGCTACTGCGGCACCGGCAGACGGCTGTCGCGATGCTCGTCGCGGAAGGCGCGGAGCTCCTCGCCGTAGCGGCGCATGGCGCGTTCGTACTCGGCCCCGTCGACCCCGGTCGCCACGGCGTCGGCGTACACGTCGCCACCGGGGCGCCCGGGGTGGATGCGGTCGCCCGCGAGGAGATCGACGTGCCGGTCGATCGCCCGGCTCCAATCGGCGACGCTCACATCGGAGCGCTCGTCGGCGAAGGCGCGCAGGGTGTCGTTGACCTGGGGGATCCACTCGCGGGGCGCATACGCGTTGACGAGCACGATCCTGCGGTCGGGACCCGCGATCGCCGCCATCTCGTCGAGCGTCTCGCGGTCGACCGGGCCGTTGGTGCCCAGCCCGATCACGACGACGGAGCGGAGGCGCCCTTCGTCCTCGAGCGTGCGCAGGATGCCCGGCCCCGCCCACGCGGAGCGCGATTCGGCCGCATCCACCTCGATTCCCGGGAACCGCTCCAACAGGGAGGGAGCGGAGGCGAGCATGACCGAGTCGCCGACGGCGGTGATCTCGTCGCCCCGCACGGGGGTGGGGGAGGGACTCGGGGTCGTGGTGTCGGATGCCTCCTCCTCGGGCGCCGGCGAGGTCTCGGCGGGTGCAGGGGTCGGCGAGGCGGCGGCCGTCTCGGCGGCGAGAGCGGCGGCGCCGGCTTCGACGACGGACTGCCCGGAGGAGACCGCGGGCGCCGCGGCGACGGCCGCACCCGCGCCCGCGACGAGCGCGGCGCCGGTGGCGAGACCCGCGAGCGCGGTCGCGCGTCGTGCCGCCCGGGCACGCAGCGCCGCACGCAGGCGCCGGGCACAGCCGCGGAAGCCGAACCGGCGCACCGGCGTCTCCACCCAGCGGTACGACGCCTCCGCCAGCGCGAGGGTGAACGCGAGGGCGAGAGCGCCGACGCCGATCGGCACCCCCGCCTCCGGACCGGTGCCGGTGGTGGCGGCGACGAGGAGCACGAGCAGCGGCCAGTGCCACAGGTAGATGCCGTAGGACCGGTCGCCGAGCCAGCGCAGCGGGATGGCATCGAGCGCCCGGCCGAGGCGGGAGCCGGGCCAGACGCCGGCGAGGATCACCATCGCGGCGCACACGCTCGCCGCCAGGAGGGCGCCGGGGAAGGTCGCCGTCGTGTCTCCGGCGGGAATCGAGGCGATGGCAAGGATGCCGATCAGCCCGGCGACGCCGAGCGCGGACACCGTGGCGCGCGCACCCCCGGATCGTGCCCACGCCGGCAGGTCGCCGACGGCGAGGCGACGCAGCAGCGGCGCCATGCCGAACGCGAGAGCGACGCCGAGCAGCAGACCGAACGCGTGCGTGTCGGTGCCGAAGTACGCGCGCGTGAGGTCGCCGCCGGAGGCGACGACGGCGCCCATCCACATCGCAGATGCCGTCGCCGCGACGAGGGCGGTGGTCACCCGCGCCCAGGACCGGGGGAGCATCAGGAACAGCGGCAGCACGATCGGCCACAGCAGGTAGAACTGCTCCTCGACGGCGAGCGACCACATGTTGCGGAACAGCTCCGGGGTCGTGGCGGCGAAATAGCCGTCGCCACCGGAGAGCGCGACCCAGTTGTAGCTGAAGGTGAAGGCTCCGACGATCTGCGCGCCCAGCCGCACGAGCACGTCGCCGCCGATCATCCACGCCGCGCTCGCGCAGACGATGACGACCAGGGTGAGGGCCGGCAGCAGGCGTCGGGCGCGTCGGCGCCAGAAATCGACGAGCGAGATGCGTCCGGTGCTGCGGTGCTCGCGCAGCAGCAGGGTCGTGATGAGGAAGCCGCTGATGACGAAGAACACGTCGACGCCGACGAAACCCCCGGGGACGAGCGCGCCGGGAAAGAGGTGGTAGAGCACGACCAGGGCGACGGCGACGGCACGCAGACCGTCGAGGCCCGCGTAGCGCGTGGGCGTCGCGGCGGGGTGCTGCGCTGGAGAGGTCATCGGTCCGGGGGAGGAGGGGGAGGAGGGGAGGAGGGGAGGAGGGGGCGACACGTCAGTGTACGACTCCCGTGCGGGAACTCCCCGAGCATCCGCCGGAAGGGCCGCCGGACATAGGCTGGAGCGGTGCGCATCCGTCTCGACATCGCCTATGACGGCACGCACTTCCGCGGCTGGGCGCGCCAGCCCGCGCATCGCACCGTTCAGGGAGAGATCGAAGACGCACTCGCGCGCGTGATCGGTGGCACCCCGCGACTGGTCGTCGCCGGGCGCACCGATGCCGGGGTGCACGCCTCCGGTCAGGTGGCCCACGTGGACCTCGATGCGGCTCAGACGGAGCGGATGCTGTCGCGCCGCGCCCGCGCCCCCCACGCCGATCCGGTCGAGGCGCTGGCCGCGCGCGTGCGCGGCGTGCTCGGCGCCTATGCGGATGTGACCGTGCACGCCTCCCGCGTGGCGCCGGAGGGATTCGACGCCCGCTTCTCCGCGGTCTGGCGGCGCTACGCGTATCGCCTGACCGATGCGCGTGCGGGATACGACCCGCTCGAACGGCTCCGCACCACGACCGTGCGCGGCGAGCTGGATGTCGAGGCCATGGACGAGGCGGCGCGGTCGCTGATCGGCCTGCACGACTTCGCGGCGTACTGCAAGCCGCGGGATGAGGCGACGACGATCCGCACGCTCCTGGAATTCGACTGGCACCGCGACACCGCCGGGGTGCTGGTGGCCAACGTCAAGGCGGACGCGTTCTGCCACAGCATGGTGCGCGCCCTCGTGGGCGGATGCGTCGCCGTCGGCGAGGGCCGCCTGACCGCCGGTGACCTGGCGGAGATTCGCGACCGGCTGGTGCGGGTTCCCGACGTGAAGGTGCTCGCCGCGCGCGGCCTCACCCTCACCGAGGTCGGGTATCCGGCCGACGACCTGCTCGCGGCGCGCGCCGCGCAGACCCGGAGCCGCCGCGACCGGGACTGACCCGGGTTCTACTCGCCGGGCTGGAAGATGGCGACGGTGAGCGTGTCGCTCGCGGTCTGCTTGGCGTACTCCTTCGACGTGGGAGTCGTCTGCACGAGGAAGTCGTAGGTGAACTGGAGCTGCACGGCGGCGGTGTCCGCGGGCACGGCGCCGACGTTGAAGGTCTGCGAATAGCTGTACGGCGAGAGCACGAGGTAGCCGGGCGAGACGGCGGATGTGTCGGTCTGCGGATCGAGGGCGTCGATCGTCACGCCGTCGGCGTCGAGGGCGACCGCGACCATCGATGCGCTCTGCAGGTACACCTTCTGGCCGTCGTCGGGGGTGACCTCGGTGACCATCGAGATGCTCACGGGCTTCACCGCCTCCGCGGTCCACAGGTCCATCGACAGCGTCGACCAGTAGTCCACGGTCGCGGTGACGGCACCGGCGACGAGCTCGCGCTGCGTCGAACCGCTCGAGAGGTCGTTCGGCACCGGCGCGGGTGCCGGGGAGGCGGAGGTGCGGGTGGGGGTCGGGGTGGCGTCGCCGCCGTCGCCGTATTCCCACGGCGCGGGGCCGCATCCGGCGAGAGCCAGGGCGAGAGCCGCGGCCGCCGTCGCCGTGCCGACGCGTCGTGCTGTTCCCATGTGCCCTCCCGGCTCCGTGTGCTCCCCAGCTTACGAGAGCCGCGACGCGCGCCGACCGATGGGAGAGGCGCGAGCCTCAAGGCTCGCTCAAGACAAGCTCAAGAACCTCAAGACGCGTGATCGGCGTGGTTGCCTGTGTGTTGTCGCGGGGAACCCCCGAGACGCCGCCGGGGACCCGAAGCCCGGCGGCACCCCTGAACCTGGAGCGGAACATCGTGAGCATCTCGTCGTCGGCCACGCGTCGCATCCTCGCCGTCGGCGCAGCCTTCGGTCTCGCCGTCTCCCTCGCCGGCTGCTCGCAGCTGGCCGAGGTGTTCAACGGGCTGCAGCAGCAGCCGGGCGTCGCGGAGGAGCCGGTCGCCTACGCGAGCCCCACGCCGCTGACGACCGAGGACATCGCCTTCGACTCGCTGTTCACCTATGACGGCTCCGTCGCCCTCTCGACCGACGTCGCCGATCAGCTCGAGCTGCGTCTGGAGGTGTGGGCTGCGAATCCGAAACGGACGAACGAGTGGGATTCCACGACCCCGAAGACGTTCGGCTTCGCCGTCAACGTCTATGACAACTACGTGGACGAGAAGGCCGTGCTCACACAGAAGCGACGCGTGTACATCTCGTCGATCTCGATCACCTCGCAGACCGCGCAGACGTCGGGCCAGGTGCAGAACCCGTTCCAGTTCAGCTCCGACCCGCGCACGCTCGTGCCGACGGACACCCTGCGCTCGGACCGGGGTCTGCTGCTGAACAGTTACCAGGGCGGTCTGCTCGTGCCCGAGACGACCATCAACCAGCTGCCCGCGGACACGTACGGCATCACGCTGGAATTCGCGATGACGATCGCCGTGGAGGGCGTCGCCGACGACGACACGTCGTTCTCTCAGCAGACCGTGTACCAGTACCTGCCGATCGCGATATCCTCCGACGCAACGACCGAAGAGTGACCGGCGTGAGGGAGATCACCATGACGGACGTCAACAGCCCCCGGCAGATGACACCGCACGCCGTCCACGCGCCCGATTCCATCCTGCCGCGCGAGCCCCGTGCCGAGTCCGAGCCCGGCTTCGCCGACGACTTCTCGGCGGTGCTGGAGAACACCACCGGCCACCGGTCGACCATCGGATGCATCATTCCGGCGTACAACGAGGAAGAGTCGATCGCCGACGTCATCCAGTCGCTCCTCGCCCAGACGCGGGTGCCGGATGTGATCCACGTCGTCGTCAACAACACCTCCGATGCCACGGTGCGCATCGCGTCAGAGTTCGCCGGCGCCCACGAACTCGAGACCGAGATGGGCGAGCAGTTCACCGAGGTCTTCGTGCACGACATCGGCAAGAACCCCGACAAGAAGGTCGGCGCCCTCAACTACGGCTACTCGCTCGTGGAGGGCTACGACTACCTGCTCGGGGTAGACGGCGACACCACCGCCGATTCGCGCGCGGTGGAGTACCTGGAGACCGAGGCGGTGTCGGACTCGCGCATCGGCGGCATCTCCGCGATCTACTCGATCGACGACCGGCCCATCAAGGGCCTCATCGGCAAGTTCCTCATCGCCGGTCAGCGCACCCAGTTCGCGGCGTTCAACCTGCAGAACCTGCTGCGCGGGCGCAACATGGCCGTGCTGGGCGGACAGTTCTCGATCTTCTCCACCAACGCCCTTCGCGAGGTGATGCGTCAGAACCACCAGTCGACGCCGTGGGTCAAGGACAGCGAAGTGGAGGACTCGCTGCTGTCCCTGCAGATCAAGAGCGCCGGGTACCTCACCAAGATCAGCCCGTTCTCGCGGGCCGACGTCGGCGGCATGACCACGCTGCGCGGCTACGACGCCCAGCAGGTGAAGTGGACGTACGGTGCCATCGAGCTCATGTGGCCCGGCCAGCGCGGCGACACGAAGGGCCAGCCGTTCCACCCGAACCTGCGCCTGCGCTGGTTCGAGAACTTCGGCATGCTCACGAACCTCTTCGTGCGCGTCGCGTTCATCACCCTGCTGGCGGCGTCGCTGTCGATCAACGCGTTCGTCTTCTCGGCATGGTGGCTGATCCCGGTGCTCATGGCCGTGCTGCTGAACCTGCGCATCGCCTACACGATGGAGAACCGCAATTCGCGGGACGTGATGTTCGCCGGGCTCGTCTTCCCCGCCGAGATCTTCATGTGGATCCGGCTGAGCCACTTCCTGCGATCGTGGACCCGCTTCCTGTCGCGCAAGAAGGTCGACAACTGGGCGATGCAGGCCAAGGCGGAGAAGGGTGGCGGTAGCACCCACTGGATCCCGCTCATCCTGCTCGTGGCCGTGTTCGTCGCCCTCGCGGTGATCTGGTCGATGCTCGACCCGGTGGTGCAGTCGACGATCCTGTGGATCGGGTGGCCGATCGTGGGTGTCGTGACCGTCATCCAGACGCTGCTGATGTTCTTCAAGCTCATCCGCCGCCACCAGGGCTACAAGGTGTGAGGGCGACGAGGTGTGACGGATGACGCGAAGAACGGCCCCGCTCGTGCGGGGCCGTTCTTCGCGTCGGCGTCAGTTCGAGGCGGTCAGTTCGCTGGTCATGCGGTAGCCGACGCCGCGCACCGTCTCGATGTAGCGCGGATTGTTCGGGTTGTCGCCGAGCTTGCGGCGGAGGTTCGTCATGTGGGCCTCGATGGCGCGCTTGTCGGCCTCGCCGACGAAATACGACGTCACGTAGGACTCGCCGCGCAGCACCAGGGTCAGGTCGGCCTTGCTCCGCACGCGACGCTTGGACTCCATGAGCGTGGCGAGCAGGTCGAACTCGGTGCGCGTGAGCTCCAGCTGATCGCCGCCGACGACCACGACGCGGCTGTCGGGATTGACCTGCAGGTCGCGGTGGGTCATCACCGAGGGGCCCGCGAGTTCGACCGCGCCGCCGTGCGTGGCGCGTTCGATGTCGGTGCCGGGGGCGGGGCGCTCGGGCTCCGCCGCGTTCCACTGCGGCGGGGCGTCGGCGCCAGGCGGCAGGCGGTAGGTCGCGGGGTCGCCCGGGGTCTGTGCGATCTCGGGCCGTGGCGCGTCGTAGCCGTTCCGGTGCGAACCGTCGGTCCCCTCGCCGACCGCCGGGGCGACGCCCCAGCCGGAGTCGCCGTCGTATCCGGGAGGCTGTGCGCCGCGCGACGTGTTGCGGCCGCCGGGGAACGACGGACCGACCGAGTCCTGCCGGGGCGCCGCCGGGGCGGGGGCGCCCTGCCGGGGGCGACGCAGCATGGCGTCGATGCGCGCACGGAATTCGCGCGGACGGAAGGGCTTGATGATGTACTCGTCGGCGCCCGAGCCGAGCCCGAGCACGACGTCGGCCTCATCCTCGAGCCCGGTGAGCATGATGATGTAGGTGTCGCTCTGCGAGCGGATGCGGCGCGCGGCTTCGAACCCGTCGATCCCCGGCATGTTCACGTCGAGGGTGGTGATCAGCGGCCGATACGACATGACCGCGCGGACGCCGTCGATCCCGTTGCCGACGGACACCGTCGAGAACCCCGCCGCCTCGAGCACCTCGCGGAGGAGATGGCGGATGTCCGGGTCGTCCTCGACGATGACGGCGGTCTTGAGGTCGAGCGATGGGTCGGTCATCGGCGAAGCTCCGGCTCGGGGAAGGGTGCGGACCAGGGGAGGCGACAGTGCAAGATTCTGCCTTCCGGTCATGCTACACAGTGCGCGCGGGGCGCTGCGCGCAGCGGGTGGCTCAGCGAACCTCGCGGGTGAGCTCGACCGCCGCTTCGGGCCACCACACGCCCGCGGCGGGACCGCCGTTGCACGTGCCGTCGCTCTCGCCGGGCGGCTTGACCCAGAGGTTGGTGTCGACAACCTCGTCGCCGAGGGTTCCGCCCGGCTCACCCACCAGCCGGCCGGAGGGATTGCACCAGTCGCCGTTGGAGCCCGCGCCGGAGCGCGATGTGTCGATGATCGCGTGGGAGCCGCCGAGAAGGTCCGACAGCTCGTGCGCGTAGGCGAACTCCTCGGTGGAGTGGTTGTAGTTGGAGACGTTGGTGGCGAACCCGCGGATGGCGTCGCTGCGGTCCAGGGCCTCGATGAGGGCGGCCATGTCGGCGGCGGGGAGCCAGTTGGAGTGTCCGCCGTCGACGTAGATCCAGGTGTTCGTGCCGGTCAGTCGATCGATGGCGTTGCGCAGCTGACGGACGCGTTCCTCGACGTTGCCGCACTCGGGTGCCAGTGCCAGGCTGTCCGGCTCGAGGATGACGATCTTCTGCACGTCGGGTGCCGCATCCAGGCCGCGCGCGATCTCGTCGATCCAGGTGGCGTAGTCCTCTTCGACCAGTCCGCCCGCGGAGTAGCTGCCGCAGTCGCGTCCGGGTAGGCCGTAGACCGCGACGGAGAGCGCCGTACCCGTGTCGCGGGCCTCCGACGCGAGGTTCGACACGCGCGCGGTCGCGGTGCCGATCGGATCCTCCTCCGGCGTGAGCCAGTAGGTGGTGGGCTGCTCGGAGAGGTAGGCGGTCGCCTCGTACTCCGCGGAGCCCGCGGTGAGGTCGTCGAGCGCACGGGCGGCCTTGGACTCCTCCGGGGCGACGACGGTCGTTCCGACGGCGGGCGGTCTGGCGGACAGGGTCTGCACTCCCCACGTGATGAGCGAACCGATCCCGGCGAGGATCGCCAGGGTGACGACGGCGGCGAGGCCCAGCAGCGTGAACAGCAGCCACCGCGGCATCCCGAACCGTCGCCGCACGGGTGCCGGACGTACAGTCACGACTCGATGCTATCCCGAGCCGGTGTCACCCGAACGCGCGGCACCTACAGGTCGGCTATGGGATCACCGGATGAGCGCCGGTCGGCCGGGGAGCGGGAATAGGCTGGCGGCACCATGAAGGTCATCTCCTACAACCTGCGCAAGCACCGGGCAGCCGGTGAGCTGGCCCATCTCGTCGAGCACCACGGCGCCGACGTGCTGTGCCTGCAGGAGTACGACACCCGCGAGATCCCCCCGACGATCGGCGGCCTGAGGCTGGCCGACGCGACGCAGCGGAACCGGCTGGGGCTCGCGGTGTACTACCGGGAGAACTCCTACCGCGCGGTCGACGTGCGCTCGCTCGCCCTGAAGAAGTCCCTCCACGACATGGTGCTCAAGCCCGCCGAGGAGCGCCTGCTCGGCGTGCGCCTCCACGACATCGACGACGGGCACGAATTCATCGTGGCGTCGTTCCACGCCGCACCGTTGACCGCGTTGAACTCCCTCAGGCGCCATCAGATCCGTACCGCGCTGACCGAGCTGACCTCGCTCGGCGAGGGTCTGCCCGCTCTCATGGTCGGTGACTACAACTACCCCGTCTTCAAGGAGAACCTCGGGCAGAAGGTGCGCGAACAGGGCTACGAGCTGAGTCTCAGCGACGCGCGGACCTACACGCGGTACCGGTTCTTCCGCGGACACTACGACTTCGCCACGTCGATCGGCTTCCGCGTCGACAAGGTGCGCACGCTGCCGCAGGGGCGGTCGGACCACCTCCCGATCCTCGTCACGGCGCATCCCACCGTCGGCGGCGCTTCCGCGTCGGCGGCGCGCACCTTCGCCGCGGAGTCCTGACGCGGCCTGTGGGGGATCAGGAGTTGCGGTCGCGGGAGCGGCGCACGCCGGCGACGATCGCCAGCACGGCGCCGGCTGCCAGCAGCGCTCCGCCGCCGATCCACACGATCGCCAGCGACGACTGGTCGAGTCCGGTGGTGGGAAGGCCCTCGGCCGTCGTGATGCTTGCGGCGGCGGTGCCGCCGGCGGAGGTCGGCGAGACGGCGGCGATGTTGTAGGTTCCGCTCGCGTTGGCGGGAAGGGTGATGCGGACGGCCTCCAGCGCGCCTTCCGAGGTGGACGTGAATCCAGCGCTGGCGGTGCTGATGGCCATGCGGATCATGCCGAAGGTGCTGTCGGCGCCGTTCTCGCCCGTCACGGTGACGGTGACCGGCTCCTCTGCCGAGAACGTGCCGCCCGAGCACGCGAAGGTCACGGTGCTGCCGGCGGTCATCGTGGCGGGGCTGGTCGTGCAGGAACCGGCCGGCGGATAGATCGTCGAGGCGCTCGCCGCGCTCGGTGCAGCGACCGCGGCGATCGAGATGGCAGCGGCGATGAGGAGGCGGGTGATCCGGCGAGTCATGGGGGGTCCCTCGTGGCGGCGAGTGAAGCGCGTGGCGACGGGGACGTGACCTCCCCTTGGCGGGAAGTCTAAGCGGGCGGGCACGTGGCGACAACTCGGGTGCCCTCGCCGATGCGGGGGGTTGACACCGCCTCGACCGTCGGTGCACCGGGCTCACTCGGTCGCGCGGTGACGAACACGCTCGCCTGCTCGCCGGATTCCAGGTCGAGTTCGAATGTGAGCACGCGCCTGCCGTCGTGGGTTCCGCCGCCGAATCCGACGTCGCCGTCGATCTCGGCGTCGACGAGGTCCCAGCCCTCCGGCAGGTAGAGGTAGCCGACGGTCCGTGCGGTGCCGGCGGGCACGCCGAATCCGCCGCCGCCGGTGATGTAGCGGGGCAGGCTGTCGGCGCCGGGGGCGGTGTTGGTGATGGTCACCCCGAGGGTCGCCTCGCCCTGCGCGTCTCCGGCGTCGTCGATCATGCACGTGTCCCAGCCGACGACGGTGTCGGCGGTGACGTAGTAGTCCATCTTCGAGCCCGTGCCGTCGTTGAGGAACACCCCGAACCGGGCCGTGTCGTCGTCGGTCCCGGGCAGTCCGCCGGCGAGCGTGGTGTCGGCCAGGAGCTCCTGGTCCTCCTCGTGGTCGCTCCACAGGAGCAGTCGGTGCTCGTCGCCGGCCCGGGTGAGGGCGGAGAGGAGGGCCGCGGGGTCCGCGCCTCCGCCGGCGACGGCTTCGAACACGGCTGCGGCGGCGGCGGCGAAGAAGGCGTCCTGCTCGGCGGGGACCTCGTAGCGGAAGTAGACCTCGTTCAGCAGCAGGTCCACCGCGTTGTCGGCGGTGAGCTCGTCGCCGGTGGGGAGAGTCACCGGACCGGTCGCCTCGAGCAGGTACGACAGCGCGACGGGGTCGACGGCGATGACCCCGTCGACCGTCTCGCCGGTCTCGCGTTCCCACATCTCCTGCGCGAGTGCACCCGACAGCGCGAAGTCGGGAACCTGTGTGACGTTCTGGATGTACCGGCCGGGCCGGGTGCCGTAGATGCCGAGCACCTCCTCGTCGAGGGGGAGCACGGCATCGTCGTAGCGCGGGAAGTCGCTCGAGGAAGCCTGGGCCTGGAGCGACAGGGCTCCGCCGTCGGTGCGGATGGCCGCCACCGCGCCGGTGATCCCCCCGAGGGAGCGCCACTCGGCGTTGTTCTGAAAGAGCAGCAGGTAGGTGCGCGGTCCGTCGGCGCCGAGCATGGCCGGCAGCAGTGCGGTGGCGCGCGCGACGGCGCCCGCGCCGTCGCGGGTCTCGGCCAGGAGGGCGGACAGTTCGCGCACCGCGGTGCGCACCGGCGTCACCAGGGGGTCGCGGTCGATCGCGGAGACGGTGTCGGCGGCGTCGACGAGCTCCGCGGTGCCCGCGGCGGCGGCATCCTGGATCTCCGTGAACGGCGTGAGGTCGATGCGTCCGTCCTGAGGGCGCAGCGAATCGACGTCGAACGACCCGGCGACCTCGACCAGGGGGGTCAGGGCCGACCCGGCGACGTCGTCGACCGCTGCGGTCATCGTCGACACGGCCGCGAGCTGCGGGCCCACCCACGGCAGATGCTCGGCCGCGCTCCACACCGGGTCGGTGGTGAGGCCGCGAGCGGCAGAGGTGTCGTCGGCGATCTCGGCGATCGCATCGGCGGCCGTCGCCGGATCGGTCAGCTGATCGCGTGCGAGGGCGGCCGTTGTCTGCGCATCGCGGAGGTGACCGTAGGCCAGGAAGCCGCGCACGCCCACCCACGCGGCCGCGATGATCGCCAACAGGAGCAGCCCGCCGAGGACGGCCGCGAACACCGTTCCCGCCACCCGGACGGCGTGCGGGAGAACGGGCGACGAGGGCGGGGAAGTCACGCTGACACTCTAGGGGGCCGGCGGTGTGGAGCCGCTGTGGGTCGAGCCCTTCTCGATCGCGGGGAAGGCCGATCGCCGCGCATTCCCGACGCGGTACCAGCCGTCGCCGCCGGCGGCGCGCGCCTCTGCTTCGGCAGAGGCCGCGGCGGCGATGAGGGCTTCGAGATCGAAGCCGACCTCGCGGACCGGCGCCCATCCGATGCTGGCCGACAGCTGCGTGGCCAGCGGCTGCTCCGGCCGCATGGTGCCCAGGCGTCGCAGGAACGCGCGCATGTGCTCGCGGACCTCGTTTTCAGAGCGCGCGACGAGGATGAGGAGCGACCCCGGACCGGCGCCCGGGCCGATGTCGGACTCGGCGGGGAAGGTGGCGCGTGCATCCGCGATCAGGCGCTCCATGGTCGCGGTGAACGCACCCTCGCCCGCGGCGGCACGGATGTCGCCGACATCGTCGAGGGTCATCGTCAGCAGCGACCACGCCGTGTCGTCACGGTCCTCGGCGCGGGCGAGGCGGTCCTGCATCACGCGTCGCAGGTCGTTCCCGCGTCGGCTGAGGCCGTCGTCGCGGTTCTCGGACAGGAAGAGCAGCGACACCAGTGCGCAGATCATGTAGACGATCATCGCGACCGCGTTGATCGTGCGGACCAGTACGAGGTCGCCGCCGCCGGCCGGGTCGGTCGCGATCGTGACGACCGCGACGAGCGCTCCGAGCAGCGTGTACACGCCCGAGACGAGGGTGAGCGGCAGGAGCATCCCTCCGCCGCGGTCGGGGCGTCGGAAGAGCTCCCACGCGGTCAGCCCCGCCACGAGCGACGACGCGAAGTAGAGCAGCGCGAACCCGGTGCTGTACCCGGGCGTGCCGGCGAGCACCACGAGCACGCTGGCTGACACCAGAGCCTGCAGCGGCGCGATCCAGGCGAAGGACGCCGCGCCCCGGGCGGCGCGCAGGCCGCTCCAGATGAACGCCGGCGCGCCCAGCATGAAACCGAGTGCGGCCACGCGGGCGGACTCCTGCGTCGCCGCCTCGGCGCTGATCGAGGCATAGGAGGTGATCATCGCGAGCACGAACGCCATCGACCACAGCGCCGTGGCCGCCGAGGGTCGGCGCAGGAATCCCAGACCGATCATCAGGGCCGTCGCGAGGGTCGCGACGGTGGCTTGACTGATTCCGAGGTTCAGGGCGACGGCAGAGTTCACGCGGTGTCCTCCGGGAGGGTGATGGTGACGGTGGTGCCGCGTCCGACGGTGCTCTCGACGCGGATGGTGCCGCCGTGGGCCTCGGCGATGGCCTTGGCGATCCCCATGCCGAGTCCCGAGCCGGGGAGGCCGCTTCCCACGGCCTCCTGGGCGCGGAAGTAGTCGTCGAACAGGTGCGGGATGTCCTCCTCGGCGATGCCGAGGCCGCTGTCGCTGATCGACACCTCGATCTGCTGGTCGTGCGTACGGGCGGCGACGCGGATGGTGCCGCCGTTCGGCGTGTACTTCACGGCGTTGCTGAGGATGTTGTCGATGAGCTGACGCAGGCGGAAGGCGTCGCCGGCCAGGCGGAAGGTGCCGGCGATGTCGAGGGTGAGCGACTGGTCGCGGGTGCGCGCGGCGGCCGAGAACGACGTGACGGACTCGCGCAGCAGCGACACGAGGGAGACCGGCTCGTGCGGCACCGACGTGTCGCGATCGGTGGTGAGGATGCTCGAGATGAGGGCGAGCATCCGCTCGGCAGCCCGGTCGATCGTGTCGAGGCGTCCGGTCTGCTCGGGGGTGAGGTTGTCGTCGTCGCGCATGAGGTCGACATTGCCGAGCATGACGGTGATGGGGGTGCGCAGCTCGTGGGAGACCACCGCGGCCAGGTTCTCGCGTCCGCGCCGCTCCTGGGTGAGCTCGGTGACGTCCTGGACCATGAGCAGCGTGCTGGGGCTCTCATCGCCCACCGGAGGCAGCGGCCGCGTCGAGACGGACACCGCACGCCACTGCCCCGTGGTGTCGAACACCCAGCCGCGCTCGCCGTCGAGATGCTCGCCGCGGGCAGCGCGATGCACGGGCCGCTCGTCGGCGGAGAGCGCCCGACCGCGCTGCGACTCGTAGTCGACCGTGCGAGGGGGCTGCGTCGGATCGTCGGGGTCGATGCCGTAGAGGGTGAGGTAGGCGGCGTTGGGCGAGACGAGGTCGCCGTTGGGGGTCACCCGCGCGATGGCGATCGGCACGCCGTCGAACATCTGGGTGGCGCGCTCCTGCTGCGCCGACACGCGGGCGAGGGTGCGCTGGGTCCTGTCGGCCTGGCTGCGCAGGAGGGACTTCATGGCCGTCGTGCGGCGCGACATCTGGCGGAAGAGCACCCCGAGGAACGCCAGACACAGCACGACGATCGCGAACCGCAGGGTGATGCTCGAGGTCGCTCCCGCCCCGACCGCCTCGAAGAGGATGACGGCGGAGATGAGCGCGAAGGCGGCCCCGAGCCACCTCGCCGGGAAGTGCGTGGCGATCCACGCCACCGGGAAGCACCAGAGGAACTCCAGCCGCAGCTCACCGCCCTGCGACATCACCCCGACGGCGAAGGTGTCCACCAGTGGCACGGCCACCACCGCGTCGCGGGACAGGCGATCCCACGGGATGAACATCACCGCGGCGCTGATGAGGATCAGCATCGTCGCGCCGACGATGAGGGGCGGCTCGGTGAGCCGGTCGCGGTCGAGCGTCGTGATCACCAGCATGATCACCACGACCGCCGCGGCCAGCACGAGCTGCCACAGCCAGATCGACCGTGTGCGCGTGCTGACGGCGCGCTTCGACCCGGCGGGGGTCGTGCGCGCGGCAGCGGTCGTGTCGCCGGGCCCCCGCATGCCGCCTACCCGGCTGCCGCCGCGGAGGCGTCGCCGTCGGCTTCGGTGAGGCGATAGCCCACGCCTCGCACCGTCTCGATGTAGCGCGGTGCGGCCGAGCTGTCGCCGAGCTTGCGGCGCAGGTTGGTGATGTGCGCTTCGACGGCGCGCTCGTCGGCGTCGCTGACGTAGGTGTCCTCGGTGGGGTCGCCGCGCAGCATGCGAGCCAGTTCTGCCTTGCTGCGCACGCGGCGCCGCGTGCGCAGCAGAGCCGCCAGCAGGTCGAACTCGCTGCGGGTCAGGCCCGGGTCGTCGGTGCCGAGGGAGACCATCCGGCTGTCGGCATCGAGGGTGACGTCGCGGTGCGCGAGCAGCTCGACCGGTGCGGCCACAGCGTTCGGCGCCGCCTTCTCCTGCCGCTCGAGGCGGCGGGCGAGGGCATCGATGCGGGCGCGCAGTTCGCGGGGACGGAACGGCTTGGCGATGTAGTCGTCGGCGCCGGCGCTCAGGCCGAGAACGGCGTCGACCTCGTCGGCGCGCCCGGAGATGATGAACATGTAGGCGTCGGACGCCGCACGGATGCGGCGCGCGGCTTCGAAGCCGTCGATCCCGGGGATGGAGATGTCGATGGTGATGGCATCGGGGTCGCGTTCGACGACGGCGCGTACGCCCTCCTCGCCGTCGGCGACGGGCACCGCCTCGAAGCCGGCGCCCACGAACACCTCCGCGATCACGGCGCGCATGTCGGGGTCGTCCTCGATGATCACCGCGGTACGGCGGTCGGCTGTCGTCATCTCTCGCCTCCCCCGCTGGAACTCACGATCCGAACCTGGCCGCATCCCCATCCGCGGCGTGGCTGAATTGTCTCACATTCCTTGCGCTCATCTTGCGGTACTCACTTCCGACCGTGTCGTGTGCGGGCTCGATCGCCGCCTGCCGCGCGATCACGCTCGGATCGCCGGATCGGGATCGTTCCACCACTGCACCGTCTGAAGCACCCAGAAGGCGAGGAAGAGCGTGAGCGCGGCGACCTCGCACACGAGCACCGGAGGCAGGCCGGCGTCGTACCCGGTCGCGGTGATCACTCCGTAGGCGATGCCGGTCACCACCAGGAGCGCCGCGATGGCGATGTAGCCGGCGCGCATCCACGGGGCGACGGGGTCGGCGCGCGTGGTCGCCGCGAGCACGGCGACGGCGGCGATCAGTGCGAAGAAGACCAGCGTCGCGATCGGATGCGCCCAGCGGGCGAACGCGTCAGGCGCCGTCCACGCCGTCGCCGCGACCGCGGTGAGCACGGCCGCGGCGGCGCCGACGCTGATCCCTGCGCCGATCCGGTCGGTGCTCCTCGCCGCGGTGAGGACGATGGCGATGGCCACGGCCATCGCACCGATGACGACGTAGGTCACGACGGACGTGCCGGTCTCGACCGCGGCGCCCGACGCCGGCGGCGTCGTCGGCACGAGCGCGATGAGCGGGGCGAACAGCGCCGCTGCGTCGAGGAGCGCCCGGGACGGACCGCGCCCCGACAGGGCGAACAGCGCGAGGGAGGCTGCGATCAGGGCGCCGACGAACACGTCGCGAGCGGGGGAGTAGTAGTACGCGCTCACGGAAGGCAGAACGCCCACCGTGGTGCTCGCCGAGGCGACGGCCGTGAAGATCGCGACGACGGTCGCGGCGGTGCCGATGCGGAGGTAGCGGTAGGTGCGCTGCGACGAGGTGGCGGTGGGCGCGGCGGCGGCCAGGACGGACGTTCTGCGCGCGACGATCGAGACCGTGCGCCGACTCCCCATGCGCCGCACGGTAGCACGGCGGTGCGTCGTGTCCGATCGCGTCGCACCAGCCGGCCCTGCGGTCGCGGAGGGGTGAGAATCCTCTCATCGGCGGTCGCGCGAACCGCATGATCACGCGGATCGCTCGGTCTTGTCCCCCGAACGGATGACAGACGCATCCGCGCCTTGCGACGTATCGTCGTCGACGAAGCATCTCCCCGCTGATGCGGACCGGCGGATTTCGGGTATCCGACCGCTCCATTCGAAAGCGGAAGAGCGACCCCGGCGACCCCAGTGCCGGGGTCGCTGTCCGTTTCGGTCAGGCCGTCAGGTGCCGAGGGGATGACCCGCAGGCTCGCATGGGTCCTTCTCGACCGATCCCGGTTCGTCCTCGACGGCGCTCGGCGGAGCGTCGGCGCCGCTCGGCGCGTCCGCATCCGCCTCGGTCGACGGGACCTCCACCGGGGCATCGTCGCTCGACTCCGGCTCCTCAGCGGCGAGGTCATCCTCCGGGTCGCTGTCGCCGTCGCTGCCCGCGTCTGCCTCGTTGTCCGCGGGCTCCTCCTCTTCCGGAGGGGCTTCGTCCTCTTCCGGAGGGGCTTCCTCGTCTGCCTCCTTCTCGGCGGGTGGAGGTGCGGGTGACGGATCGGTCGTCGCCGGCGCAGCCGGCGGCGGAGAAGCCGGACGCGGCGACGTCGGAGTCGGAGGTTCCGGAGTCGCCACGGAATCGCGCGAATCGGGTTCTCGTTCGCCGATGGGCGCCGTGTCCGAACGCTCCGGGGGCAGGGGATCGGGAGCGGGAGGCGGCGTGGGATCGGTCGGGGCCGGATCGGCGGCGGGCGGACGGTCCTCTGCCACGCCCTCGACGGTCGCATCGATCTCGCCGTCGATGTCGATACCCGCCGTCGCGTCGTACTCGGTGGCGCCGTCGGCGAGCGACCAGCATCCGGGGAGCATGAGGGCGCCGCCGACGACGATCGCGGGAAGGCCGAACAGCCTTCGCCGTCGTCGTGACATCACGCGCACACCACTCCGCAGATCGGGAGGACGGCTCCGCATCGCGAGTCGGGGTGTCGCCGCGGCGTCCTCGATCCGCTCACGCTATCGAAGCCGCGCGCGCTCGGCCACCCCGGGGCCGACGAATGCGGGTGAGATCCCTCTCATCGGGGTGCCGGTCGCGTGCATGAGAGGTAGGGTTTGACCTATCGGCGTCAGTTCTCGCGTAGCCGGTCTCTGCAACCTCCGCGAGGCGAAGGGATGTCATCCCATGGGCCACCTCTACTACGGCAATCTGCCCGATCCCATCGAGTTCCCCGATCGCCTGCTCGCGCACCTCAAGGTCGTCATCGCGACCAAGCTCCGTCGTCACGAGAGCTTCACCATGTCGTGGCGCAACGCCGCCGACGACGAGGGCGGGCGATCGACTCTCTGGATCGAACCGTCGATCCCGCTGCGCTTCGTCTTCGGATCGGCCGCTCCGGAACCGCTGCACGCCCCGACGCTCAGCGAACTGGCGAACCGCGCCAGCTCCACGGCCGGGCTCACCGTCGACCTCGACGCGGTCATCCCGTTCGACGTGGATTCCGGGAAGGTCGCCCCTCCGGTCGCCATCCCCTAGGCCGGCTCGGCGCTCAGCGGCCGCGCGCGAGCGCATCCCAGTTCACGTCGATCGTTCCCGGGTGCGTACGCGAGATGCGCGCGGGGAGTGTCGCACCCGCACGGGGCCAGTGTCGGCGGTCGACGACGACGGCGGTCTCGACGATCGCCTCGGCGACGTCGTCGCCGGTCGCGCGCAGGCGCAGGCGGCACTCCTGGTAGCGAGCGCGGCCGTCGGGCTCGGACACCGTCAGCACGGTCACCGTGCCGCGGGCGGCCCCGGCCATCGGATCGCCGGTGAGCTTCTCCAGCTGTTCCGCGGCGTCATCCACCCAGTCCTCCATGTCGTCGAGTGTGCCACGTCGCGGGATGTGCCACGCCGCCGCCGTCGATAGCATCGGCGTGACGGTGCCGCGGACGGCGGTGCGGAAGGGGGCGGGTCCGATGACCGAACGCATCGTGGTGGCGGTGACCGAGTCCGCGTCGACCGAGGGGGCCGTGACCTGGGCCGCGACCCGCGCCGCGGCCCGTGAGGCGCGGCTCACGCTCGTCGCGACCTCGCCGGAACGGGCCGATGACGAGGCGGTGCCGACCGCGCGCATCCTGCTCGAGGCCGAGGCGGCGCGCGTGCGCGAGATCGTCGATCGCCTCGGAGTCCCCGTCGACGTGGATGCGCAGACGGTGACGGGGGATCTCGCCCACGGGCTCGTGGCGATGTCCGAGGACGCGACGCTGGTCGTGCTCGGACACGACCACGCCGACCACCACGACGCTCTCGTGCGCCATGTCGTCTCCGGCGCGCACAGCGCCGTCGCCGTCGTGCCGCACGGCTCGGTCGTTGGCCGACACGGCGTCGTGGTCGGCATCGACGACTCGGATGTGACGCCGGCGGCCGTCGCGTTCGCGGCCGACGAGGCCCTGAGCCGCGGGGAGCCGCTCATCGCCGTCAGCGCGTGGCTGCCGGTGCCCGTATCCGGAGATCTCACCGGCAGCGGCGACTACCTGATCGGCTCGGCGGACCCCGCCGGCCTCACCCCGATCGACCTCGGCCCGGTCGCGACCGAGCGCGTTGAGCGTGCCCTCGCGCGGGTGCGTGCGGCGCATCCCGAGCTGCAGGTGCACACGCGGGTCGAGGAAGCCGACGCCGCGCAGCTGCTCACCGACCTGGCACGGGATGCCGCACTGCTCGTCGTCGGCACGCACGGCCGCGGCGCGCTCGCCCGGTTCTTCCTCGGCTCGGTCTCGACGTCGGTGCTCGAGGATCCGACCTCGCCGACGATCGCGGTGCGCTGAGACGACGCCCTCGAGCTGTCACGCCAGCGGTGATCACCGCGCTCCTGCCTCGGCGTGCTGCGGAACCGCCGGGAACGCGAGCGTCGCCCGCAAGCCGCCGTGCTCCGGCGAGGTGAGGTCGACCCGGCCGCCGTTGCGCTCGGCGAGTTCGCGGACGATGGCGAGCCCCAAGCCGGTGCCGGGGGTGTTCTGCGTCTCGGCGTCGGGTGCGCGGTAGAACCGGTCGAAGGCCCGAGCAAGGGTGGCCGGTGACATCCCGGGTCCGGTGTCGGTGACGGTGAACACCACCTCGCCGTCCACGCGCGACGCTTCCACGAGCACCCTCCCGCCTTCCGGAGTGAACTTCACCGCGTTGGACACGAGGTTTCCGAGGGCCCGCAGGGCGTCGCCGCGATCGACGCGCATCACGGTGTCGGCCGGTGCAGCGTGGGCGAGGTCGAGTCGGCGGGCCATCGCCAGCGGTTCGTGGGTGCAGAGAACGTCGGCGATCAGATCCGGTGCGGCCACGTCCACGGGGGTGAGCGCGCTCGGCGCGGCTTCGCCGTGGCCGAGGGCGAGAAGATCTTCGACGAGATCGCCGAGTCGCTTCGCGTTGCGGTGGATGATCTCGATCCAGTCCCGCTCGGGGGTGGCCGCCTCCGACTCGCGGAGCAGATCGCTGTAGCCGAGGATGCTCGTGATCGGGGTGCGCAGCTCGTGGCTGGTCGTGGCGACGAAATCCTGCCGCTGACGTTCCAGTTCGAGTCGGTCGGCGAGGGCGGCGGCGCGTTCGCGCTGCACCTCGGCCTGTGCACGGGTCAGTTCGAGGGCGGCGGTCGCCCGGGCGAGGGTCTCGTAGCGCGCGGAGGACAGGAGCACCGTGAGCGCGGCGAGCGAGTCATGAACACGACCGTCACGGCGGCGGTCTCCAGTGGACTGTTCGCCCGGTCGGCGAAAGCCCCCTCGCCCAGGACGGTGAGCACGAGCACGATCACGGCGGTGGCGAGCGCCTGCGGGTAGACCACCCGGAGAGGGAAGCGCAGCACCGCCCACGTGAACAGACCGAAGATGAGGAAGGCTCCCGGCAGGCTGGTCAGCGCCGTGAACGTGATCGCGATCAGTCCGGCCAGGAGCAGGGTCTGCGCGGCGATCTCCGCCCGGCTCACCCGCGTGGCCAGGGCTGGCGGGAGAAGGGCGAACGGGGCGATCAGAAGGATCGCGGCGCAGTGCGAAACGCTCGCGAAGATACCCGGCAGCGGTGACCAGGCGCCGCTCACGACCGCGGCGGTGACGCCCACGATGACGCCCGTCGAGGCCGATCCGATGACGGCGGCGAGGGCGAAGTAGAGTGCGGCGTGCGCCGAGTCGAGCTGGAATCGGCGTCCGGTCGTGATCGGGAAATGCGCCCGTCGCGCGGTGATGCGGGTGCGCTGAGCGAGCAGCTCGACGACGAGGGCGGCTTCCAGCGCGTTCGCGGCACCGTAGATGAGCGACAGCGTCGCGTCGCGACCGGCGAGCGCGTTGGCGATCGTCGTGACGACGAAGATGACGACGACCGCGATCCACCGTTGACGCGGCGCCGCCTTCAGTGCGAACCATACCGAGAAGCCGGCGGCCGGCCACCACACCGCCAGGGGGGTGCCGGGCACGGAGAACGAGACCCCGAGGAGCGCGAGGGCGAGGATCCCGACGGCCGCGACGATCCACAGCCATGCCGGCGTCTGCGGACGCTCGGCGCGTGTCCGCGTCAGGCGCGTGTCGGGGGTCAAGCGCTCCACGGTCAGAGGGTAGCGGCGATTATGGGTCATCTTCGGCATTGGGATCAAGGGCGATGTGCCGCAGTCGAGGATTCGCCTCGCGCCGGGTAGGTTGAACAGACGCCCGCCAGGGAGGTGTCGCATGGCTCAGGTGCTGATCGTCGAGGATGACGAAGACGTCGCATCGCTCGTCCGCGACGTGCTCGCGCGCGACGGATACGACATCAGGGTGGGGCGCGACGGCGGCGAGGGGCTCGAGCTCGCCCGCGCCCAGCATCCCGATCTGGTTCTCCTCGATTGGATGATGCCGGTCAAGACGGGCATCGAGGTGTGCGAGGAGCTGCGCTCCGATGTCGACTTCGCCACGACGCGAATCGTGATGCTCACGGCGCGGCGAACCGACGAGGACCGGGCGCGGGCTCTGGCCGCGGGCGCGGACGACTATCTCGTGAAGCCCTTCCTGCCGCGAGAGCTGCGCACGCGCATCGCTGCGATCCTCTCCTCCTGACCGCCGGGCGGATGCGCCCTCACCGCCGGCCGGCGGGATGCGTGACGGTCATGCCGGCATGTTCGTCACGGTGAACGCGATGAGGCCGGCCACCGCGAGGGCGATGACGATCATGGCCCACACCGGCAGGCCTCCCACCTCCTGGCGATACCAGGGCGTGAGCACGCGGGAGCGGTGACGAGAGTGGCGCGAACGGCGAGCATGCATCGGTAATCCCCCAGGATCGAGTGACGTCTCGAGCGGCTTCCCCCGCGACCCGCGTCCGCTCGTCGGCGATGTTAGCGACCCAACGTTTCCATCCCGATACATTCGCGCATCCGCTCGGGAGATCTTGCGCAAACCTCCGGCCATCCACGCCCTGACGCCAGACCGGGCTTTCTGGCCCCGGACTAGAATCCGGTCATGGCCGGTCAGCGACGAAAGGCTACGCTCCAGGACATCGCCGACATCGTCGGGATGAGCCGGATGTCGATCTCGCGCATCCTCAACGGGAAGCAGCAGACCTCGCCGGAGCAGGAGGAGCGCATCCGCGAAGCGATCGCCGCCACCGGCTACCGGCTGAACCGCGCTGCCCGCGCGCTGCGTCAGGGGAGCATCCTGCCCACGATCGGTCTCGTCGTTCCGGCCTTCGCCGACCCCGCGTGCGCGGCTGTGGCGGAGGCGGTCGCCGAGGTGGCGGACGAGCACGGCGCCCTGCTCGTCGTTGTGCGCGCCGGCGGAGAGGCGGTCGCGATCCGCGCGGGTGTGGACGCGTTGATCTCCCGCAACGTCGACGGGGTCCTGCTCTGCGGACCGAGCCCCGACATCGACGGCTGGGCCGAGGACGCCGACCGCCCGGTGGTCGCGATGGCCGCCGCGTCGGCGTCGCGCGATGAGCTCGTCGCCTCGGCGAGGTCTGCAGCGGGCGAGCTCTTCGCCCTCATCGACGGCGGACGGTGATCCGGCCCGGTCAGGAGCCGTCGGCGCCGAGTGCGAAGGCGACCGCGGCGTCGACGTGCAGGGCCGTCGTCGGAAAGACCGGCACCGGACTGTCGCCGCGCGTGACGAGCAGCTCGATCTCGGTGCAGCCGAGGATGATCCCCTCCGCGCCCGCGTCGTGCAGTCGTGCCATCACGTCGCGATACCGCTCGCGCGCGTCGTCGGTGACGACGCCGTGCACGAGTTCGCCGTAGATGATCTCGTGCACGGTGCGCCGATCCGCTTCGTTCGGAACGAGGGCGCGGATGCCGCGTGAGGCCAGGCGGTCGCGGTAGAACGGCTGCTCCATCGTGAACGCCGTTCCGAGCAGGCCGACCGTGTGCAGCCCGGCCGCGGCGATCGCGTCGGCGGTCGTGTCGGCGATGTGCAGGAACGGGATGTCGATGGCCGCTTCGATGTCGTCCGCGACGAGGTGCATCGTGTTGGTGCACAGCACGATCAGGTCGGCGCCCGCATCCTGCAGCGCGCGTGCGCGGGTGGACAGGATCCGCGCCGTTGCTACCCAGTCGCCGGCGGCCTGCAGGGCCTCGATCTCGGCGAAGTCGAGGGAGTCGAGCAGAATGCGTGCGGAGTGATAGCCGCCGAGGCGATCGCGCACGCGCTCATTGGCGAGGCGGTACCACTCCAGCGAGGACTCCCAGCTCATCCCGCCGAGCACGCCGATGGTCCTCACGTGCCGAGTCTACGAGCGCCGGGGCCGCGGTGGCGCAGGGCGGTCAGTCTGTGTCACGCCGGGACGGAGGCGGTACCGGGTGCGGTGCTCCTCGCGATGGTTCCGTGGCGGAAATGCCGACTCAGCGCCCGGTGCCACGGGTTGGCGGGAAGGTCCGAGTGCAGCGCGGCCATGCCGGTGCCGTACTTCGACACCTTCGCGGGGCGGTGGCCCTGTCGCCACAGCGCGCGGTCGAGCGCGCCGGCACGCTGCCCGGACTTCGTCTCGACGATCACGGACGACGGCAGCTGCAGGACCGCGCCGTCGGCGGCTATCCACGTGAGCTCGGTGTCGATCGTCGCCCGCGAGGGGTCGCCGCCCGGCGTCGCCGGGAGCAGCACCGTGGCGCGGCGGTATCGAGTGACGAGCGTCGGCTGCAGCCTCTCGGCCAGGCGCGCCGCGCCGGGAATCCCGGCATCGGCGAGGAGGTCGGTGGCGTACGCGACCGCTTCGTCGTCGAGTTCGTCGCCGGTGACCGGCACCCGGTCCTTGACGGTGGCGGCGCGTGCACCTCGGGTCTTCACCTCGAGGAACGATCCGCCCGAATCCAGATACGTGCGTGCGCGCACCTTGAAGCGGCGGCGGCGTCCGCGCACCGCGCCGTAGAAGCTGTCGAGGGTGGGCGTGTCGAAGTACTGCGAGGCGTAGCGGAGCGCGTTCTCTCCGCCGATTTCGAGGACGTCACTGCCAGTGGGAAGGGCATGCAGCACCGCCGGCAGGTCGCGGGCCGGAACGATGTACTTGCGGTCGACACGGGTCTGCAGCTCCGCCCGGGCGTTGAGTTCATCCAGGCCCACGGTGCGCAGGCCGCCGAGTGCGGCGAGGGCGTTCATCGGGCCACCTGCCAGGTGTGGGCGACCGTGTCGGGCGCGCTGTCGCGCTCCGAGGGCGTGGAGCTGTCATGCGTGCTGCGGCGACGCGGCGAGGCTCCGCGGCGGGGGAGGGCGTACCGCACGTTTACCGTGGTGGTGTCGGAGACGAGGTCGAGTCCGCGCACGGTGACGCGCTGCACGGTTGTGCCGAGGAGTGTCTCGACGGCCGCTCGGGCGTCATCCTCATCCGGGTAGGCCCTATCGAGCACGAGCGTCTGCTCGCGCGAGCGACGCAGCACGAGGGGGCTGTCGACGATCGCGATCACGCCGACGATCAGCGCCGTGAGGCCGATCGCACTCCATGTGGCCGCGCCCGACAGGCCCGCGATCAGACCGAGGGCGAGGGCGGCGAGGTAGTAGGCGATCTCGCTCTGCTCGATCTCCCGGGAGCGCAGGCGGAGGATCGACAGCACGCCGAACAGGCCGAGGCCGAGGCCGGCGGTGACGGTCGAATCGGTGAGCACCATCGACACCGCCAGCACGCCGACGTTGACGCCGACGAAGGCGATGGCGAGGTCTCGTCGCCGGTGCCGGGGGTAGTAGACGGCGAACGCCAGGACGGCGATGGCGATGAGATCGAGGGCGATGACGGTGAACAGTTCCACGGGATTCTCCTGACGGGTGGTGTCGGGAGTTCCAGAGAACGCCGCTCGCCTATGCAGGTGCTATGGGAGACCTCGGGCGGGGTTACGAATCGGTAACGCGACCCGAACGCGCCGGTGAACGGCGGATCGCGTCTGCCGGTGGGGCCGCCCGTGTCAGTTTGCACCAGGGCCGTCCGCCGAGCGTCGGCCCCGGTGCCGGCCGGCGTTCGTGTCGGTGACGTGCGGGCGCACGGGTGTCGGCCCCTGGGGCGGCCTCGATGGCATCCGCTTCCGCGTCCGCTTCGGTGTCTGCGTCCGCGTCTGCGTCCGCGTCGGTGTCGGTGTCCGTGTCCGTGTCCGCATCGGTGTCCGTGCTGCGTCCGTGTCGGTGTCCGTGTCCGTGTCCGTGTCTGCGTCGGTGTCGGTGTCCGTATCGGTGTCCGTGTTGGCGTTGGCGTCGGCGGTTCTGCGTCCCGCGTGGAGGGGCACTAACTCAGGCCGAGCGGAACGGTGAGGCCGACTTTGGGTCGTTTCGCGACGTTGTCACTCCTGCAGCCTGAGTTGGGGTACGCGAGAGCCCGCGGCGTGGCCGCGGTTACGGCTCGGGCGCCTCGGGGTCGAGGGACGGGGCCTCGTGCGGCCTGCGTGGCGGCCGATGTCTGCGTGACTGCCGATGGTGGGGCGGCGGCGGGCTTCCGCGTTGGAGTGGGAGTCGGAGTCGTGGCACTGACTCAGGCTGGCGGGCGCGGCGATGCCGGATTCGGGCCGATTCGCGGTGTCGCCACCCTCTCAGCCTGAATTGGGACACGCGGGGGCTGCGGCACCGCGGGCCGGTGAACGGTTCGGCGGGTCTTCGGGCCTCCGGTCTTCGGGCCTCCGGGTTCCCGGGGTTCGGCGTCGTGCCGCCTGGCGCGGCCGCCCGAGGGTGGGGCGGCGTCGGGGCGGATCTGGGGCTGTGGCACTAACTCAGGCTGAGGGGGACGGTCGAGCCGGGTTGGTGGCGTTTCGCGGCGTCTTCACTCCTGCAGCCTGAGTTACGGCACGCCGAGGCGGCGGCAGCGGGGCGGCGTCGGGGCGGATCTGGGGCTGTGGCACTAACTCAGGCTGAGGAGGACGGTGAGGCCTGATTGGTGGCGTTTCGGGGCGTCTTCACTCCTGCAGCCTGAGTTACGGCACGCCGAGGCGGCGGCAGCGGGGCCGGGCTGTAGCGGGGCGAGGCTGCGGCACGGAGACGGCGGGACCGGGGCTGCGGGGCGGGCGGCGGCAGCGTGGCGGGACCGGGGCGGCGGGCCGGGGCTGCGAGGCGGCGGCGGGGCGACGGGGCGGCGGGGCGGGACGGAACCCCGGATGCGGGTTCGAGAGGTTTAGGGGTTCCCCCGGAAGCGCGGGGGACGTCCCGGTGTGAGACTCGATGCACCAGACGACGCACCGGGCACAACTGGGGGAGCCCGGAAGCGGCCGGCGGGATCTGTCGCTTGTCCCGCCGGCGTCTGGGGCCCGGAACGTGTTCGGCGCGAGAATGGATGCGTGAGTGCCGCGACTTCGCTGACCGACGTGCCCGCCCCGACCTTCGTGATGTCCGAGGACGGCTTCCGCCTCGCCACGTACACCTGGGGTGACGAAGGGCAGCCGACGGTGATGCTCGTGCACGGGTTCGCCTCGAGCACCCGGGACAACTGGGTGAACACCGGCTGGGT
>NZ_DCMW01000018.1:0-9125 GCF_002321605.1 Microbacterium sp. UBA1612
AAGCGACGGCCGCTGTCGCTCCCGCACCGGCGGGCGCGGACGGGATGACCTGGGTGTATACCGCCATGCACGGCGTGGGATGGGAGACGCTGTCGGCGATCCTCGACCGCGCCGGATACCCGGCGCCGGTGGTCGTGAGCGAGCAGATCGAGCCGGACGGATCCTTCCCCACCGTCTCCTTCCCCAACCCGGAGGAGCCGGGGGCGATGGACCTGTCGTTCGCCGCGGCCGACGAGGCGCGCGCCGAGTTCGTGATCGCGAACGACCCCGACGCCGATCGACTGGCCGTCGCACTGCCCGACCCCGACGGCGGGTGGCGGCGGCTGACGGGGAATGAGATCGGGCTGCTGCTCGGTTGGCGCGCCGCCCGCCTGGTAACGTCGCGCGGCGAGGGCGAGGGTGGGGCAGCGGCCGCGCGGCCGTCTCTGGCGTGCTCGCTCGTCTCCTCGCCTGGTCTGAAGGCGATCGCCGACGCGCACGGGCTGGACTTCCACGCCACGCTGACGGGCTTCAAGTGGATCTCCCGGGCACCCGGAATCGTCTACGGATTCGAGGAGGCGCTCGGCTACCTCGTCAATCCGGAGACGGTGCGCGACAAGGACGGCATCTCCGCCGCCATCGCAGTGCTCGGGCTGGCCGCCGATGCGCGCCGCGAAGGCCGCACGCTCGGCGACCTGCTGGCGGAGTTCGACGAGACCTTCGGGGTGTTCGCGAGCGATCAGGTCTCCGTGCGCACCGACGACGTCGCGGCGGTCGGCGCGATGATGTCGGCGCTGCGGAAGCAGCATCCGCACACCGTGGGAGACGTGCCGATCGAGCAGGTGGACGATCTGCTCGAGGGCGTCGACGGCCTGCCGCCGGGCGACGTGCTGCGGCTGTGGCTCGACGACGGATCCCGCGTGATCGTGCGGCCGAGCGGCACCGAGCCGAAGCTGAAGGTCTACCTCGATGTGCGCGCCGAGTCATCCGCCGACGCGCAGTCGCGCCTTCGCGCGCTGGCCGACGGCGCCCGCGCGCTGCTCGACAGCCTCGCCTGAGCCGCCCCGTCGCCTGGGGCGACCTGGGGCGGTGGGGCGACCTGGGGCGGTGGGGCGACCTGGGGCGGTGGGGCGACCTGGGGCAGTGGTGCCGCGATACGGCCTGAGGCGCCCTGCGTCGCGGCGCGCTTGAGACGTTCGCCCGCATCCACGTGCCTTAATTCAGGCTCAGCGGCTCCGCCGTCGGCGTGTCGAGCCCGTGACGGCCGCGGCAGCCTGAGCTGCGTCACAGGCCGCCCCGGCGCAGAACGCGGGACAACCGGGCAAGCCCGGCGGTGGGTCGTGAGGGGCAGGTAGGGCTGAAGGCCTCGCAACTTCAGACGCACTACCGATCGGCCGGTCGGGCCCTGACTCAGGCTCAGCGCCCAGGCCATCGGCGTGTCGCCCTCGGTGAAGCCCGCGCAGCCTGAGTTGCGGCACGGGACAAGTCGGGCGAGCGGGGTCTCGGGCGGAGAGGCCCGGAAGCGGGGAGCGCCCGGCGTCGCGCGGCGTTCACCGTCGACCACGTGCCGCGACTCAGGCTCAGAGGCGCTCCCGACGGCGTGTCGACCGGATCGACGACCACGCAGCCTGAGTTAGGGCACAGCTGGCAGGGGATGCGCGGCGGCACAGAACGAGCCGGGCGCGGGACCTTGGCCGAACAAGCCCGGCAGCGGGAGCGCCCGGCGTCGCGCGGCGTTTGCCGTCGGCCGTGCCGCGACTCAGGCTCAGGAACTCCTCCGACGGCGTGTCGGCCTGGATGACGGCCGCGCAGCCTGAGTTAGGGCACAGCTGGCAGGGGTGCGAAGCGGCTCGGCCGATGCCAGGGCGGCCGGCGCGGCGCGGCCGATGCCGGATGCACGGCCGAGACCGGGCGGCGGATGCGTGAGCAGGGCGGCCGCGGCCCGTGAGGAAGGGCGGCGGCCGGAGCGGGGCCCGAGCGGCGGAGATGGGTGGATCAGCCGTCGATCACGGCGACGAGCTCGTCGAGGAACGGCGTGAAGTCGGTGCCGCGCCGCACGATGCGGTGCACGCTCTCACGCTCGCTGAAGACCTCGACGAACTGCTCGAAGACGGTCTGGAAGGCCTCTCGATCGTTCTCCGAGAAGGCCACGAGGGCCACGACCTGCACGCGCCCGTCGCCCCACGGGATCGACGGGTCCGCGATGCCGATCGCGATGGCGGTGCGCGACGCGGTCATGCCCATCGCGTGCGGCACGGCGAGGGCGTCGGTGAAGGCGGTCGACGAGAGCTGTTCGCGCTCGATCGCCCGGTCGACGTACTCCGGGTCGATGACGCCGAGATCGACGAGCCGCCCGCCCAGGGCCCGGATGACGCCCTCCTCCCCTGCGCCGGCGTCGAGCCCGCGCACGAAGGCCGACGGATCGAAGTAGCGCTCGATGTCGGCGCGCAGTCGGGCCAGGCGCCGCCCCCGGCGCACGCGACCGGCTGCCGCCTGCACCCGTTCCACGTCGCTCTCGGTGAGGAACGGCTGCACGCGGACGACCCGGTCGTTCGGCGTCGGCGGATCGATCGTGGTCAGCACGAGATCGGTGTCGATCGAGCGCCAGTCCGGATCGGCGCGCGTCTCGACCCCGACGACCTCGATCGCACGTCCGAGCGATCGGTCGACGCTCGATCGGAGCAGCTCGTGCAGCTCGTAGTACCCGGGGCACACGATCGTCGCGGTCAGCAGCTGGTCGGCGCGGCGACTCCGTTCGAGTCGTCCTCCGACGTGCATCGCGATGTAGGCGATCTCGTCGTCGAGCAGCGGGATTCCGAGAGAGGTGTTCAGGCCGCTCGCGATGAAGACGGCGACGTCGAAGATCATCGGGTACGTCGACTTGAGCGATCGGGTGAGCGGATTGCGCGACCACGCCTGCTCCTTCGCCCGCGCCCGCAGGTTCTGCACGTGCAGTGCCAGGCGAAGGATGAAGTCGTCGTGCGCGATGTCGACGAGGAACTGCGCGGCGGCCCGCTCGACGATCTCGCGGACCGCCCGCTCCACCTCCGGGTCCAGGCGACCGCGCACCGACGGCGCCGAGGCACCCGGCGCCACGACGCGGGTGAGAACGAGGGTCGCAAGGTGGAACCGGTCTCCCGCACCGAGGGTCACGCCGAGATGCTGTTCGGCCAGGCGTCCGATCAGCGCCTCGACCGCCTCGTGCGACTCCTGCGCATCGTGGGCGATCGCATCCAGCCCGCGGTCCTGCGCGACGCGGTCGGCCGCGATGGCGATGTGCATCACGACGTCGGCGATCCCGAATTCGTTGACGTAGTAGCCGAGAGTGCCGAGCTCTCCGACGAGATCGTCCTTGAACGGACCGAACGCCCGCGCTCCGACGGACTCGTCGCCGAGCGTGCGCCGCAGCGCCTCGAGGTCGAACGCGCCGGCGTCCATCTCGTCGTGTGCGAGGCGACTGAGCAGTCGCCGCTGGGCCATCTCGGTGCCGCGCAGTCGTGCGGTCGAGGCGGAACGCTCCAGCGTCAACTCGGTACCGCCCAGCAGGGATCGCACTCGCGCGAGGTCCGCCTCGAGCGTCGCCGGGCTCACGTGCAGGTCGTCCGCGGTCTGGAAGACGTCGACGCCGTCGGGGTCGTCGAGCAGCAGCCGCACCAGGCGATGAAGGCGATCTCGGGGGGTGCCGGAATCGGAGCCCGCCCCCGCTCGCTGCGCGGCCACCGCATCCGGTCCGGCGCGGTACCCCTGCGGCCCCGACTCGATCGCGGTTCCGCCACGCACCCGCGCATTGACCGCGGTGACGTAGCTGCGGACACTGCGCGGAGTGACCCCGAGAGCGTCGGCGAGGGTCGCCGCGGTGGCCCACTGGCCGTCCCGCACCAGGATGCCGAGCAGGCGATCCTGTCGTGCCTTGGTCAACGTCGCTCCTCGCCTCGTCACCGGCAAGTCTTCCATGCCCGCCTTCCTCCCGGGCGGAAGGCGGCGCCTTTCCTGCCGGGCGGAAGAAGGACTGGTTGTCACGCGCTCAGGGAATCCTCAGAATCGAAGAATCAGCGAGGAGTGTGGTCGATGAGGATCGTGGTGGTGTGCGGCGCGGGCGCGTCGAGCACGTTCATCGTTCAGCGTCTGCGCCAGGCGGCGCGGGAGCAGGGCGTGGATGTCACCGCCACGGCGGCGACCGCACAGTCCCTCCCGATCGATCTGGAGACGGCCGATCTCGTGATGGTGGGACCCCACCTGCACGACGACCTCGACCGCATCCGGGCGGAAGCCGCCCACGTGGGGAGCATCGTCGCGCTCATGCCGCCCGATGTCTACGCCGACAAGGACGCCAGCCGCACCCTCGCGCTCGTGCGCGAGGCGGTCGCCGGGACTCCTCACGACACCGTGTTCGCGCACACGCGCATCAGAGAGGATCACTCATGACCGCCATCAGCCGCACCGTCCGCGTCGCTTCCGCGCACGGGCTGCACGCCCGCCCCGTCAAGCTGTTCGCGCAGGCGGCGAAGCAGACCGGTCTGCCGATCACGATCGCGAAGGACTCCGGCGCTCCCGTGAACGCCGCGAGCATCCTCGGCGTCATCGCCCTGGGCGTCGAGCAGGGCGACTACGTGACCCTCACCGCCGAGGGCGACAACGCCGAAGCGGCGCTCGACTCGCTCTCGGAACTGCTCACGACCGATCACGACGCGTAAGCGAGGCGATTCCGGATGACACAGTTGCGAGGAGTCGGCATCGGACTCGGCGTCGCCCAGGGGCCCGTGGCCCGCATGGCGCCGCCGCTGCCCGCCCCCGACGATGCGCCCAGCACCCTCAGCGTCGAAGAGGAGACCACCCGGGCCCGGGACGCCGTCGGCGCGGTCGCCCGAGAGCTCGAGGCCCGCGGAATGGAGGCCGGCGGTGCCGCTCAAGAGGTGCTCGAAGCCCAGGCCATGATGGCCGAGGACCCGACCCTCGAAGAAGAGATCGACAACCGGCTCTCCCGGGGCAAGACAGCCGAGTGGGCGGTGCACGACGCGTTCGCTTCGTTCCGGCAGCAGCTCACCGCCCTCGGCGGCTACCTCGGCGAGCGCGCGGCCGACCTCGACGACGTCGCCCAGCGCGTCATCGCGCAGCTGCGCGGCGAGCCGGCGCCGGGTGTTCCGGATCCGGGGCACCCCTTCGTGCTGGTCGCGAAGGACCTCGCCCCCGCCGACACGGCTCTGCTCGACCTCGACAAGGTGCTCGCCCTCGTGACCACCGAAGGCGGACCGACCTCGCACACGGCGATCCTCGCCCGCGAGAAGTCGATCGTCGCGATCGTGGGCGCATCCGGAGCGAAGAACCTCGTCGACGGCGAGCCGGTGATCGTGGATGCCGCCTCCGGCGTCGTGACCACCGAGCCGACCACGGATGAGCTCGACCGCGCCGCGACCCGCGCCCGCGCGCGGGCGGAGGCCGCGAACGCGCCGCTGACCCCCGGCGCTCTCGCCGACGGCACCGCTGTGCCGCTGCTGGCGAACCTCGGCAGCCCCGCTGCGGCGGCCGAAGCCGTGGAGCTCGGCGCCGAGGGCGTGGGCCTGTTCCGCACCGAGTTCCTCTTCCTCAGCGCCAGCCAGGCGCCGACCGTCGAGCAGCAGCGCGCGTCGTACACGGAGCTGCTGAAGGCGTTCCCCGGCAAGAAGGTCGTCGTGCGCATGCTCGACGCCGGCGCCGACAAGCCGCTGCCGTTCCTCAACGACGCGCACGAGGACAACCCCGCCCTCGGCCTGCGGGGTCTGCGCGCGCTGCGCCAGAGCGAGGACATCCTGCGCGAACAGCTCACGGCTCTCTCCGAAGCCCACGAGTCGACCCGGCGCACCCCCGAGGGCCCCGCCGACCTGTGGGTCATGGCCCCGATGGTGGCGACCGTCGAGGAGACGGAGTACTTCGTCACCCTCGCCCGTGAGTACGACATCAAGACCGCCGGGGTGATGGTGGAGGTGCCCTCGTCGGCGCTGCTGGCCGACCGCGTGCTGCGCCACGCGGACTTCGCCTCGATCGGCACCAACGACCTGACGCAGTACACGATGGCCGCCGACCGCCTGCTCGGATCGGTCGCCTCGTATCAGGACCCCTGGCACCCCGCCGTCCTGCGCCTCGTGCGCGAAGTCGGCATGGCGGGGAAGGCCAACCGCAAGCCCGTCGGCATCTGCGGCGAGGCGGCGGCGGACCCGCTCCTGGCCGCCGTCCTCGTGGGCCTCGGCGCGACGAGCCTGTCGATGGCGCCCACAGCCCTTGCCGACGTTCGAGCGACCCTGCTCGAGCACACCCTGGACGATGCGGTGCGCATCGCCGAAGCCGCCCTGGCCGCCGATGACGCGGCCTCGGCACGAACCGCCGCGCAGACCGCGGCGGACCGAGAGAAGGAGACACAGCCATGACAATGGCGTCATCGCCCGCGAGCACGGGCAGCAAGGCGCGCGTCGGAGTACAGCGCTTCGGCACGTTCCTGTCCGGCATGATCATGCCGAACATCCCTGCGCTGATCGCGTGGGGCATCTTCACGGCGTTCTTCATCGAGGTCGGCTGGACCCCGAACGCCGACCTCGCGACCATCGTCGGTCCGTTCATCCACTACGCCCTCCCGCTGCTGATCGCCTACACGGGCGGCTCGATGGTCTACAACGTGCGCGGCGGCGTCGTCGGCGTCATCGCGACGATGGGCGCGATCGCCGGCTCCGACCTGCTCGTGGCCAACTTCAACGCCACGCTGCCCGAGGGCGAGAGCCAGCTCGGCCAGGTGCACATGTTCATCGGCGCCATGATCCTCGGCCCGCTCGCGGCATACACGATGAAGTGGCTCGACAGCCTGTGGGACGGCAAGATCCGCGCCGGCTTCGAGATGCTCGTGAACATGTTCTCCGCCGGCATCTGGGGCTTCGTGATGGCCGTCGTCGGGTTCTACCCGATCGCCTGGCTGGTCAACGGGCTCATGCAGGCACTGGGGAACGCGGTGAGCTGGCTGGTCGACATGAACCTGCTGCCGCTGACGAGCATCATCATCGAACCGGCGAAGGTGTTCTTCCTGAACAACGCCATCAACCACGGCGTGCTCACCCCGCTGGGCGTCACGGAGGCATCCGAGACCGGGTCGTCGATCCTGTTCCTCCTCGAGGCCAACCCCGGTCCCGGTGTCGGTCTGCTGCTGGCGTTCACGTTCTTCGGACTCGGCGCGGCGCGGGCATCGGCCCCCGGTGCGGCGATCATCCAGTTCTTCGGCGGCATCCACGAGGTGTACTTCCCGTACGCGCTGATGAAGCCGGTGCTGATCGTCGCGCTGATCGCCGGTGGCATGACCGGTGTCACGACGAACATGCTCCTCGGCGGCGCCCTGCGCGCCCCGGCGGCCCCCGGCAGCATCATCGCGGTGCTGCTGCAGACCGCAACCGGCGCGTACTTCGCGGTGATCCTGTCCGTCGTGCTGTCGGCGGCGGTGACCTTCCTGATCGCCGCGGTGATCCTGCGGGCCTCGCGCAAGCGCGACCTGGCCGCGATGGCCTCTACCGACGACGCGTTCGGCGCCGCGATCACCCAGACCGAGGCGGCCAAGGGCAAGAGCTCGGATGCGCTGCGCAACCTGCGCGGCGGAGCGGCCACCCAGGCCGACGGCGACGGCGGTGCCGCCACCGTGACCGAGCGCCAGATCAACAACATCGTGTTCGCGTGCGACGCGGGCATGGGCTCGTCGGCGATGGGTGCGAGCGTGCTGCGCAACAAGATCAAGAAGGCCGGCGTCGAGGGGGTCACGGTGACCAACAAGGCCATCGCCGCCCTCGACCCCAGCGCCGACCTGGTCATCACGCAGAACCAGCTCACCGACCGTGCGCGTCACCAGACGCCCGACGCGGTTCACGTCTCCGTGGACAACTTCATGAACTCGCCGCGTTACGACGAGGTCGTCGAGCTGGTCCGCGACCAGCACGAGAAGAACTCCTGAGAGACCGCTGCGGGGCCGGGCCGGCGCGACGCCCCCGGCCCCGCAGCCTTTCCCGGCCCTGGTCGCGGGCCGACACAGATGGAACAGTGGATGCGGCAAGCATCCGACACGAACGAAAGGCGGGCCACCATGGCACGTGACGTCCTGAGCCTGGGCCAGGTGCGCATCCACTCCGGAAGCGCGACGCGCGACGAGGCGATGAAGGAGGCGGCCGACATCCTGCAGGCGGCCGGCGCCGTCACCGCGGACTACTACGACGCGATGCAGCAGCGCGAGCAGACGGTGTCGACCTTCATGGGCAACGAGCTCGCGATCCCCCACGGCACGAATGAGACGAAGGACACGATCCTCGAATCCGCGCTGTCGGTGGTGCGCTATGACGGCGGCGTCGACTGGGACGGCGAGCAGGTCACGTTCGTCATCGGCATCGCCGGCAAGGGCGACGAGCACCTGGAGATCCTGTCGCAGATCGCCATCCTCTTCTCCGAGGAAGACGACGTCGCGCGCCTGAAGACCCTGCAGACCCCGGAGGAGATCTACGCCGTGGTGAGCGAGGCGACCGGGTCATGAAGGCCGTCCACTTCGGCGCCGGCAACATCGGCCGCGGATTCGTCGGGCTGCTGCTGCACGAGGCCGGCTATGAGGTCGTGTTCTCCGACGTCGCCGCTCCGCTCGTCGACGCGATCAACGCCGCCTCGGAGTACACCGTGCACGAGGTCGGCGACGGCGGGCGCGACCTGACCGTCACCGGCTTCCGTGCGGTGAACAGCCAGTCCGACCCCGAGAAGGTGGTCGCCGAGATCGCCGACGCCGACGTGGTCACCACCGCCGTGGGACCGACGATCCTCCGTTTCGTCGCCCCGCACATCGTCGCAGCGCTCACCGCGCGCGATGCCGGCCTGCCGCCGTTGCAGGTGATGGCGTGCGAGAACGCCATTAACGCCACTCACCTGCTGCGCGACGAGGTCGTCGCCGCGGCCGGCGACGCGTGGCCCCAGATCGCGGGCCGTGCCGTCTTCGCCAACACCGCCGTCGATCGGATCGTGCCCGGCCAGCCCGAGGGCGCCGGCATCGATGTGACCGTCGAGCCGTTCTTCGAGTGGGCGATCGAGCGCGGGCCGTTCGGCGACGCGGCCCCGGAGATTCCCGGCGCCCACTTCGTCGACGACCTCGCGCCCTACATCGAGCG
>NZ_DCMW01000018.1:9425-9578 GCF_002321605.1 Microbacterium sp. UBA1612
CGACCTCGCGCCCTACATCGAGCGGAAGCTCTTCACCGTCAACACCGGACACGCCGCCACGGCGTATCTCGGCGCGCAGGCCGGCATCGAGAAGATCTCCGACGCCCTCGCCGACCCGTCGATCGAAGCGGCCGTCGCGAAGGCGCTGGAGGA
>NZ_DCMW01000018.1:9879-10029 GCF_002321605.1 Microbacterium sp. UBA1612
GGCCGTCGCGAAGGCGCTGGAGGAGACGTCGGGCATCCTGCTCGCCAAGCACGAGTTCGACGCGGCGGATCTCGCCGACTACCGCGCGACGATCATCGGCCGCTTCCGGAACCCGGCCCTCCCCGACACGGTGTGGCGGGTGGGACGCCA
>NZ_DCMW01000018.1:10352-10657 GCF_002321605.1 Microbacterium sp. UBA1612
CAGCCGCTGCGCAAGCTGTCGCGGAAAGAGCGCTTCATCGGCCCCGCGGCCGAGGCAGCCGAACGCGGACTCCCCACGGCCGGCCTCGAGACGGCGATCGCCGCCGCCCTCGCGTTCCACGACCCGGAGGATGCGCAGTCCGTCGACATGCAGCGGCTGCTCGCCGAGCGTGACGCCGCCGCCTTCACCGCCGAGGTCACGGGCCTCGAGCCGGAGCATCCGCTCTTCGACCGCATCCGGGCGCTCGTGGAGACGCGGCAGGCCTCGCCGGCGGCCTGAGGGGGCCGCACCCGCCCGCGGCAGCG
>NZ_DCMW01000018.1:10957-162892 GCF_002321605.1 Microbacterium sp. UBA1612
GGGCCGCACCCGCCCGCGGCAGCGCGGCCGCGGCAGAGCGGGCCGCACCCGCCCGCGGCAGCGCGGCGGCGGCCGCGGGCCCGCGGTGGCGCTCGTGGCGGCGCTCCTGCGTGGCGCGCCCTTGCTCGGCCGTTCACAACTCCTCATATCCGAAGCGCCACGCGCGTGTGCGGCGTCCTCGCGTTGCCGGATGCCTCGTCCTTGCGGAGTTGTGAACGGCGCTGCCGCGGCAGCATCCGACCTCGGACGCGCCGTCCGGACGCCACTCGCCCTCCCCAACCGGGCCGGCGACGCCGCCATCCCCGGATCGAGGGCGAGCGCCGGGCGTGACGCGCCGAAGCGAGTTGAGTTCGGGCATGCCGACACCTCGCGAGCGCGCCGCCGAGCTCCTCAGTGCGACCTTCATGTCACGGGCGAGCCTGCGCCGCGAAGGGATGACCGGGCGCGCGATCACCGAGGCCGTGCGCCGCGGGTGGATTCTGCGGCCCCGCCGCGGACGCTACCTGCCGACCACGACCGACGCGGCGCTCGTCGACGCGGCGACGCTCGGCGCCCGGCTCGACTGCGTGTCGCTGCTGACCGCTCTCGGTGTCTTCGTCCTGGACGATACTCGGCTCCACGTGCAATTGGATCACGGCGCGAGTCGGCTCCCCGTCCGCCCCTCGCTCGTCGTGGCGCACTGGCGACCCCGCTGCGGCGCGCGGGACGCGGTCGCAGCCGACCTCATCGAGGCCCTGGCGCAGTCCTGCCGCTGCCAATCGCCGCGCGCGGCGGTGGCGACGCTCGACAGCGCCTGGCACCATCGGCTCATCGGCGGCGATGACCTCGCCCAGATCTTCGCCCGCCTGCCGCGCCGGTTCCGGCGCCTGGGCGGGCTGCTCGACCGGCGGTGCGAATCGGGGCCCGAGTCGCTCATGCGCCTTCTGCTGCGCACGCTCGGATGCCGGTTCGACGTGCAGGTGCCGATCGAGGGTGTGGGCCGCGTGGACTTCGTGGTCGACGGCTGGCTGATCATCGAGTGCGACAGCAAGGAGCACCACGAGGACTGGGCGGCGCAGAAGCGGGACCGGCGACGCGACCTCGCCGCAGCGGCCCTCGGCTATACGACGGTCCGGCCGCTCGCCGAAGACATCATGTACCGGCGGGACACGGTGCGGCGCCAGGTCGCCGCCGTCCTCGCACATCCGCCTCGCCGCTGATCACCCTCACGGACGCGTCACACCCGCGCGTCGACGCCCCGTGCTGTCCGACGGCCGCTCCGCACTGTTCACAACTCCTCAAGAATCCGCGTCCGAAGACACAAGTGTGGCGCGATCGGCGCTGGCGCACACGCCGTTGAGGAGTTGTGAACGGTCGGGTCGCGTGACGCGGCGAGCTTCGCTCATCGGCCGGATGCGTTCACAACTCCGCAACCGCGCGACTGGCGCACCCCGCAGCGCCCGGGATCAGGCTGTGGGGCCGCGTTCTTGAGGAGTTGTGAACGGCGTCGGCCGCGGGGTTGACGGAGCGGAGCACCGCGGCACGGCGGCGCGGGGAACGGCCGTGGCACCGCGGCACGGCGGGGCGGAGCGGCGCGGCGGGGCGGAGCGGAGGGACGGCCGCGGCGCGGCAGCGCGCTCGAAGCTACACCGCGCGCGGGTGGCGGGTCAGCGCTCGAAGCCCTCGGCGATCAGCTCGATGAGCTCCTCGCGCTCCTCCACGGTCAAGAAGGCGCCCGCGGCGGCGTTCAGCTGGAACGCCTCGAGGTCGGCGAGGTCGTAGTCGAAGGTCTCCGCGAGCACCTGCAGCTCCCGCGTGAGCGAAGTGCGGCTCATCAGGCGGTTGTCGACGTTGACGGTCACCGCGAACCCGAGCTGGTACAGCAGGTCGAAGGGGTGGTCCTCGATCTCCTCGCCCCACTGCGCGATCGCGCCGGTCTGCAGGTTCGACGACGGCGACAGCTCGAGCGGGATCTCCCGGTCGCGCACCCAGCGCGCCAGCTCGCCGAACTGCACCTGCACCTCGTCGCCCTCGCGCGAGACGACCCGCAGGTCCTCGGCCAGCCGCACGCCGTGCCCGAGCCGCAGCGCGCGCCCGTCGATGAGGGCCGAGCGGATGGAATCGAGCCCGGCCGCCTCGCCCGCGTGCACCGTCGTGGGGAAGAATCGCGACGCGAGGAAGTCGAACGCCTCGCGATGCTTCGACGGCGGGAAGCCGTCTTCGGCACCGGCGATGTCGAAGCCGACGACCCCGCGCCCGCGCCACTGAACGGCGAGCTCGGCGATCTCCAGCGAGCGATCGGCGTGGCGCATCGCCGTGACCAGCTGCCCGACACGGATGTCGCGGCCGGCGCTCTCGGCGGCATCTTCGCCCTCTTCGATGCCCTCCTGCACGGCCTCCACGACCTCGTCGAGCGAGAGACCGCGGGCCAGGTGCTGCTCGGGCGCCCAGCGCACCTCGCCGTAGATGACGCCGTCGGCGGCGAGATCCTCGACGAACTCGCGCGCCACCCGCGTGAGCCCCTCGCGGGTCTGCATCACCGCCGTGGTCACGTCGAACGTCTTCAGGTACTCGACGAGCGAGCCCGAATCGCTCTTGTCGGCGAACCAGTCCGCGAGCTCGTCGGCGTCATCGGCGGGCAGGTCGAGGTCGATGTCGTCGGCGAGCTCGACGATCGTCGCCGGGCGCAGCGCGCCGTCGAGGTGGTCGTGCAGCGAGACCTTGGGGAGTCCGCGCAGAGAGACGCCCTGCAGGCGCGCGTCGCCGTCGGGTTCGATGGGCATGGACGTTCTCCTCGACTGGGGGTGGGCGGTATCGACAGTAGCGCCTGCGCAGGCGCGGTGGGAGGGCGGATCAGGCCGTGATGCGCTCACGCACGATCGGCGAGGCCACGGTGGCCTCCGCGGCGATGTCCCACGCGCCGTCCAGGGCCGCGAGAGCGCGGTCGAAGCGAGCGGCATCGTCGGCGAGCAGCGTGAACAGCGGCTGACCTCGACGCACCCGATCGCCCGGTTTGGCATGCAAGTCGATGCCGGCCGCGTGCACGACCGGGTCCTCGGCCCGAGCGCGCCCGGCGCCCAGCCGCCACGCGGCGACACCGAACGACAGCGCGTCGAGCCTCGCGACGTATCCGTCCTCGGGCGCGGTGACGACGTGCGTCTCCTTCGGAGCAGGCAGCGCCGCGTCGGGATCGCCGTCCTGCGCGCAGATCATGTCGCGCCAGGCATCCATCGCCCGGCCGTCCGCGAGCGCCTTCTCGACGTCGGCGTCCGGCTGACCGGCCAGGGCCAGCATCTCGCGCGCCAGCGCGACGGTCAGGTCCACGACGTCGGCGGGTCCGCCCCCGGCGAGCACCTCGACGGATTCGCGCACCTCGTTCGCGTTGCCGATCGCGAGGCCCAGCGGGGTGTTCATGTCGGTCAGCAGCGCGGTGGTCGACACGCCCGAGTCGGTGCCGAGGGCGACCATCGTGCGGGCGAGCTCGCGTGCGCGGTCGATGTCGCGCATGAACGCCCCGGAGCCGAACTTCACATCGAGCACGAGGGAGTCGGTACCCTCGGCGATCTTCTTCGACATGATGCTCGACGCGATGAGCGGGATCGCCTCGACGGTGCCGGTGACATCGCGCAGGGCGTAGAGCTTCTTGTCGGCCGGCGCGAGCCCCGAGCCCGCGGCGCAGATGACCGCGCCGACACCGGCCAGCTGGGCGAACAGCTCATCGTTCGACAGCGCCGCACGCCAACCGGGGATCGACTCGAGCTTGTCGAGGGTCCCTCCGGTGTGACCGAGACCGCGGCCCGACAGCTGCGGCACGGCGACGCCGAACGAGGCGACCAGCGGCGCCAGCGGCAGGGTGATCTTGTCGCCGACTCCCCCGGTCGAGTGCTTGTCCACAGTGAGCTTGCCGAGGCCGGAGAAGCTCATCCGCTCGCCGGATGCGATCATCGCGTCGGTCATGACGCGGATCTCATCGCGCTCCATGCCGTTCAGAAGGATCGCCATCGTGAACGCCGACATCTGCGCGTCGGAGACGTAGCCGCGCGTGTACGCGTCGATCATCCACCGCAGGGCATCCTCGTCGACCGCGCCCCCGTCGCGCTTGGCGCGGATGACGTCCACGGCGTCATGGGGCTCGACGGCGGCATGGGAGGTGTGGTCGCTCAAGGCATCTCCGTGGTGCGCTCGGGGGCGAGGTCGCGCGGCCCGAACGCGTCGGGCAGGACGTCGTCGATGGTGCGGATGCCGGAGACGGTCTCGAGCAGCATGCCGGGGATGGCATGTTCGTAGAGCAGCTGGCGGCAACGACCGCACGGCATGAGGGTCTGGCCCTCGCCGTCGACGCACACGAACGCCACCAACTGACCGCCGCCGGACATGTGGAGCTCGGACACGAGCCCGCACTCCGCGCACAGGGTGACCCCGTACGACGCGTTCTCGACGTTGCAGCCCGCGACGATGCGGCCGTCGGTGACGAGGGCCGCCGCCCCCACTTTGAAGCGCGAATACGGCGCATAGGCGCGCTGCATCGCCTCGGTCGCGGCCGCGCGCAGCACGTCCCAATCGATGTCGGTCATGTCCTCATCCCTTGATGTACGGCTTGCCCGCGGCGGCGGGTGCCCGCACCTGCCCGGCGAAGCCGACCACGGCCAGCACGGTCACGATGTACGGCAGCATCGCCATGAACTCCGACGGGATGGGCGAGCCCAGGTTCGTCAGGAGCGTCTCGAGGTTCGTGGTGAACCCGAACAGCAGGGCGGCGAGGGTCGCCCGCACCGGGTCCCAGCCGCCGAAGATGACCGCCGCGAGCGCGATGAATCCGAGGCCGCCGGTCATCTCCTTGTCGAAGGAGCCGACCGAGCCGAGCGTGAAGTACGCCCCGCCGATCCCGGCGATGGCACCGGCGAGCAGCACGTTCCAGAAGCGGGTCGGGTTCACCTTGATCCCGACGGTGTCCGCCGCCTGAGGATGCTCGCCGACCGCCCGCAGCCGCAGTCCCCATCGGGTCTTGTACAGCCCCCACGCGACCAGCGGCACGGCGAGGTACATGATGTAGACGATCAGGGTCTGGTTGAAGACGACCGGACCGAGGATGGGGATCTCCGACAGGAACGGGATCGGCACCCGCGGGAACCGCGGCGGCGAGTTGAGCGCCTCGGAGTTCGGGTTCAGCAGCGCGCCGTGCAGGAAGCTCGTGAGGCCGGTGATGAGCACGTTCAGCACGACACCGACGATCACCTGCTCGACGAGGTACTTGATGGAGAACACGGCGAGCACGGCGCCGACGAGGGCGCCCGCGACGAGGGCGCCCACGAGTCCCAGGAGCACCGATCCGGTGATCGAGGCGATGACCGCCGAGCTGAAGGCCGCGAAGAGGAACTGCGCCTCGATCGCGACGTTGACCACGCCGACCCGCTCGCCGATGACACCGCCCAGTGCGCCGAACACGAGCGGAACCGACAGCGACACGGCCCCGAACAGGAGCCCGGTGACCGGTACCAGCCCGCCCGCGGCAGACCACGTGAGGAATGCGAAGACGGCCAGCAGCGCGAAGACGATCGGCACCCACAGCCCGACCTTGCGGAAGGTCGCCACCGCCCAGAAGGCGTACGCGGTGAGCAGCGCGAGGACGATCGCGCAGATGGTGACCGCCGGCGCGGTCGGGACGCCGATGTCGCCCAGGTCGATGGATGCGGTGCGGTCGCCGAGGCGATAGGTGCTGACGCCGTCGCGACCGAAGACGAACGCCATGAGCCAGATCAGGGCGGTCGCCACGGCGAGGGTGATCGGCAGCTTGAAGTGACGCTTCCTCACGCGTTCGCGCACGATCGCGCCACCGGAGGCGGAGGTCGGAAGGCTCGTGTCGATGCTCATGCCGCACCCGCCTTCGCCGCGCGACGGGCTCGTCGCTTCGCGGAGAGCTCGCTGTCGTCCTTGGGCAGGAAGAAGATGGTGCGGATCAGCGGCGGCGCCGCGATGAAAAGCACGATGAGCGCCTGCACGACCACCACGATGTCGACGGGGATGTCCTGCGCCACCTGCATCGTGAAGCTGCCGGCCTTCAGCGCACCGAACAGGATGCCCGCGGCGAAGACGCCCCAGGCCTTGCTGCGGCCGAGGAGCGCGACCGTGATGGCGTCGAAGCCGATGCCCGCGTCGATGCCGCTGCCGAAGCCACTCGTGATCGTTCCGGAGATCTGGTTGACGCCCGCGAGGCCGGCGAGGGCACCGGCGAAGGCCATGGCGTAGAAGATGATCCGCTCGACGTTCACGCCGGCGGCACGCGCGGCGAACGGGTTCTCGCCGACCGCGCGCATCCGGAACCCGAGACTGGACCGTTCGACCAGCCACCACACGAAGGCCGTTGCGGCGATGGCGACGATGAAGCCCCAGTTGACCGACAGCGGCGCCGGGAACAGCGACGGGAACTGCGCGGTCACCGGGGTCGGCGACGAGATCGGCTGCGTGCCGCCGGGCCGCTGGAGCAGCCCGGGGGTGGCCAGCAGCCACGCGACGAAGTAGAAGGCCACGAAGTTCAGCATGATCGTCAGGATCACCTCGTGCGCGCCGGTGCGGGCCTTGAGGAATCCGACGAGACCGCCCCACAGCGCACCGCCGAGCAGCCCCGCCGCGATGGTCAGCGGCAGGTGGATCAGCAGCGGCGCCTGCACCGTGGTCGCCACCGTCGCGGCGGCGGCGATGCCGATGAGCATCTGACCGCGCGCACCGATGTTGAACAGGCCGACCCGGAACGCCAGGCCCACGCCGAGACCAGCCGCGATGAGCGGTGTGGCGAAGTTCAGGGTGTCGGTGATCGGCTTGACCGCACGCACGAACGTGTCGGCCTCGTAGTTCCAGATCGCACCGCGGAAGAGCGACGAGTACGCGCCCGCGAACGACTGCCACACGGCGATGACGGTGTCCTGCGGCCGCGCGAAGAAGTAGCCGGCCGCGGACTGCACCTCGGGGTCGGTGAGGGCGACGAGGATGCCGCCGATCAGCATCGCCAGCACGATCGCGAGGATCGTGGTGACGATGTTGCCGCGCAGGATCTCCCGGATCACCTGGTTCTGGCGCGGCGGCGGTGGCGTGTCGCCGGCGGGTGTCTGGCTGGCGGATTCACCCGCGGCGGTGCGGGTGAGGACGGGGTCGCTCCCGCCGGGGCCGAGGCTGCTGCTCTCGGGGCTCTGGCCGCTCACGCGGTGACCTCCTCATCGGCCGCCGCGACGGGCGGCTTCTCTCCGGCCATCATGAGGCCGAGGACTTCGCGCGGCGCGTCGCCGGGCACGATGCCCACGATGCGTCCGCGGTACATGACCGCGATGCGGTCGGCGAGCGCGGAGACCTCATCCAGCTCGGTGGAGACGACGATCACCGGAACGCCGGCGTCGCGGGTGGCGACGATGCGCTTGTGGACGAACTCGATCGACCCGACGTCGATGCCGCGCGTCGGCTGCGAGGCGACGAACAGCTTCAGGTCGCGGCTGAGCTCGCGTGCGAGCACGACCTTCTGCTGGTTTCCGCCGGACAGCCGGCCGGCGGCGAGGTCCGGGCCCTGGGTGCGGATGTCGAACTCGGCGATCTTCTCCTCCGCGAACTCCCGCAGCACCCCGCGCTTGAGCGTCGCGGCGGCGAAGAACGGCGCTCCGCTGGAGCGGTTGAGGATGAGGTTGTCGGCGACGCTGAACTCGCCGACGAGCCCTTCGACCTTGCGATCCTCCGGCACGAACCCGACGCCCTCGTCGATGATCTGCTTGACGGTCTTGCCGACCAGCTCCTCGCCGTCGAGGGAGATCGAGCCGGTGAGCTTGCGCTGCAGACCGATGATGGCCTCGGTGAGCTCGGTCTGACCGTTGCCCTGCACCCCCGCGATCGCGAGCACCTCGCCCGGTCGCACGGTGAAGGTGATGTCGTCGACGACGATCTGGTCGGTGTCGTCGACCACGCGGAGGTTCTCGACGACGAGTCCTCCCTCGCGCAGCTGCGGCGCATCCTTCTGCACCGTCAGCTCGACGGCCCGGCCGACCATGAGCGAGGCGAGCTCGGCGTTGGAGGCGGTCGGCGCGGCCTCGCCGACGACCGAGCCGAGGCGGATGACGGTGATGCGATCCGCCACTTCGCGGACCTCCCGCAGCTTGTGGGTGATGAAGACGATGGATGTGCCCTCGTCGCGCAGCTGACGCATGATGCCCATCAGCTCGTCGGTCTCCTGGGGCGTGAGGACGGCGGTGGGCTCGTCGAACACGAGCACCTTCGCGTCGCGCGAGAGCGCCTTGATGATCTCGACGCGCTGCTGCGCCCCGACCGGCAGGTCGCCGACGAGCGCGTCGGGGTCGATCTGGAAGCCGAAGCGGGCGGCGACCTCGTTCACGTGGGAACGGGCCTTGTCGAGGTCCAGAGCACCGATGCCCGTGGTGTCCTCGTGTCCGAGCATGACGTTCTCGGCGACGGTGAAGACCGGGATGAGCATGAAGTGCTGGTGCACCATGCCGATGCCCGCGGCCATCGCGTCGCCCGGTCCGGAGAAGTGCTGCACCTCGCCGTCGATGACGATGTCGCCCTCCTCCGCGGTGTAGAGGCCGTACAGCACGTTCATCAGCGTGCTCTTGCCGGCGCCGTTCTCGCCCAGGAGGCAGTGGATCTCTCCCGGCTCGACCACCAGGTCGATGTGGTCGTTTGCCACCAGTGAGCCGAAGCGTTTGGTGATCCCTCGAAGCTCGAGCGTCATATCCGCCAATCTATCGATTCGACAGGCGGCCGGACAGATGCACGCATCTGCCCGGCCGCCGGGGGTGTTTCCGCGCCGCTTACGGGGAAGCGGGCGACGTGGCGTCGATCGAACCGTCGATGATGCCCGCGCGGATCTCCTCGAGCTCCGCAGCCAGGTCGGGGTCGACCATGTCCTCGAAGTCGTGGAACGACGAGATGCCGACACCGTCGTTCTCGAGGGTTCCGACGAACGGGGTGACGTCGAACTCGTCGTTGGCCGCCTGCACGGCGGCCTCGTACACGGCGACGTCCATCCCCTTGAGGATCGACAGCAGCAGCAGGTCGGCGACCGACGGGTCGGTCTCGTAGACGTCGGCGTCGACACCCATCAGGGCGATGTCGCCGCCGGAGTCGCGGATCGCCTCAGCGGCCGACTGGTAGATCGGGCCGCCGACGGGCAGGAGCACGTCGACGTCCTGGTCGATGATGCCCTGGGCGACCTGCTTGGCGCGGTCGTTCGCGGCGAACTCCTCCGTGAACTGGCCCTCCTGGGACTCGATGTCCCAGCCGACGACCTCGACCTCGGTGCCGTTCTGCTCGTTGTAGTACTCCACGCCGAGCTGGAAGCCGTCCATGAAGATCGTCACCGGCGGGATCTTGGCCCCACCGAAGGTGCCGACCTTGCCCGACTCGGTGTACGAGGCGGCGGCGTATCCGCCCAGGAAGGCGGCCTGCGCGGTGTCGAAGACCAGCGGCTTGATGTTCGGGGCGTCGGTCTCGCCGTCGAAGTCGTTGTCGGCCCAGTCGTCGATGATGGCGAACTCGACGTCGGGGTTGGCCTGGGCCGCGGTGACCGTCGGCGCGCTCAGCAGGAAGCCGACCGAGACGATGAATTCGCAGCCCTCGGCAACGAGGTTGTCGAGGTTCGCCTCGTAGTCGCTCGCCGAAGCGGACTCGGTCGTGGCGATCTCGAAGTCGAGTTCGTCGCTCGCCTGCTCGAGGCCGGCCAGGCCCAGCTGGTTGAAGGACTTGTCGTTGAAGCCGCCCTCGTCAGAGACCATGCAGGCCTTGAAGTCGGACATGCCCTCGGCGGCGGTGTCGGTGGTGTCGTCCTCGGGGGCCGAGCCGCAGCCGGCGAGGGCGACGAGCAGGCCCGCGGCGGCTGTGGCGCCGACGAGCTTCTTGGTGCGTGAGATGGTCAACTCAGCCTCCACATACAGGTCCCGTGACTCTCACGGGGACTGCATCAAGTTACACAGTGCGAAGGCGAATCGACAGAGAGCGGGCACAGTCACCGACGAATGGTTACAAACCCGCAATAAGCGCTGAAGCGCCGGTCACAGCACGTCGCCCCGACCGGAGAGTTTGAGCGCGTCGACGACGCCCTTCACCCGCTGCGCATTCTCGCTCGTGGTGACCAGCAGCGCATCCTCGGTGTCGACGACCACGATGTCGCGCACGCCGATGAGGCTGATCACGCGAGACGTCTGGCTCACCACGATGCCGCTGGCGGCATCGGACAGGATGCGCGCGTTCTCCCCGAGGATCGCGAGGTCGTTGTGGCGGCCGTGGGAGTTGAGCTTGGCGAGGCTGGCGAAATCGCCCACGTCGTCCCAGTCGAAGTGCCCCGGGATGACCGCGAGGGCGCCCTTGGCGGCGGCCGGCTCGGCCACGGCGTAGTCGATCGCGATCTTCGTCAGCGACGGCCACACGCGGTCGACGACGGGCCCCCGGCGCTCGCGGTCGTCCCACGCCTCGGCGAGTTCCATGAGCCCGGCGTGCAGCTCCGACTGGTTGGCCTCGATCTCGGCGAGCAGCACGTCCGCGCGCGAGATGAACATGCCGGCGTTCCACAGGTAGGAGCGGTCGTCGAAGTAGGCCCGGGCGGTGTCGAGGTCGGGCTTCTCCACGAAGCTCTGCACGAGGGCCGCCTCGGGCGCTCCGTCGATGACGATGCCGTCGCCCTTCTTGATGTAGCCGAAGCCGATCGACGCCTCCGAGGGCTGGATGCCGATCGTGCAGACGTATCCCTTGCGAGCCGTCTCCACGGCCTGCCGCACCGCCCAGTCGAACAGGTGCGGCACGCGGATGACGTGGTCCGCCGCGAACGATCCGATGATCACGTCGGGCTCTCGACGGTGCAGGATGGCGGCGGCCAGTCCGATCGCGGCGGCCGAGTCACGGGGCTCGGACTCGAGGAAGACGTTCTTGTCCGGGATCCCCGGCAATTGCTGCTCGACCGCGGCGCGATGCGCGCGACCGGTCACCACCGAGATGCGCTCGGCGCCGGCGAGCGGTTCCAGGCGGTCCCACGTGTCGCGCAGCAGCGTCTGCCCCGAGCCGCTCAAGTCGTGCAGGAACTTCGGTGCGTCGGCGCGCGAGAGCGGCCACAGGCGGCTGCCGATCCCTCCGGCGGGGATGACGGCGTAGAAGTCGGCGATCGGCTCAGGCATGCGGCAAGGGTAGCGGTCGTGAGTGTCGGGGATGTGTCGTTCCACCCGGCCGGACAGATCTCTCGACGTCGAGAGAGTTAGGTCGCCCTAATCGCCGGAATCCCGCGGCGCCGAATAAGCTGGGACAGCGCCCGCGTGACGCAGGGGACCGTGGTCCCCGAAGGGGCATACCGCCCTCACCGTGTACGAGTCCAGGGAGGACGACCGTGTCTGCTCCAGCACGCGAGGTACCGACGGTGTCGCAGACGACATCGCGAGTGCCCCGAGGAACCCTCTATCGCGGCAACGAGGGGATGTGGTCCTGGGTCCTGCACCGCATCACCGGTGTCGCGATCTTCTTCTTCCTGCTCGTGCACGTGCTCGACACGTCGCTGATCCGCGTGTCGCCCGAGGCCTATGACATCGTCATCGGCGCCTACAAGAACCCGCTGATGGGCATCGGCGAGGTCGCCCTGGTCGGCGCCATCGCCTATCACGCCTACAACGGGCTGCGCATCATCCTCGTGGACTTCTGGTCCAAGGGCGCGCGCTACCAGCGGCAACTGTGGTGGGGAGTCCTCGGGCTCTGGGCGGTGACGATGGCCGGGTTCGTTCCGCGTCACCTCATCAACGTCTTCTCCGACCTGGGAGGGGGCCACTGATGTCCGCGACCATCGCCGACCCGCGCTCGGCCCGCCCGGTCAGCCGCCGTCGCGGCAACCTCGAGAAGTGGGGCTGGATGTACATGCGCGCCTCGGGCGTGCTGCTGGTTGTGCTCATCTTCGGCCACCTGTTCGTCAACCTCATGACCGGCACCGGCATCCGCCAGATCGACTTCGCGTTCGTCGCCGGAAAGCTCGCCAGCCCGTTCTGGCAGTGGTGGGACGTGCTCATGCTGTGGCTCGCACTCATCCACGGCGCGAACGGCATGCGCACCATCGTGAACGACTACGTGACCCACAAGACCACGCGCAGCGTGCTGGTGTGGGCGGTGTGGCTCGCCGCGGGCTTCCTCATCGTCCTCGGCACCCTGGTGGTCTTCACCTTCGACCCGTGCCTCGGCGTCACGCCCGAGAGCCTCCTCTGGGCCGACTGCCAGGCCGCGTGAGCGACGAGAACCCTTCAGAGACGGAACAACAAGCCTGTGACCACTGAGACAGCGGACAGCTACGTCAAGGACGGCGTCCACTACCACCAGTTCGACATCGTGATCGTCGGCGCCGGCGGCGCCGGCATGCGGGCGGCGATCGAGGCCGGCCCGGGCGCGAAGACCGCGGTCATCTCCAAGCTCTACCCCACGCGATCCCACACCGGCGCGGCGCAGGGCGGCATGGCCGCGGCCCTCGCCAACGTCGAAGAGGACTCGTGGGAGTGGCACACCTTCGACACCGTCAAGGGCGGCGACTACCTCGTCGACCAGGACGCGGCCGAGATCCTCGCGAAGGAGGCCATCGACGCGGTCATCGACCTCGAGAACATGGGGCTTCCGTTCAACCGCACCCCCGAGGGCAAGATCGACCAGCGCCGTTTCGGCGGGCACACCGCCGAGCACGGCAAGAACCCCGTGCGCCGCGCGTGCTACGCGGCCGACCGCACCGGTCACATGATCCTGCAGACGCTGTTCCAGAACTGCGTCAAGCTCGGCATCAACTTCTTCAACGAGTTCTACGTGCTCGACCTGCTGACGGTGAAGGATGCCGACGGCTCGACCAAGGTCTCCGGCGTCGTCGCGTACGAGCTCGCCACCGGCGACCTGCACGTGTTCCAGTCGAAGGCGGTCGTCTTCGCCACCGGCGGGTTCGGCAAGATCTTCAAGACGACCTCCAACGCCCACACGCTCACCGGCGACGGCGTCGGCATCGTGTGGCGCAAGGGCCTGCCGCTGGAGGACATGGAGTTCTTCCAGTTCCACCCGACGGGCCTCGCCGGCCTCGGCATCCTGCTCACCGAGGGCGCCCGCGGCGAGGGCGCGATCCTCCGCAACGCGTCGGGCGAGCGCTTCATGGAGCGTTACGCCCCGACGATCAAGGACCTCGCCCCGCGCGACATCGTCGCCCGCTGCATGGTGCAGGAGGTCGCGGAGGGCCGCGGCGCCGGGCCCCACAAGGACTACGTGCTCCTGGACTGCACGCACCTGGGCGCCGAGGTGCTCGAGACCAAACTCCCCGACATCACCGAGTTCGCCCGCACGTACCTCGGCGTCGACCCGGTCGTCGAGCCGGTGCCGGTGATGCCGACCGCGCACTACGCGATGGGCGGCATCCCGACCAATGTCGCGGCCGAAGTGCTCAGCGACAACGACACCGTCGTGCCGGGCCTCTACGCCGCCGGCGAGTGCGCTTGCGTGTCGGTGCACGGCTCGAACCGCCTGGGCACCAACTCGCTGCTCGACATCAACGTCTTCGGCAAGCGCGCCGGGCGCAACGCCGTCGCCTACGTGCAGGACGCGGATTTCGTGCCGCTCCCCGAGGATCCCGCCGGCGCCGTGCGCGACCTGATCGAGGGCCTGCGCGCGGGCACCGGCACGGAGCGCATCGCGGTGCTGCGCAAGACGCTGCAGGACGAGATGGACAAGAAGGCCCAGGTCTTCCGCACCGACGAGTCGCTCGGCGAGATGCTCGAGACGATCGAGGAGCTCCGCGAGCGGTTCAAGAACATCCACGTCGACGACAAGGGCAAGCGGTTCAACACCGACCTTCTCGAGGCCGTCGAGCTCGGGTTCCTCCTCGACATCGCCGAGGTCGTCGTGGTCGCGGCCCGCAACCGCAAGGAGAGCCGCGGCGGGCACATGCGCGACGACTTCCCCAAGCGCGACGACGAGAACTACATGCAGCACACCATGTCGTACCTCACCGGCGACCCCCACTCGTCGCACGCCGACGATCACATCTCGCTGGGCTGGAAGCCCGTCGTGATCACCCGCTACCAGCCGATGGAGAGGAAGTACTGATGTCAACCGCACTGGTCGACCCCGACGCCATCGCCGACATCGAGGCGGACGACGACACCGGGGTGCAGGCGTTCCTCGTCACCTTCATCATCCGCCGGTTCGACCCCGAGGTCGACGCCGAGCCGCGCTGGGTCGACTACGACGTCGAGCTGTTCTCGACCGACCGTGTTCTGGATGCGCTGCACAAGATCAAGTGGGAGGTCGACGGTTCGCTGACCTTCCGCCGCTCGTGCGCCCACGGCATCTGCGGCTCCGACGCGATGCGCATCAACGGTCGCAACCGCCTGGCGTGCAAGACGCTCATCAAGGACCTCGACATCTCGCAGCCGATCTACGTCGAGGCGATCAAGGGCCTGCCGCTGGAGAAGGACCTCGTGGTCGACATGGAGCCCTTCTTCGCCTCGTACCGCGAGGTGCAGCCCTTCCTCATCTCGAACTCGGCCCCGGAGCCCGGCAAGGAGCGCGTGCAGTCCATCAAGGACCGCGCGATCTTCGACGACACCACCAAGTGCATCCTCTGCGCGGCGTGCACGTCGTCGTGCCCGGTGTTCTGGACCGACGGCCAGTACTTCGGGCCGGCCGCGATCGTCAACGCCCACCGGTTCATCTTCGATTCGCGCGACGACGCGGGCGACGTGAGGCTGGACATCCTCAACGACAAGGAAGGCGTGTGGCGGTGCCGCACGACCTTCAACTGCACCGAGGCGTGCCCGCGCGGCATCGAGGTGACCAAGGCGATCGCCGAGGTCAAGCAGGCGGTCCTGCGCGGCGGCGCGTGAGGGGCGCCCTCGTCGCGTCATAGTCTGAGGGTGTGAGACGCTCGCGGCACGGTCATCCGGAGAGCCCCGGCACCGGGGATCCGCGTGAGATGACCGTCGCCGAGGCGACCCACGAGGAGCAGACGCTCCGGGCGCGGTGGGAATCCACGCAGGAGGTGCTGCGCGAGAGGTTCGAAGAGCCGATCGGGCGCGCGACCACCCTCACGCGCAAGACGCTCGCGTGGTTCCCCGTTCGGGTGTGGCGGCACTTCCTGCAGCACAACGGATTCCTCCTCGCCGCGGGCGTGAGCTACCAGGCGCTGTTCGCGATCTTCGCCACCATCTACGTCGCCTTCGCGGTCGCGGGCCTGTGGCTCGGCGGAAGTCCCGAGGCGATCGACGCGATGATCCGCGCGATCAACAGCTACATCCCCGACCTCATCAGCGACGACGGCGAGGGCCTGTTCACCACGGCGCAGGTGACCGAGATCGCCACCAGCAGCGCGGGCGTGCTCGGCATCACCGGCATCGTCGCGCTGGTCACCCTGATCTGGACGGCGATCGGGTTCATCACGTTCGCCCGCCGCGCCGTGCGCGACATCTTCGGCATCCCCCCGGACCGCCGCAGCTATTTCCTGCTCAAGGCGAGGGATCTGCTGGCCTCGGCGATCTTCGGGGCCGCACTCCTGGTGGGATCGGGCCTCGGCTTCGTGGGCACGTGGGCGCTCGGACTGCTGTTCGACCTGCTCGGATGGCCGACGACGTCGACGATCTACAACGTGCTCGGTCAGGCTGCGGCGCTGCTGGTGTCGTTCCTGCTGTTCTCGGCGGCGCTCGCGTCGCTGGTGAAGTTCCTCACCGGCACCTCGCTGCGGTGGCGGCAGATCATCCCCGGCGCGGTGCTCGGGGGCGCCGCGATCACGGTGCTGCAGATCGGAGCCGGCTGGCTGCTGATCTACACGCCTTCCAACCCGCTGCTGGCGACGTTCGCGATCTTCGTCGGGCTGCTGCTGTGGTTCCGCATCATCGGGGTCATCATCCTGGTGGCGTCCTCGTGGATGGCGGTGGCCGCCACCGACGAGGACCTGCCGATTCTGCAGCGCACCGAGGAAGAGAGACTCGCAGCGGAGCACGCGGCGCTCCTCACCGCGGCGCGCGTGCGCCTGCGCAGCGCGCGTGCGGGTGCCGCCTCGGCGCCCTGGTACCGGCGCATCGCCGCGCGCCGGGCGGTGGCCGATGCCGAGAAGGAGCTGGCCGAGGTCGAGCGCTCCGCTCCCCCACCGCCGAAGCGCGGCTCCCTCTTCGAGTAGCGCCGTCGCGGCGGGCATGTCGGATGTCGCCGTTAGGCTGGCGGGCGTGTCTGAGCTCCTCCGCATCGCCTCCGTCAACGTCAACGGCATCCGGGCCGCCGTCCGCAAGGGGATGATCGAATGGCTCGACGCCACCGAAGTCGACGTGCTCGCGCTGCAGGAGGTGCGCGCCGACGCCGACCAGCTCGCCAACGCGCTGCCCGGGTGGGAGATCGTCGCCGACGAGGCGACGGCGAAGGGACGCGCCGGCGTCGCGATCCTCACCCGCACCCCCGTGGCCGCCGTGCGCACCGAGCTGGGCGCGCCCGCCTTCGATTCCGCCGGCCGCTGGATCGAGGCGGACCTCGTCGTCGCCGGGGAGAGTCTCACGGTCGTCAGCGCCTACGTGCACACCGGCGAGGCCGACACTCCCCGCCAGGACGAGAAGTGGGCCTTCCTCGACGCGATGGACGAGCGTCTCCCGGCGCTTCGCGCCGCATCCCCGCTCTCCCTCGTCATGGGCGACCTCAACGTCGGGCATCGGGAACTCGACATCAAGAACTGGCGCGGCAATCGCAAGAAGAGCGGATTCCTCCCCCGCGAGCGCGCCTACTTCGACCGGTGGCTCGCCGCTGAAGGCGCCGAGGTCGAGGCCGTCGACGGCACACGCGGCACCGGCCTCGGCTGGGTCGACGTCGGCCGCCGTCACCACGGCGACGTGGAGGGGCCATACACGTGGTGGTCCATGCGCGGTCGCGCGTTCGACAACGACACCGGATGGCGCATCGACTACCACCTCGCCACCCCGGAGCTCGCCGACCGGGTCGAGGGCTATCGCATCGATCGCGCATCCACGTGGGACACCCGCTGGAGCGACCACGCGCCGGTGATCGCGGACTATCGGGTCGGATCCGTCTGACCGTGCTCTGACGGAGGGCGGTTGGGGCGGCGGACGCGATCGATAACTATGGCGTCACGGCTCGCTATGTTTCCTCGTCTCCGAGGTGGTCGACGCCGATAGGGTGGGCCCGGACCATGACGACCACTGGGAGGTACGGATGGGTTATCGGAGTGCGCACGCGCGTGTCGCCATCGCATTGCTGGCTGCGACAGCCGTCGCACTGACCGCGTGCACCGCGGCCGAATCCGACGAATCGTCCGACGACGGTCTTCACGGGCACGTCGCGCCCGTCGTCGAGGGCGCCGACACGGGCGACTGGGCGCTGACGGCATGGGCCGTCGGCTCCGGTGAGCCGATCGAGCTCGGGCGAACCACCACCGACGACGACGGCGCCTTCCACCTCGATCCGGTCACGCTCCCCGAGGACCGCATCCTGCTCGTCGAAGCCGCGCACGGCGGGGCCGAGCGGGCCGACCTGGTCGCGGTGAGCGCATCCGATGACCTCACCGAGATGACCCTCAACGAACGCACCACCGTGGCGGCCGCGTACGGTCTCGCCCAGTTCTTCGGACGCGAGCTCCCCTCGGGCGAGAACCCGGGCCTCGCCAACGCGACCGCAATGGCCGGCAACCTCGCCGATCCGGTGACCGGCGCCTACGGTGAGGTGCTGATGACCTCGCCGAACGCGTACGAGACGCAGACGCTGCCGGCCTTCACGTCGCTGTCGAACATCGTCGGCGCCTGCCTCGTCGATCGCGAGGTGTGCCACGACGTGTACGCGGCTGCGGGCGTCGACGACACCGCGTCGATGGCGTCGGCGATCGCCACCATCGCCCGCGATCCGTCTGCCGCGGCCGAGGAGCTCTTCGAGCTTTCGCAGCTCGAGCAGGGAGACCGCCCCGGGCTGAATGCGGCCCCCGCGGCGTGGACGCTCGCGCTGCGCTTCGACGGCGACGGCACCGACCTCGCCGGACCGGGGAACTTCGCCATCGATCCCGACGGCAACATCTGGATCAACAACAACTACGAGTACAACGCCGACCCGCAGACCCCGGTGTGCGGCAGCGACCAGATGTTCAAATTCTCGCCGACCGGTGCTCTCCTGGAGACATACGAGGGCGGCGGCCTGTCGGGCTCGGGATACGGCATCGAGTTCACCGCGGACGGTCTGCTCTGGTTCAGCAACTTCGGGTTCGCCGCCGCCGCACCCGGGTGCCCCGAAGACGAACAGCCGCCGCACAACAGCATGTCGCTGTTCACGTACGACGGTGAGGCACTCTCCCCCGATACGGGATTCACGGCGGGCGACCTCAGCTGGCCGCAGGGCATCGAGGTGTCCGACAACGGCGACGTGTGGATCGCCAGCTGCGGGAACGACTCCGTCTCGGTGTATCCGGGCGGTGATCCGGAGGCAGCCGAGAACTTCGCCGATCTCGGACTCGAGCAGCCGTTCGACGTCGTCGACAACGGCGAGCACATCTTCGTCAGCGGGATCGCGAACAACACCGTCGCCGTGCTCGACCGCGACGGCACTCCGGTCGACGGCTCGCCGCTGACCGACCCCGGCTTCCAGAACCCGATGGGGCTGGCCACCGATGCCGACGGCAACGTCTGGGTGGCCAACTCCGGCACGACGACCCTGCCGTGCCCGGAGCGTCCGGCCGACGCCGAAGGCACTCCCTCGGTGTCGATGATCAGTGCCGACGGGTCGACCGTCTCATCCGCGTTCACAGGCGGCGGTGTGACCCGCCCGTGGGGGGTCACGACCGACGGCGACGGAAACGTGTGGGTCGCGAACTTCGCCGACCAGCGGCTGTCGGCGTTCTGCGGCGCGCAGGCCGAGACCTGCCCGCGCGGTTTGGAGACCGGCGAGGCGATCTCGCCCGATGACACCGGCTACGCCTTCGACGGATTCACCCGCAACACCGGCCTCGCCGTCGATCCATCCGGAAACGTGTGGGTCGCCAACAACTGGGAGAACGTCCCGGTGCAGACCAACCCCGGCGCGCACCAGATCGTCGCGTTCGTCGGCGCTGCCGCGCCGCTCCCGGTGGCGCCGTTCACCGGGTCCGGCGAATGAGCCGGCGAGCGCGCCCATAGGATTGTCGGGTGAACAAACCGCGCCTCTACTCCGGAATGCAGCCCTCGGCCGACTCCCTCCAGATCGGCAACTACATCGGGGCTCTCATGCAGTGGCGCGACCTGCAGGAGTCGTATCAGGCGTTCTTCTCCGTCGTCGACCTGCACGCGCTCACCCAGCCGAACGACCCGGCCGAACTGCGCGCGAAGACCCGTCGCACGGCGGCGCAGTACATCGCCGCCGGCATCGAGCCCGCCAAGTCGACCCTGTACGTGCAGTCGCACGTGCCCGCCCACGCTGAACTCGCCTGGGTGCTCTCCACCGTCACCGGTTTCGGCGAGGCGGGCCGCATGACGCAGTTCAAGGACAAGTCCTCCCGCTACGGCAGCGACGCGACGTCGGTCGGGCTGTTCACCTACCCGGTGCTGATGGCCGCCGACATCCTGCTCTACCAGACCGACATCGTGCCGGTCGGTGACGACCAGAAGCAGCACGTCGAGCTCACCCGCGATCTCGCGGAGCGTTTCAACTCGCGCTTCGGCAAGACCTTCCAGGTGCCGATGCCGGTCATCCAGCAGGACACCGCGCGCATCTACGATCTGCAGAGCCCGACCGCCAAGATGTCGAAGTCCGCCGAGTCCGACGCCGGGGTTCTGTGGCTGCTCGACGACCCGGCGGCATCGGCGAAGAAGATCATGCGCGCCGTCACCGACTCCGAGGGTGCTGTGCGGTACGACCGCGAGAACAAGCCCGGCGTCTCCAACCTGCTGGTGATCTTCGCGGCGCTCACGGGGCGACAGATTCCGGCGATCGAAGACGAATTCTCCGGCCGCGGTTACGGCGACTTCAAGAAGGCCCTCGCCGAAGTCGTCGTGACGGAGTTCGGACCGGTCCGCGAGCGCGCGCTGGCCCTGCTCGATGACCCGGCCGAGCTCGATCGGGTCCTGGCGGCCAACGCCGCGAAGGCCGAAGAGGTCGCCGACCGCACGCTGGCCGCGGTCTACGACAAGATCGGCCTCCTCCGCCGCGTCTGAGCCGCGGGTAGCGGCGTGGTGCGGTGCGGCCCGCCGTGGGCGGCGGCGCCGGTGCGATGCGGCTCGGTTCGATCCCACCCCGCCTCGTGCCACCTCGCCACGTGCCGCCCCGCCTCGTGCAACCTCGCCTCGTGCCACCTCGCCTCGTGCTCGGGCCGCCAGGGTGGTGGATCGCGCCGCCTCGCCTCGCCACGTGCCACCTCGCCACGTGCCGCCCCGCCTCGTGCACGAACTCAGGCTGAGCGAGCGCCAGCTTCCGGCGTCACCGCGTCGTGACGCGGCTGTGCCCCGCGCCCGCGTCGCACAGCCTGAGTACGTGCCTCGCGGCCGGCATCTCCACCGGACTACCCGCCGAGCGACCCCGCCGCCCGGCCGTCGCTCCCTGATGGGAACCGCCCGCCTCGACCCACCCGCCACGTGCCCGGACTCAGGCTGAACACATCGCCGCCCGAGGTTTCCTGCGTCATGACGCGGCGGCCGATCAGCGGCGCGCGGCACAGCCTGAGTACGTGCCATGCAGGCACCGCCACCGCAGCTGGCGCCGCAACCGGGACGATGGGACCTCACGCCCCGGTGCTGATACGACCGTCGCGGCGGGAAGCGAGCAGCCCACGCAGCCCTGCGGCGACTTCGTCGGGCTGGTACATGATCTGGGCGGCGGTGACGCGCCAGGTCACGTATCCACGTTGCGCGAGCGCGAGATCGCGGCGCCGATCCTTCAGCTGCTGACGCCACGACGAGTGGAACTCCTCGCTGTCGCACTCGATCACGAGCCAGCCGTCGACGACGAGGTCGACCCGCCCGATCCCGCGCATCACCACCTGCAGCTCATAGGTCGCTCCTGTCGCCCGCACCATCAACCGCATGAGTGTCTCGCTGCCGGACTCGGCCCGCCCGTCGAGGAGATCGCGGACGATGCCGTATTTCGCCGGAAGCGCGGCGAAGATCTCAGCGATCTCAGACGCTCCGACAAGGCCACGATGAAGCGCACTGTCGAGCGTCGCGACAGCGTGACGGGCGGGTTGGCAGAGCACGGCGTGGACGAGCGCATCCACCACATCCACACAAACATCACCCGTGCCGAGTGGACGAAGGAGCGGCAGCCAATGGAGCACGACACCCGCCGAGACTCGGCCCCTGAGCGGAGTGAATCGGTCGTGGGGCGAGCGCATGCGACTCGCGTTCCCCGGAAGGTGCACGTGCAGCCCCTCGCCGGTGACCACGAAGACCTCGAGGAGCCGCAAGAGAGCGAGGCAGGTCAGTCGCCCACCGACCCGCACGGCTCGGATGAGGTCGGCTGGAGCGGACGACGGGAGGTAACGGTCTCGACGGGCGCGGACGAGCACACCATCATCGACTGCGGCGCGGATAGCGCGGCGCGACATCCCTTCCGTCGTGAGCTCTGCGCGTGTCCATGTCCGCCAGTCCGTGTGCATGACCAGCATCGTCGCGGCCCCTCGCGCCCGCTCACGCCATGCCGCCTTCGCCTGGGGATGACCTGCATCACGACGGCGCCTGTGCAGGGGAACACGTGCCCGAACGCAGGCTGCGCGCCACGGCCGTCGGCGTGTCACCCCGTCCCCGTCCGTCTCAGCCTGAGTTGGGACACCGGATCGGGTGCGGGGGCGCATGGAGCCCGGACGGGGGAACGGGCGGTGCGGCGTGCACGAATTCAGGTCCAGGGCCACCGCCAGCGGCGTGTCGGCGCCGTCCCGCACCTCCCAACCTGAGTTGGGTCACGAACAAGAGGGCTGACGGTCGGGGAGCCGCACGGAGAGACGTGCCGGGTGGGTGATTGAACCGGGCGGGAGACACGAGGCGGGAACCGGGCAGCGGGACGGCAGGGCAGCGCCGCAGCGTGCCGCCCTGGCATCACCTTCCCCGCACTCCTGAGCACCAACTCAGGCTGAGAATCACCGCTAGCGGCGTGTTGGCACCGTCTGGCGCCTCACAGCCTGAGTTGGGGCACCAACGTAGCGAGAGACAGACGGGACAGCCAGGCAGGAGACGGACGGGGTTCCGGGCAGGAGACGGACGGGGCAACTGGGCAGGAGACGGACGGGGCAACTGGGCAGGCAGGCGGGCGGAGGAATGGGAGGGCGACGCAGGGCGGAGGAATGGGAGGGCGACGCAGGGCGGAGGAATGGGAGAGCGACGCAGGGCGGAGGAATGGGAGGGCGACGTAGGGTGGGGAGATGCGCGCCGTCGACCTGGCCACCGAACGCTTCGTGCTGACGGCGCCGGAGGCGGCCGACGTCGACGCCGTGTTCGCCGCATGCCAGGATCCGGAGATCCAACGGTGGACGACGGTGCCCGCGCCGTACGAGCGACACCACGCCGAGGAGTTCTGCACCGGAGCCGAAGATCGCTGGCGCACCGGCGTCGAGCAGACGTGGGCGATCCGCGAGGGCACGGCACTGCTCGGCGTCGTGGGGCTGAACCGCACGTCCGCGGACTCCGCCGAACTCGGATACTGGATCGCGCCCGCCGCGCGCGGCCGCGGCGTGCTCGTCGAAGCCGCCCGGGCCGCGCTCGACTGGGGGCTGGACCCGGCAGGTGGCGCCTACGCACGGATCGGATGGCGCGCCGCGGTCGGCAACCTCGCCTCGGCACGTGCCGCTCGCGCACTCGGATTCCACTTCGAAGGCATGTCGCGGATGGCGCTCCCCAGCCACCGCGGCCGGGAAGATGCGTGGCTCGCCGGCCTGCTGCCGGGCGATGACCGCTCCCCGCAGCCGTGGCCGATCCTGGAGCCGTCGGCGACCGCGTCCTGACCTCGTCGCGCCACGCGCCAACCCGCCGACGCCCGCCTGACGGATCCCTCCCGCGATCCGGCGGCCGGCACCAGCCCGCGCCCCGCCGCCGACCCCTGTCCGCCCAGCGGCCGCCCCGCCGTGCCAGGATGAGGGCATGCCCGAGATGCCGGAGGTGCAGGGACTCGTCGACTACCTCGACGGGCGGATCACCGGACTGACCGTCACCAAAGTCACCGTCACGAACATCGCGGCCCTGAAGACCTACGACCCGCCGGTGCAGTCGCTGCACGGCGCGGAGATCACGGGCGTGAGTCGACACGGCAAGTTCCTCGACGTCGCCGCAACCACCGCAACCGCCCCAACCGCCCCAGCCACAACCGACGTTGCCACAGCCACCCCCACCGCAACGACGGATGACGCCGTCCTGCACCTGGTGTTCCACCTCGCCAAGGCCGGATGGCTCCGCTGGTACGACGCCCTGCCGGCGACGGCTCTCCGCCCGGGCAAGTCCCCCATCGCCGCGCGCGTCGCCCTGTCGGACGGGTCCGGCTTCGACCTCACCGAGGCGGGCACCAAGAAGTCGCTGTCGGTGTCGGTCGTGCGGAACCCGGCGGATGTGCCCGGCGTCGCCCGTCTCGGGCCCGACCCGCTCGATCCGGCCTTCACCGTCGACACCCTCGCGGGCGTGCTCGCCGGTCGTCGCACGCAGATCAAGGGCGTGCTGCGCGACCAGAGCCTCATCGCCGGGATCGGCAACGCCTACTCGGATGAGATCCTGCACGCCGCGCGGATGTCGCCCTACGCGCTGGCGTCGTCGCTCGACGCCGACACCGTCTCGCACCTGTACGAGGCGATGCAGGCGACGATCGCGGAGGCCCTCGCCGCCGCGTCGGGGAAGCCACCGGCCGACCTCAAGGACGCCAAGCGCCGCGGCATGAAGGTGCACGCCCGGCGCGGCGAGGCGTGTCCGGTCTGCGGCGACGAGGTGCGCAGCGTCTTCTTCGCCGACAACTCCCTCGAGTACTGCCCGACGTGCCAGACCGGCGGCAAGATCCTCGCCGATCGCCGCCTGTCACGACTGCTGAAGTGACCCGCCGTCGTCGGTCGTGCCCATGAGCACGCGCGCGTCGTCGTCGACCCAGTCCAGGGACTTCGACACGGCCTTGCGCCACAGCCGACGTCGCCGGTCGCGCTCGTCGGTGCTCATGCGCGGCTCGAACCGGCGGTCCTCGCGCCAATGCGCCCGCAGCTCGTCGTGGTCGGCCCACACTCCGGTGGCAAGGCCGGCCGCGTAGGCCGCGCCGAGCGCCGTGGTCTCGACCACCTGCGGGCGCACGACCGGGATGCCGAGGATGTCGGCCTGGAACTGCATGAGGAGGTCGTTCTTCGTCATGCCGCCGTCCACCCGCAGCTCCTCGAGCGGGTGGCCGGTGTCGGCCTCGACGGCCTCGATGACATCCCACGACTGGAAGGCGGTCGACTCGAGGGCCGCGCGAGCGATGTGATGCCGGTTGACGTAGCGGGTGAGCCCGACGATGGCCCCGCGCGCATCCGGACGCCAGTGCGGGGCGAACAACCCGCTGAAGGCCGGCACGAAGTATGCGCCGCCGGCGTCGTCGACGCCTCCGGCGAGCTCCTCGACCTCGTCGGAGGAGCGGATGAGGCCGAGGTTGTCCCGCAGCCACTGCACGAGCGATCCCGTCACCGCGATCGACCCCTCGAGGGCGTAGCGCGCCGGCTCCTCACCGATCCGGTAGGCGACGGTGGTGATGAGACCGTTGCCCGAACGGACGATGTCGGTGCCGGTGCCCACGAGCAGGAAGTTCCCGGTGCCGTACGTGTTCTTCGACTCCCCCGGTTCGAAGGCGGCCTGGCCGAACGTCGCCGCCTGCTGATCGCCGAGGATCCCCGCGATCGGGATCCCGGCGGCCGGGGCGGGCTCGACCACCTCGCCCACGACGGCGGAAGACGGGCGGATGCCGGGCAGCATCGAACGGGGGATGTCCCACATCCGCAGCATCTCGTCCGACCAATCGAGGGTCTCGAGATCCATCAACAGCGTGCGGCTGGCGTTGGTGACATCGGTGATGTGCTCGCGCCCGTCGGTGAGCTTCCAGATCACCCACGAGTCAGGCGTTCCGAACAGCAGGTCACCGCCCTCGGCGGCCCCGCGGGCGCCCTCGACGTTGTCGAGGATCCAAGCGATCTTCGAGGCGGAGAAGTAGGTGGCCAGCGGAAGCCCGGTCGTCCCGGCGAAGCGGTCCACGCCGCCGTCGGCGGCGAGACGGTCGACGCGCGGCTGGGTTCGGGTGTCCTGCCACACGATCGCGTTGGCGATCGGGCGTCCGGTGCGACGGTCCCACACCACAGCGGTCTCGCGTTGGTTGGTCACGCCGATGCCGGCGATGTCGCCCGCGGAGAGGCCGGACTGCTCCAGCACCGCTTCGAGGACCCACGACGTGTTGGTCCAGATCTCCTCGGGGTCGTGCTCGACCCAACCCGCTTTGGGGAAGATCTGCTCGTGCTCGCGCTGTGCGCTCGTGACGACGGATCCTCGGGCGTCGAACACGATCGCCCGGGTCGAGGTGGTCCCCTGATCGATCGCGATCACGTGTTCGGCCACGTCGCCTCTTTCTTCTCGGATGGGATGCGGGGCACCCGTGGACCGGGTGCCCCGCATCGGGTCATACGACGTACGTCAGCGTATTCGACGCGGAGACCATGGCGACGGCGGCCGCCATGATCAGCCCGCCGATGTACGGGTTGGACGTCTCTCGGTAGATCTTCCGCGACACGATCGCCGCGACGGGGAGGATCACCAGGACCGGGAACAGCCAGATGCTGAAGATGCCTCCGAAGCCCGGGATGAGGTGACCGCTTGCCGCGAAGGTCACGTACTGCGCGATGACCAGGACGAGCGGACCCAGCGCGTTGAAGAACGCCAACAGGGCGGTGTTGATCCACTCGCGACCACCGATGGTCACACGGTTGAAGACGTTCACGGCGACGGAGTTCGCGACGAAGTAGATCACGAATAGCGGCAGAACGATCAGCGCGAGGCCGATCTTGTCGGGAGTGAACGCCCGCACCGCGAGGACCCACAGGCGGAAGTCGGTCTGGAAGAAGTAATCCACGACGAACACGAGTCCGAACGCCGCGACGACGGTCAGCAGCGCGACGGCGACACCGGCGCCGAACGGCCGCCATCCCTGCCAGAGACCGCGGGCGGCGAGGCCGGAGTTCGAGCCACGCATCGTGAACCACCACGCGGCCAACAGCACCAGGAGGGTGAAGACGCCGTTGACGGCGGCCCAGAACCCGATGAAGTACGGCGGGGTCTGCGGGATGAACGCCGGCACGAGACCGGTGAAGGCCTGCTGGCTCAGCCACACGTACGTGACGGCGCTGACGACGGCGGACACCGCCAGGCCACCCCAGAACCACAGCTTCGCAGCGCGTCCGGCCAGTGGTTGCGCGTCAGGGGCGGGGAGGCGAGCTGCTGCGAACATCTTCGTCGTCACCAGAGCACGGGCGAACGCCACGAGGAAGATTCCGAATCCGATGAGTCCGAGGGTGTTGAAGAAGACCTTCCACTGCCACACCTGATTGGCGGCGTCGATCGGATTCGGCGACTCGAACACGGTGTCGAAGAATTCCACCAGGTCGCCTGCCGCCGTCGCGGACGTGTGGGACCACGGGTGAGTCTGGTCGAGGCTGTAGATCACGCGGGAGCTGTCGGTGCCGTCGATCGCCTCGTCGTAGTAGACCCCGGCCTCGCGCTCGTCGGTGAACGACGACGGATCGGCCCCGAAGTGCAGGAAGGACTGCGCGTTGTCGGTCGAGACGTAGTCCCGAGGGGCGGTGAGCACGACGCCGTTCTCGTCATAGGTGCGGAAGAAGAACTCGTCGTACTTCGCTTGGATGAGACCGGTGTCGCGGGCCCCGTAGACGTTGACCCACTCCCCCGTCTCGGGGTTCTTGTAGATCGGGTCGTTGTCGACCAGCAGCACGGCGGCGATGAGCGGCTCGGCGGCTTCGTTGTCCTCGAGCACGGAGAAATTCGCGGCACGGGCGCCGTTCGAGTGGCCGGTCACGCCGATCTCCTGCGGGTCGACGTATGGCAGGTCGTGCATGAGCTTGACGGCGTCGTACATGCCGGTCCCGGCCACGGCCTCCTCGCCGGGGACGAGCCAATCGCTGTCGCCGTGGCCGTACATGTCGATCGACATGACCACGAACCCGCGCCGCGCAAGCTCGACGTAGTTCAGGTCCTGCATCTCCCGGTTGTTGAACCATCCATGGCTGGCGACGACACCCGGGGCGGGGTTGTCGGGGGTGGCGCTCTCGGGGACATAGAGCAAGGCGCTCATCGTCTTTCCGGTGGGCGTCTCCCAGCGCAGATCCTCGATCTCGACGCTTCCGGCGTCGGACTGGACAAGCGAGGCCCCGACGCCGGACACGGCGACGAGGATCAGGGAGAGCACCAGCCAGAAGGCATTCCGGCGGTACAGCTGCGGTTTCACGTGGACACTCCTTCGTGAGTCGGGTGGAGCCGCGTGATCGATCACGTCACCGTGAGATCCTGCGACTCCGGAACCCTAACCAGCGGGTGAACACCGTCGCAACCGCCGTGCACATATGTGCATTCTCATGCCGGAGTGTCCGCGTCGGCCGTCGCCTGCCACCCGTGGAGGGCGGCCAACTGATCCATCGTGCGCGCGATCTCGGAACCGACGCGGGCCTCATCCCACTCCAGGACCGAGGCGACGGCCTCCGCGACCTCGGTGAAGATCTCACGAGACAGCCGCCCGGTGAAGGCAAGGTCGGAGCGCCGCTGGAGGAGGTCGGCGAGGCGCTCGACATCCTCGTTGACCGCAAGGAATCGCAGTTCCCCCGTCGAGAAGTCCGGGAGGGTCTCGAGCGCGCGATCGTCGTCGTCCTCGACGATCGCGTCGATCACCTCGCGCGCGATCGTGCCGTAGCGCGCAAGCAGGACGGCCGCGCGCTCGCGCCCGACACCGTCGGCGTGGCGTTCCACCCACGCCTGGCGCGAGCGCTCGTCGACCGGGTATCCCTTGCCGCCACCGATCGCGAGGCCTCGCGTGGTCACCGAGCGCTCGCGGCCGAGCTCTTTCAGCGCGTCATCGGCGAGGTGCTCCGCCGACGCGCGGAAGGTCGTCCACTTGCCGCCCACGAGCGTGATCAGGCGCGGCCCACCCGTCACGAGCACGCCGTGCTCGACGCGGTAGTCGCGCGAGACGAACCCGGGCGGCAGGTCCTCGTGGCTGGGCAGCGGCCGCACACCGCTGAAGCGGTAGACGATCTGAGATCGGTCGACGGCGATGTCGGGCAGCACCTGCGCGATGAGGTCGATGAAGTAGTCGACCTCATCCTCCGTGCACACCGCCGGCTCCGTGATGTCGTGCTCGAGGTCGCTCGTGCCCACCAGTACGCGGCCCTTGAGGGGGTGGATGAGCACGATGCGTCCGTCGCTGTTCTCGAAGAACAGCTCGCGTCCGCCGGTCGCATCCAGCAGCTCGGGGTGGTCGAGGACGATGTGCGAGCCCTTCGTCCCGGCCATGTAGCGAGTCTCTCGACCGAGTGCGTCGTTGACGAGGTCGGCCCACGGTCCCGCGGCGTTGATGACGATCTGGGCGGAGAAGGGGATCCGCCGCCCGGTCGGCCCGTCTTCGAGCACGACCTGGTCGCCGTCGATGGCAACGGCGGCCGTGTAATTGACCGCACGGGCGCGGTCGCCTCCGGCGGCGCGCGCGTCGCGGACGAGGTCCTGCCCGAGTCGCTCCGGGTCGCGGATCGCGGCGTCCCAGTACGTCGCGGTGTACTTCACGTCGGGACCGAGATCCGGCAGCGCGCGAAGCGAACGCTTGCGCCCGTGGAACTCGTGCCGGGGCACACGGCCACCGTTGCGCGAGAAGGAGTCGTAGATCGTCAACCCGACCTTGATCAGCAGCGCCCCGCGTTCCTTCGGCTTCCCCGACCGGTGCGTGAGCATGCGCAGCGGGGCATTGAACAGCCCCGAGAAGGCCGAGTGAATCGGGATGGTCGTCTGCAGCGGCTTGACGTAGTGCGGCGCCGTGCCGATGAGGTCGTTGCGCTCGCGGACGGCTTCGTGGACGAGACGGAACTCGCCGTTCTCGAGGTAGCGCACCCCGCCGTGGATCATGTGGGACGACCCGGCGGAGGCGCCACTGATGAAGTCGTTCTTCTCCACCAGCGCGACATCCACCCCCTGCAGCGCGAGGTCGCGGAAGGTGGCGAGACCGTTGATGCCGCCGCCGATGATCAGAACCTCGGCGTGGGGCCGGGCGGCGAGGTCGGTGCGGAGGGAGGGCGCGTTTCGATCCGTCATGGTCGTCCTTTCGATCCGGTATCCATCATCACACCGCTGCGCGATATTTCAGCGGCTCTGCACACATGTGCAACCATGTCGTCATGGACGATATCGACGACGGGCGCGACGGTGCGTTCCGTGTAGACCGAGCGCACACCGCGGCGCACCTCTACTACGTGCAGAACCGAACCATGGATGCGATCGCCGGGGAACTGCGCACATCGCGCTCGACGGTCTCCCGGCTGCTCTCCTACGCGCGCGCCCAGGGCATCGTCGACATCCGGATCCGCTCGCCGCACGAGGCGCCTCATACGCTGGAGTCGCGCATCGCGACGCGCTTCGGCGTCACCGCGCACGTGGTGCCGATGCCCGGCGACCTGCCCGAAGCGGAACGTCTGGCGCGCGTCGCCCTCGGCGCCGCCCACGTGATCCACGACTTCGTGCACTCGGAGCTCACCGTCGGCGTCGCATGGGGGTCGACGCTGGCCGCGGTCAGCACGCACCTCATTCCGAAACCCGTGCACGACACCACCTTCGTGCAGCTGAACGGCTCGGGGAACACGCATACGACCGGTCTGCTCTACGCCAGCGAGATCCTCAGCCGCTTCGGCGAGGCGTACCGCGGAAGCGTGCAGCAGTTCCCGGTCCCGGCGTTCTTCGACGACCCGGAGACCAAGCGCCTGCTGTGGCGCGAGCGCAGCACTCGGCGCATCCTCGAGACGCAGGACAAGATGGGCCTCGTGCTCTTCAGCGTGGGGTCCGCGTCGGCGCGGGTACGCAGCCACGTATACTCCGGCGGATTCCTCGACCCGTCCGATCTCGGCGCCCTCGCCCGGGACGGGGTGGTCGGCGACGTCGCCACGGTCTTCTTCCGGGCCGACGGGTCCAGCGACGGCATCGCGCTGAACGAACGTGCGACGGGCCCCGACTTCGCGGCGCTGCGGCAGGTTCCGCGGCGCTGCTGCATTGTGGCGGGCGAGTCCAAGCTCGCGAGCCTGCGCGGCGCGATCGCGGCGGGCCTGGTGACCGACCTCGTGATCGACGAGGGAACGGCCCGCGCCCTGGTGGAGAACGACTGACGCCTCCGTGACGCGGTGCGCATCGGGAATGGATGCGCACGCGTGCGGTTGACCTAGAATGAGTGTCGACGTGCTCCGGGGTCGGTGAGAATCCGAACCGGCGGTGAAAGTCCGCGACCCCGCATCGAGATCCGAACGGATGACGATGCGGGTTGATCCGGTGGAATTCCGGAACCGACGGTGATGCGACGGGGAAACCCGACGCGAGTCCGGATGGGAGGTGGCACGAGCGACGCTGACGCGTCGCCGCTTCCCGTCTTCCGTGTGCGCGATGATCTGCAGCAGCGCGATGATCTGCGGCAGTAGAGATCAGACGGACGAGGAGATGACGGATGCCGGCCACCGCGGCGGAGCAGGGCGCGATGCGTCGCGCCCTCGACCTCGCCCTGCGCGGCCCGCGAGGCGCGAACCCCCAGGTCGGCGCGGTCATCCTCTCCCCCGACGGCGAGGTCCTCGCGGAGGGGTGGCATCGAGGCGCCGGAACCGCGCACGCCGAGGTCGACGCCCTGTCGCACCTGTCCGACGGTGCCGCGCGCGGCGCCACGGCCGTGGTCACCCTCGAGCCCTGCAATCACACCGGGCGCACCGGACCGTGCAGCGAAGCGCTCATCGCGGCGGGCATCGCCCGCGTCGTGTTCGCCGTCGACGACCCGGGAGAGGCGTCCTCCGGCGGGGCCGATCGACTTCGCGCCGCCGGCATCGATGTGGAGCCGGCCGTTTTCGCCGCCGACGGCACCGACCTGCTCGGGTCATGGCTCGCGGTGCAGCGCCTCGGGCGTCCGCACGTGACGGTGAAGTGGGCGCAGTCACTCGACGGACGAGCCGCCGCCGCCGACGGCACGAGCCAGTGGATCACGGGCTCCGCGGCACGCGAAGACGTGCATCGCCGCCGCGCGGCGGCCGACGTCATCGTCGCCGGCATCGGCACGGTGCTCGCCGACGACCCCGCCCTCACCGCCCGCACCCCCTCCGGCGCACTGCACGACTCCCAGCCGGTGCCGCTCGTGCTCGGGCGCCGCGACATCCCGCACGATGCGGCCGTGCGCCGGCATCCCCGCCCGTTCCTCCAGCGCGCGGGCGACGACCTGCCCGCGGTGCTGGCGGAGCTGCGCGGCCTCGGCTTCCATCGGGTGTTCGTCGAGGGCGGGCCCGCCCTCGCCTCGGCGTTCCTGCGCGCCGGCCTCGTCGACGACGTGATCGTCTACGTCGCCCCGGTGCTGCTCGGCGGTGCACGGCTCGCCCTGGGCGAGATCGGCGTGCCGACCATCGGGTCGGCCCTGCGGCTCGACACCGTCTCGATCGACCCACTCGGCGACGACGTGCGGATCATCGCCCACCCCTCCTCCGCCGCGGCGGACCCGACGAAAGGCGCGTGAATGTTCACCGGAATCATCGAGGAACTCGGCGAGATCACCGACGTGGCGCTTTCCGGCGACGGCGTCCGGCTGACGGTGCGCGCGCCGATCGCGGTCTCCGACGCCTCCCACGGCGACTCCATCGCCGTCTCCGGCGTCTGCCTCACCGTCGTCGAGCAGGCCGCCGACGGGTTCACCGCCGACGTCATGAAGCAGACGCTCGACATGTCGACCCTCGCCGGGGCGGCGCCGGGTCGCCGAGTGAACATCGAGCGGGCCACCGCGACCGGCGGGCGCCTCGGCGGCCACATCGTGCAGGGACACATCGACGGCACCGGCGAGGTGCTCGAGGTGCGGCCCGGTGCGCAGTGGCTCGTGCTGCGGATCGGTCTGCCCGCTCAACTCGCGCCCCTCGTCGTCGACAAGGGCTCCATCGCCGTCGACGGGGTCTCCCTCACCGTCAGCTCCGCGAGCGCCGCCGACGCCGACGCACCGTGGTTCGAGGTCTCCCTCATCCCCGAGACCCTCACGGCCACCACCCTCGGCGAGCGCGCGGCCGGTGACCGCGTGAACCTCGAGACCGACATCCTCGCGCGCCACGTGCAGCGACTCCTCGCCTTCGCGCCGACCGCCGGCGCAGATCCGGAAGGAGGCTCCCGATGAGCCTTTCCCCCATCTCCGACGCCCTCGACGCCCTGCGCGCGGGACGCCCCGTCATCGTCGCCGACGACGAGAACCGCGAGAACGAAGGCGACGTCATCCTGTCCGCGCAGCTGGCGACGCCGGAATGGATCGCGTGGACCGTCCGATGGTCCAGCGGCTTCATCTGCGCGCCGATGCCCGCCGATCGCGCCGACGCCCTCGACCTGCCGCCGATGGTGGAGACCAACCAGGACGCCCGCGGCACCGCGTACACCGTGAGCGTCGACGCGGCCGACGGCATCACCACGGGCATCAGCGCCGCCGACCGCGCGCACACCCTCAACGTGCTGGCGAACCCCGCGTCGACGCCGTCGAGCGTGATCCGCCCCGGACACATCCTGCCGCTGCGCGCCGTCGACGGCGGCGTGCGGGAGCGCGGCGGACATACCGAGGCCGCCGTCGAGCTCATGCGGCTCGCGGGGCTGGAACCGGTGGGAGCGATCGCCGAGATCGTCGCGGAGGACGGGTCGATGATGCGCCTTCCCGGTCTGATCGAGCTCGGTCGACGCGACGGCGTGCCGGTGATCACGATCGAGCAGCTCATCGCGCACCTCGGGGAGGTCGACCCCGACGGCACCCGGTCCGGCCACGCGCATCGCCGCCGCGTGAGCCTGCGCGCAGAGTCGCGCGTTCCCACCTCCCACGGCGAGTTCCGCTTCCTCGCCTACAAGGACCGCGTGACCGGCACCGACCACATCGCCGTCGTCTCCGGCGACCTCTCCTCCGACGCCCCGCTCGTGCGGGTGCACTCGGAGTGCCTCACCGGTGAGGCGTTCGGATCGCTGAAGTGCGAGTGCGGATCGCAGCTGGATGCCGCCCTCGACGCGATCGAGCAGGACGGCGGCGTCGTGGTCTACATGCGCGGTCACGAAGGACGCGGCATCGGCCTCATCAACAAGCTCCGCGCCTACGGGCTGCAGGAGCGCGGCTACGACACCGTCGACGCCAACCTCGAGCTCGGGCTGCCGGCCGATGCGCGCGACTACGCCGCGGCCGCGGGCATCCTCGCCGACCTCGGCGTCGAGCGCGTGCGCCTGCTCACCAACAACACCGACAAGGTCAGCCAGCTGCGCGAACTCGGACTCGACATCGTCGAGCAGGTGCCGCTGCTGGTCGGCGTCGGACCCAACAACCACCAGTACCTCGCCACCAAGCGCGACCGCATGGGACACATCATCGCCGAGGAGGACCTCGCCGACGCGGTCGCGCAGATGAAGGAAGGAGCCGGCGCATGAGCGGCACCGGAGCACCCCAGACCCCCGCCCCCGTCGACGCGACGGGGCTCTCCGTCGTCGTGATCGCCGGCACGTGGCACGACACCATCACCGACGGGCTCGTCGCCGGCGCTCAACGCGTGCTGGATGCCAGCGGCGCCGACCACCGCCTCGTGCGCGTGCCCGGCTCGTTCGAGCTCGCCCTGGCGGCGCAGGCCGCCTTCGCGGGCGGGGCCGACGCGGTCGTGGCACTGGGCGTGATCATCCGCGGCGGCACGCCGCACTTCGACTTCGTCGCCGCCGCCGCCACCGACGGACTCACCCGCGTGTCGCTCGACGCCGGCAGACCCGTCGGGTTCGGCGTGCTCACCCTCGACGACGAACAGCAGGGACTCGACCGGGCGGGCCTGGAGGGCTCGAAAGAGGACAAGGGTGCGGAAGCGGCGGACGCCGCGGTGCGCACCGCTCTGGTCACCCGCGCGCTGCGCGGCTGACGGGGCGACGGTTAGGTCGTCCTTGCTGGCGGCCTCGCATCCGGCGCCGTAGGTTGTGTCGCATGGAGTTCCTTCGCCACCTCGTCGTGCTCGTCCATCTCGTCGGGTTCGCCCTGCTCTTCGGCACATGGGCGGTCGAGGCCATCGGTGGCCGTCGGAACGTGACACGGCTGATGAACTGGGGCCTCGCCGTCGCCGCCGTCGCGGGCCTCGCCCTCGCCGCTCCGTGGGGAGTGTCGTACGAGCTGAACTACATCAAGATCGGCGTCAAGCTCGTCATCCTCCTCGTCATCGGAGCGCTGCTCGGGATCGGCTCCGCACGGCAGCGCAAGCGCGGCTCGGTGCCGACCGGCGTCTTCTGGTCGATCGGCGCGCTGACGCTCGCGAACGCGGCCATCGCGGTGCTCTGGACGTGATCCGGATCGGCGGGCGCCGAGAGTAAGCTTGTCGCTCGCCATGACTTCCCCCCGAACCGCTCCGGCGAATCCCCGCTCTCGCGTCATCACCGCGAGCCTCGTCGGCACGACGATCGAGTTCTACGACTTCTACGTCTACGCCACCGCTGCCGTGCTGGTCTTCCCGGCGCTCTTCTTCCCTACCGGGAACGACACGACCGCTCTGCTGCTGTCGTTCAGCGTCTTCGGCGCGGCGATGATCGCCCGCCCGCTGGGGGCCATCGTCTTCGGCCATTTCGGCGACCGGTTCGGCCGCAAGATCACGCTGGTGTGGTCCCTGCTCACCATGGGCGTCGCCACGATCCTCATCGGGTGCCTCCCCACCTTCCAGGACATCGGCGCCGCTGCCGCGGTGCTCCTGCTCGTCCTGCGCCTCGCCCAGGGCTTCGCGCTGGGCGGCGAGTGGTCCGGCGCGGCGCTCGTGGCGACGGAGAACGCGCCGAAGGGCAAGCGCGCCTGGTACGGCACCTTCCCGCAGCTCGGCGCTCCGCTCGGGTTCATCATCGCCAACAGCGTTTTCCTCGCGATCAGCTGGGCCCTCCCGCACCCCGACGGCCCCACGCAGCAGTCCGAGGCGTTCCTCGCGTGGGGATGGCGCGTGCCGTTCCTGTTCTCGGCCGTCATGGTGATCATCGGACTGTGGGTGCGCCTGCGCCTGGTGGAGTCGGAGACGTTCGTGAAGGCCGGAGCGCACGGCGCGCTGCGCAAGTTCCCCCTGGTCACGGTGGTCCGCCGCAACGGCTGGCAGATCGTGCTCGGCACGTTCATCATGCTGGCCACCTACGTGCTGTTCTACCTGATGACGAACTTCACGCTCTCCTACGGCACCAAGGCGGCCGACCTCGATACCGCCACGGCGGCGGCCCGCACGGCCGCGGAGGCATCCGGCCAGAGCTTCGACGCGGCCGCGTTCGCCGACCAGTTCTACCCCGGGCTCGGCTTCGGCTACACCGACTTCGTGCTGATGCAGATCATCGGCGTGGTCTTCTTCGGCATCTTCACCCTGCTGGCCGGTCCCGTCGCCGACGCGATCGGCCGACGGCGCCTGCTGCTGTGGATCACGGGGCTGATCATCGTGTTCGGACTGACCTTCAACGTGTTCCTGCTGCCGCAGGCCGACCCGAAGTTCACCGGGGCGATGGTGCAGGCGTTCCTCGTGTTCGGGTTCATGCTCATGGGTGCCACGTTCGGACCGATGGGCGCCGTCCTCCCCGAGCTGTTCCCGACGAACGTGCGCTACTCGGGATCGGCGATCGCCTACAACCTCTCCTCGATCCTCGGCGCCGCTCTCGCCCCGATCGTGGCGGTGGCCCTGTGGGCCGCGACCGGCGGCGCCCCGTGGCTGGTGGGCGTCTACCTGTCCGCGATGGCGGTGCTCACCTTCGTCGCCCTCATCCTCGCCCCGGAGACCAAAGACGTCGACTACGACGACAACATCGGCGTGGCCGCCAGCGGCTCGCTCTGACCGTCTGCGGGCGGCGGTTCGTTCAGTCCAGGAACAGGGCGCGCAGCCGCCGCGTGGTGAACACCAGCCCGAGGGCGATCATGACCACGAAGTAGAGCACGTGCCACAGCATCCCCGCGGAGAGGATGCCGGTCGTGAGGCCGCGGATGAGGTCGACGGCGTGCCACAGCGGGAACGCCATGATGATCTGCTGCACCCACTCCGGGTAGACCGAGATCGGGTAGAGGGTCGCCGAGAACAGGAACATCGGCAGCAGCACGAAGTTGATCCAGTCCATGTGCTGGAAGGTCTTCATGAAGCTCGTCACCGCCATCCCCACCGCCGCGAAGCCGAACGCGATCAGGAGCACCGCCGGAAGCGCCAGGATCGCGGTCCACGCGAGGTTGAGGCCGGCGATCTGCATGACGATCATGAACCCCGACGCATAGACGAGGCCGCGCAGCAGTGCGTACAGGATCTCGCCGAGCGCGACATCGAGCGGACCGAGCGAGGTCGCCAGCATGCCCTCGTAGAGCTTGCCGTAGTTGAGCTTGAAGAAGACGTTCCACGTCGAGTCGTAGATCGCGCCGTTCATCGCCGAGACCGCCAGCAGCGCCGGGGCGATGAACGCGGCGTAGCTCACCTCGACGCCCGGCGCCGCCTCGACCTCGCCGATGATGACGCCGAGTCCGATCCCCATCGACAGCAGGTAGAACACCGGCTCGAAGAAGCCCGAGACGACCACGACCCAGCTGGAGGATCGCGCCGCGATCAGGCCGCGCTGCACCACGGCCTGCGGATTGCCGGACCAGAGGGCCCGCACCCCGCCGGCGCGGGCTCGGCCGACCGGGTGCTGCGTCGTGCCGGCGCTCATGCCGCGAGCCTCCTGGCGAACAGGCGCCGCGCGACGACGAGTCCGCCGGCGGTGAGCGCGAGGAGATAGATCAGGTGCACCGCGATCATCCCGGGCGCCACCTCGGCTCCGTACGTGACGACTCGGCCGAGCTCGGTGGCGTGCCACAGCGGCGAGATCCATCCGATCCACTGCAGGCCGATCGGGAGGTTCGTCAGAGGGTAGAACGTTCCCGAGAAGAGGAACATGGGCATGAACACGAAGCGCTGCACCAGCGCGAACTGACCCTTGTCGTCCACGATCGACGCCGCATACGCCATCAGCGGCACGCCGAAGGAGAGCCCCGCGAGGATGCCGATGGGCATCGACAGCCACGCCGTGGCCGGCACCAGGGCGCCAGGCTGGAGAACGGCGAAGAACAGGGCGATGAAGGCGAAGTAGAGCACGACGGTCATCGTCATGCGCGCGGCGGCACCGGCCACCACGCCGCCGGCGATCTGCCCCGGCGACAGCGGCGAGGCCGAGAATCCGAAGAAGTACCGCCGCCACTTGAAGCCCGCCATCACGGGGTAGGTGAACTCCTCGCTGGCGACGGCGATCGCCGAGGTCATCAGCAGCGCCGGGGCCACGAAGACGAGGTACGGCACCTGCTGAGAGCCGTCGTCGATGGGCGCCTGGATGAGCGCGGCCAGCCCGACGGCGAGGCCGAGCAGGTAGAGCATCGGCTGCCCCAGGGCCCCGACCACGATCGTCCATCCGTAGGCGCGCATGGCGCGCACCATGTGCTCGGTGACGTACAGCGCGCCGCGGGCGCGCGGTCGGCGCCCCCACGCGAGGGCCTCCTCGCGGAGCTCGTCGAGCGTGGGCGCGTGCGTCTGCTCGGTCGTCATTCGATCAGCGACCGTCCGGTCAGTCGCAGGAAGACGTCTTCGAGGCTGGAGCGCCGCACGAGCGACGTGCGCGGGTGCAGATCGCGCGCGGTGACCTCCTCCAGCGCCCGCTCGCCGTCGTGCGCGTACACGAGGACCCGGTCCGGCAGCACCTCGATGCGGTCGCCGACGCCCGTCAGCTGCGCCGCGACCTGCTCGTTGCGATCCGACCCGAAGCGCACCTCGAGCACCTCGCGGCTGGAGTGTTCGCGGATGAGCGACGCGGGCGACCCCTCGGCCATGATGCGGCCCTTGTCGACGACGATCAGTCGATCGCAGAGCTGTTCGGCCTCATCCATGTAGTGCGTGGTGAGCACCAGGGTCGTCCCCCGCTCCTTCAACCGGAACAGCCGGTCCCACAGCACGTGGCGCGCCTGCGGATCCAGCCCCGTTGTCGGCTCGTCGAGCAGCAGGATGCGCGGGTCGTTGATCAGGCCACGGGCGATCGTGAGACGCCGCTTCATGCCGCCGGAGAGCTGATCGACCTTGTTCCTGGCCTTCTCCTCCAGCTGCGCGAACGCGAGGAGCTCGTCGGCGCGGCGATGGCACTCGCGGCCCGGCAGCCCGAAGTACCGGCCGTAGATGTACAGGTTCTCGCGCGCGTTCAACTCCCCGTCGAGGTTGTCCTGCTGCGGGACCACGCCCAGTCGCGACCGGATCTCGGGGCCGTTGCGGTCGGGATCGAGTCCGAGGATCGACAGGTCGCCGCCGGAGCGGGCGGAGACCGCGCCGATCATCTTCATGGTCGTCGACTTGCCCGCCCCGTTCGGACCCAGCAGCCCGAACGACTCCCCGGCTGCCACCTCGAACGAGAGGTCGTCGACGGCGACGAACGCGGGTTTGCCCGCCACCCGGTAGGTCTTCCGGAGGTTCTTCGCGGAGATCACGGGTTCGGGCACCGTCTGAGAGTAGTCCCCGGCGGCGACATCCGTTCCCCTATCCTGGCAGCGCGCCCAGATCGGCTCGGCGCGGCACGAAGATCTCGGGGGATCCCATGGCAGAGCAACCCGCCCGCCCGGTTCCGGAGTTCGGGCGCGAGCACGATCACGCCGTGGCCGCACGGGCCTCCCCGACCAAGCGCCTTCTCGCGCTGTCACTGCCGGCGCTTCTCATCGGGGTCGGCAGCGCTCTCGGCCTGATCGTCCTCGACCTCGCCGCACTGGCGCTGGAGGACCTGCTGTGGGAGGTGCTCCCTGCCACGACCGGCATCGACCCCGACGGGGCGGGCTGGATCATCGGCATCCTCACCGGCGCCGGGCTCGCCACCGGCCTCATTGTGCGCTTCGCGCCCGGACACGCCGGGCCCGACCCCGCGACGGAGTCGTTCTTCCCGCCGCCCATGCCGCTGTCGACCCTCCCCGGCCTCGCCGCAGCCGCGATCCTCACCCTCGCCACGGGCGTGAGCCTCGGACCGGAGGCGCCGATCATCACGATCAACGTCGCCCTCGCGGTATGGATCTGCCGCCGCCTGGTGCCGAAGATCCCCACGCGGCTCGTCGTGCTGATGGTCGTCACCGGCACCTTCGGCGCCCTGTTCGGCTCGCCGGTCGGGGCCGCGCTGCTGGTCACGTCGGTCGCCGCGACGATCGCGTCGAAGGAACTGCTGTGGGATCGGCTGTTCGCGCCGCTCGTCTCGGCCGCCGCCGGGTCGATCGTGATGCTGCTGTCCCACCACGGCAGCCTCGCCCTCCCGCTGCCGGCGGTCGAGCTGGACATCCTCCCCGATCTCGGCATCGCGATCGTCGTCGCCGCCGTCGCGATCGTCGTCGGCCTCGGGCTGCTCTACGCCTTCCCGCTCGCGCACCGTCTCTTCCACCGGTGGCGCGACCCGATCCTGCCGCTCACCGTCGCGGGGCTGCTGCTGGGCATCCTCGGTGCGATCGGCGGTCCCATCACGCTCTTCAAGGGCCTCGACCAGATGGCCCAGCTGGCCGAGCAGGCCGACGACTTCACGCCGGGGCAGCTCGCGCTCATCGTGCTCGTGAAGCTCGCCGCTCTCCTCATCGCCGGCGCCGCCGGCTTCCGCGGCGGCCGCGTGTTCCCGGCCGTCTTCATCGGCGCGGCCGTCGGCGTGCTCGCCTATGCCCTCTTCCCCGGCATCCCGCTCACCCTGGCGATCTCGGCCGGTGTGCTGGGCATCTGCCTCGTCGTCATCCGCGACGGCTGGCTCTCGCTGTTCATCGCCGCCGTCGTCTCCGGCGACGCCGCGATGGTGCCCATCCTGTGCATGGTGGTGCTTCCCGGATGGCTCGCCGTCGCCCGTCTTCCCGAGATGCGGATCACACCCCCCGAGGGCCACCGCGAAAACGACGCCGCGACCCCCGCCAGACCGGCCTGAGACCGGCGGCGCCGCGCGCTCGTTCGCCCACGGCGTCACCGGGGCGTCACCGTCGCGGTGCGAAGCGAAGTACGGTCGAAGACAACCGTCATCCCCTGTTCCGAGGTACCCGCATGTCCACTGACACCCGCCCCTCCCGCGCCCGATTCGGCCGGGGTGCCCCGGACGACGGGCCGCGCGCGAGCATGCGGCAGCTGCTGCCCTTCCTCCTGGAGCACCGCACCGTGCTCGTCGTCGTCGCGATCCTCAGCGTCTTCGGCGCCGTCACCACGCTCGCGCAGCCGGTGCTGGTCGGGCAGGTCATCGAGGCGGTGCAGGCCGAGCAGGCGCTCGGGATGCTCGTGTGGGCGATCGTCGCGCTCGTGATCGTGTCGTCGGTCATCTCCGGCTATCAGCACTACCTCCTGCAGCGCACCGGCACCGCGGTGGTCTACTCGAGCCGGCGGCGGCTCATCGCGCGCATCCTCCACCTGCCGATCAGCGAGTTCGACGCGCGCCGCACCGGCGACCTCGTCTCGCGCGTGGGCACCGACACCACCCTCCTGTACGCCGTGCTCACGCAGGGACTCGCGGATGCCGTCGGCAACGCCCTGATCTTCGTCGGCGCCATCATCGCCATGGCGCTCATCGACCCGCTGCTGCTCGGCGCCATCGTGATCGTTCTCGGCGTGTCGATCCTGGGGGTCGTGACCCTCAGCGGTCGCATCCGCAAGGCGACGGCGGAGCAGCAGGTGAAGGTGGGCGAACTCGCCTCCGGCGTCGAGCGCGCCATCGGCTCCATCCGCACGGTGCGGGCATCGGGCGCCGGCGAGCGCGAGCAGTCGGCCCTCACCGCCACGGCCGGCGAGGCCTACGGCGTGGGGGTGCGGATCGCGAAGGTGTCGGCCCTCGTGGTGCCCATCGCCGGCATCGCCCTGCAGGTGTCGCTGCTGGCCGTGCTCGGACTCGGCGGATACCGCGTCGCGGACGGTGCCATCGGGGTGGCCGACCTCGTCACCTTCGTGATGTTCCTCTTCCTTCTCGTCGGGCCGCTCGGGTCGTTCTTCGGCGCCATCACCTCCGTCAACCAGGCGCTCGGCGCCCTGGGCCGCATCCAGGAGGTGCTCGATCTCCCCACGGAGACCCAGGATGACGCGCGGATCGCCGCGACCGTCGCTCCCGAGCCCGACGGCACGGCCGGAGACGCCGCGGCCGTGGAGTTCCGGAACGTGCGGTTCGGGTATCCCGAGCACGTCGTCGCCGCTCGCCGTCGGGCGGAGACCGAGGCACGCGCGGTGCTCGAGAGCGCCCACGTCGACACGTCGGCCGTCACCCTGCCCGACGAGGCGGACGACGCGGAGCCCGCCGAGACCGTGGACGAGGCGAAGGATGTGCTCCGCGGCGTCTCGTTCCGCGTCCCGCGCGGCGCCCGCGTGGCCCTGGTGGGCCCGTCGGGTGCGGGAAAGAGCACGACCCTGTCGCTCATCGAGCGGTTCTACGACCCGACCGGCGGCGCCATCCTGCTCGACGGACAGGACGTGCGCACCCTCGACCGCGACGACCTGCGCAGCCGCCTCGGCTACGTCGAACAGGACGCGCCGACCCTCGCCGGCACGATCGCCGAGAACCTGCGCCTGGCCTCCCCCGACGCCACCGACGCCGAGTGCGAGAGTGTGCTGCGCGCGGTGAACCTCGGCGACGTGCTCGACCGGAGCCCCGACGGGCTCGACGCCGCCGTGGGCGAGAGCGGGGTCATGCTCTCCGGCGGCGAGCGCCAGCGCCTCGCGATCGCCCGCGCCCTGCTGGCCGCACCCCCCATCCTGCTCCTGGACGAGTCGACCTCGTCGTTGGACGGCCTGAACGAGCAGCGCATGCGCGAGGCGATCGACGCCGTCGCCGCGGGGCGCACGCTCATCGTCATCGCCCACCGCCTGTCGACCGTGGTCGACAGCGATCTCATCGTCGTGATGGAGAACGGCCGCGTCGTCGGATCGGGCACCCACTCCGAGCTCGTGCAGTCCACGCCGCTCTACCGCGACCTCGCCAAGCATCAGCTGCTGGTGTGACCCCGCAGCCGCGCTGCCCGCACATCCCGCAGCCGCCGCGCGCGCACATCCCTTCCCACTCCGCAGTCACCTTCTGCGCATCCTTCCCGCTCCGCAGTCACCTTCCGCGCATCCTTCCCGCTCCGCAGTCACCTTCCGCGCATCCCGCTCGCTCCGCAGTCACCATCTGCGCATCTGACAGCGGAGCACCCGCAGAATCTGACTGCCGAGCGGTCATGCGGGCACGCGCGGCAGCGCGCACGCGGCGGCGCGCACGCGGCAGCGCGCACGCGGCACCGCGCTGCCCGCACATCCCGCAGCCGCCGCGCGCGTCGAATGCACCAGAAGTCGTCGAGTGAACGGGCTTACGACCGTCAGCCTCCCGTGCACTCGGCGAGTACGTGTGCACTCGGCGCGCGCGTGGAACCGCCTCAGGAGCGGGTCAGGCGGTAACGCAGGGCGTCGAGCTCCGCGCGCAGGGCCGCCGGCACGCGGCCGTCGAAGGTGTCGTAGAACTCCTCCGTGAGATCGGCCTCGCGCAGCCACGAGTCGCGGTCGATCGCGAAGAGCGCGTCGAGGTCGTCCTGCGGCACGTCGATCCCCTCGAGGTCGATGTCGGATGTCTCCGGCAGCCGGCCGATCGGGCTGTCGACCGCGGGCACCTCGCCGTCGATGCGGCGGATGATCCAGTCGATCACGCGGGCGTTGTCGCCGAACCCGGGCCACAGGAAGCGGCCGTCGTCGCCCTTGCGGAACCAGTTGACCTGGAAGATGCGCGGAGCGCGGTCGAACCGCAGCTTCTGCCCGATCCGGAGCCAGTGTCCGAAGTAGTCGGCCATGTTGTAGCCGCAGAACGGCAGCATCGCGAACGGATCGCGGCGGAGCTCTCCGACGGTCCCCTCGGCGGCGGCGGTGCGCTCGGATGAGATGGTCGAGCCCATGAAGACGCCGTGGGTCCAGTCGGTCGCCTCGACGACCAGCGGCACGTTCGTCGCACGGCGCCCGCCGAACAGGATCGCATCCAGCGGCACGCCCTGCGGCGCATCCCAGTCGGGGGCGATCTGCGGGCACTGCGCCGCGCCGACGGTGAAGCGGGAGTTGGGGTGCGCCGCCGGCCGGCCCGACGCCGGCGTCCACGGCTGGCCCTGCCAGTCGGTGAGCTCGGCGGGGGGCGTGTCGGTCAGCCCTTCCCACCACACGTCTCCGTCGGGACGGAGGGCGACGTTCGTGAAGATCGTGTTACCCCACAGGGTCTCGACCGCCGTCACGTTCGTCGACTCGCCGGTGCCGGGAGCGACGCCGAAGAAGCCGGCCTCCGGGTTGATCGCCCACAGCCGCCCGTCTTCGCCCGGACGCAGCCACGCGATGTCGTCACCGAGCGTCTCGACGCGCCACCCCGGGATCGTGGGCTTGAGCATCGCGAGGTTCGTCTTGCCGCACGCCGACGGGAACGCCGCCGCGACGTGGTACGCCCGGCCGGCCGGATCGATGACGCGGATGAGGAGCATGTGCTCGGCCAGCCACCCCTCATCGCGGCCGATCACCGAGGCGATCCGCAGCGCGAAGCACTTTTTGGCGAGGATGGCGTTCCCGCCGTAGCCCGAGCCGTACGACCACACCTCGAGCGTCTCGGGGTAGTGCACGATGTACTTCTCGTCGTTGCACGGCCAGGCCACGTCCGTCTCGCCGGGCGCGAGCGGGGCTCCCACCGAGTGCACGGTCTTGACCCACGGCGCCCCCTGCGCGATCTCGCGCAGCACGTCGGTCCCCACCCGCGTCATGATCTCGATCGAGGCGACGGCGTACTCGCTGTCGGTGACCTGCACACCGATGTGGGACAGCGGGCCGCCGACGGCACCCATCGAGAAGGGCACGACGTACATCGTGCGTCCTCGCATGGATCCCTCGAACAGCGGCGTCAGAGTCGCGCGCATCTCGTCGGGCGCCGCCCAGTTGTTGGTGGGGCCCGCGTCGATCTCGCGCTCGGAGGCGATGAAGGTGCGCCCCTCCGTGCGGGCGACGTCGCTCGGGTGGGAGCGGGCGAGGTAGGAGCCCGGACGCCACTCGGGGTTGAGCTTGATGAGCTTTCCCTGCTCGACCATCGCTCGCAGGAGGGCGTCGTTCTCGGCGCGCGAGCCGTCGACCCAGTGGATGCGGTCGGGCTGCGTCAGCTCGGCGATCTCATCCACCCACGCGACGAGCTCGGCCATGCCGTCGCCGTCGAGGCGGGGTCGGATGCCGAAGCGTCGCTGCTGCGGGGCATCGTCGGTGACGCGGGGGGAGATGTCTGCGATGGCCATGTCGCTCCTCGGTGCGATGGGTGGCGTGCGGTGTACGACGGGGAGAACGTCGATCTGTACCCACTATCGGAGGAATCAGCGGCGTCTTACCAAGAATCAGGATCGTATTTTCTGCATTTCTTTCGCTATGCTCAAGGAATGCACGCGACGCCGCTGGAACTGTCGACCCTGGGCCACCGCATCCGACACCAGCGGGTGAGCCACGGGATGACCCTGGACGAACTGGGCGAGAAGGTCGGTGTGGCCGGAAGCCACCTGAGCCTCATCGAGAACGGCAAGCGGGAGCCGAAGCTGTCGCTGCTGCAGGCGATCGCGGCGGCGACCGGGGTGGATGTCGGTGAGCTCCTCTCCCCGGAACCACCGAACCGGCGCGCGGCGCTCGAGATCGAACTCGAACGTGCGCAGAGCGGGTCGGTCTTCCGCAGTCTCGGCATCGAACCGGTGCGCGTGACCAAGGGCATGAGCGACGAGACGATCGAGTCGGTCCTGGGCCTGCACCGCGAGCTGCAGCGCCGCGAGCGCGAGGCGATCGCGACCCCCGAGGAGGCCCGGCGCGCCAACACCGAGCAGCGCCTGCGCATGCGGGCGCTGGACAATTACCTTCCCGACATCGAGCGGCTCGCCGAGAAGCAGCTGAAGGCGGCGGGCCACTCCACCGGCGCCCTCACGCACCGCACGGTGAGCATCATGGCCGAGCAGATCGGCTTCGAGCTGATCTACGTCAACGACCTCCCCTCATCCACGCGTTCGATCACCGACCTCGAGAACGGTCGCATCTACCTGCCGCCGGCGTCGATCCCGGGCGGCCACGGTCTGCGGTCGATGGCCCTGCAGGCCATGGCGCACCGGCTCCTGGAGCACGAGAGACCCGCCGACTACGCGGACTTCCTGCGGCAGCGGCTCGAGATCAACTACTACGCGGCATGCTGTCTCATGCCCGAGTCCACCGCCGTGGGATTCCTGCAGCAGGCCAAGAAGGACCGCAATCTCGCCGTCGAGGATTTCCGCGACGCGTTCGGCGTCACGCACGAGGCGGCCGGCATGCGCATGACGAACCTCATGACGCACCACCTCGGCATGCGCCTGCACTTCCTGCGCGTCGACGGCGACGGCGCCATCTCGCGCGTGTACGAGAACGATGACCTTCCGCTCCCGGCCGATGTCACCGGGGCGGTGGACGGACAGGTCGCGTGCGCGAAGTTCTCCGCACGGGCGGCGTTCTCGGAGCAGAACCGCACCACCGAGCACTACCAGTACACCGATACGCCCAACGGCACCTACTGGTGCTCGACGCAGACGGGGACCACCGCGGAGGGCGAATTCTCCATCACCGTCGGCGTGCCCTTCGACGACGCCCGCTGGTTCCGTGGCCGCGAGACGACCACGCGCGCCGCGTCGACGTGCCCCGACGAATCGTGCTGCCGTCGTCCGGCGGTCGAGGCGACCGCTCGCTGGCAGGGGAAGGCGTGGCCGAGCGCACGCGTGCACATGCAGATGTTCTCACCGCTCCCCCGCGGCGCCTTCCCCGGGGTGGACGAGAACGAGGTCTACGCCTTCCTCGACCGCCACGTCTGACCCGCATCCCGAGCCCGCCGAGCCACCCCTTTCGTGCCGAGCCGCCCCTTTCGCTGCGTTGATAGAGGGGCGGCTCGCAGGGAAAGGGGTGGCTCGGGGCGGGGTGGATGCGCGCGTCAGCCGGGGAGGGGGCGGGCGGACCAGCCGGTCGCGGACGGGGTGTACTCGATGCGACGGCTCGGGGCCCCGGGATGCGACACCCAGAACAGCCAGCGTTCGGGCCGCACGGCGAAACCGACCCACCCGGCGGGGGGCTCCGGGTCGGGATGCGCGGCGGCGAAGCGCGCCCATCCCTCCTCCCGCGCGGCCAGCGGCTGGGCGGCGACCTCCGGCGTGTTCACCCAGGCGAGCTGACGCAGGTACGGCGACCGGCGTGCGTACGTTCGGGCGGCGCTGGCGTCGGAGACTCGCGTGGCGAGCCCTTCCACAACCAGCTGCCGGGTGAAGCCCGGCCAGAGGATCGTCAGCGCCACCCGGGGGTTCACCGCGAGGTCGGCGACCTTGCGGCTGCTCGCGTCGGTGTGGAACGAGAAGGATGCGCCGTCGAAGTCGCTCAGCATCACGGTCCTCGCGTGCGGGACGCCCTCCGGCGACACGGTCGACAGCGTCATCAGGATGCGGTCCTCATCCGGCCCCGGCAGCCAGCTCGCCGCGAGCGCCGCCGGGTCCGCGGGAGGATCGGCGGCGTGCACGGGATCGCTGGCGTGGTCGATGACCGGCACCTCGACCGCGATCGAGATCGACGCCGGATGCGCGGTGCCGCTCATGCGAACTCGAATCCATCGATCTCGGCGAGCGCTTCGGCGACGAAGTCGACCCCGCGCTCGAAGAGCACCTTGCCGAAGGCCGCGTTGGCGCCGGTGGCATCCCCGATGACGCCGGTGGGACCGAAGTCGTCACTGGTCCAGCCGAACATCACCGGCTTGCGGTTGAAGCCGATGTGCGTGTGTCCGGCGATCTTCTCGGGCACGTTCCGCGGCGGCATCTCGGGCGCGACGAGGTGCGGTGCGAGATGCATGACGAGCGAGGTCTCCCCGAAGCCGGCGTGGATGCCCTGCCCCTTCTCGTCCGGGCCGTCGACGCCGTCTCCCGACGCCCCCGCGCCGGACGGCATGGAGAAGGATCGCAGGCCGTACCGGCGGCGCAGCTCCCGGTTGAGCCATCCGAGCAGCATGACGTTGCCCCCGTGGCCGTTGACGAAGGCGACCGTGCGCACCGGGGTCTGCGCGATCGCCGCGCCGATCTGCACGAGCTCGTCGAGCAGCGTCGTGCCCTCGATCCACAGCGTGCCGGGGGCCCAGTGGTGCTCGTCGGATTTCGCGTAGGCGACCGTCGGCAACAGCCACGCGTCGATCCCGGCGGCGACCGCGCGATCGACGGCCGCCGTCGCGACGGCCTCGGCGATGAGCGCGTCGGTGCGCAGCGGAAGGTGCGGGCCGTGGTGCTCGAGCGCCCCGATCGGCACGACGGCGATCGACCGGTCGCTCGTGGCGGCGGTGATCGCGGGGCCGGAGAGATCAGCCCACGCCCGGCTGGGCGGAGTGAACGGGGTGGTCATCGGATGGCTCCCTTCGTGGGGCCGGCGTAGTCGGGATTGAGCTTTCCAGGGTTCAGCAGCCCGGCGGGGTCGGTCTCGCGCGCGAGGGCGACCGTCTCGGCGAGGCGGAAGTCGACGTTCCACTGGTGCGGGTTGTGGGTCGACACGCCCAGGTCGTGGAGGGCCTCGATGCCGGCGTAGACCGCCTCGGGACTCTCGTAGACGCCGGCGAGCATCCCGATCGGCACGGTGTGACCGGCCTCGATGTGCAGCTGACCGCCGGGATACACCGCGTGCACCGCGTCGATGCGCTCGACGAGGGCGTCACCCGAGACCTCGACGTGGAAGTAGACGCCCGGTTCGGACTTCTGCAGCCACTCGATCGGATGGTTGTAGCTGAGCACTGAGATCGCCGACGAGACGTTCGCCCCCTCCCGCACGTCTTCGATGCGGCCACCGGCCGCTTCGATCAGCGCCGTCGCCTCGGGCACGGTCGCGATGTCGGCGATCATCCGCAGGGAGCTGCGCCCCTCGGGGAAGGCGTCGTCGGGCGGCAGCTGCGCCGTCACGTGCGGGGTGTCCGCCGACACGAGCCGGGGCAGGGGTGTGAGCCGTCCGAGCGAACGCAGCACCGACAGGGCGCCGGAGAAGTCGGGGAAGGATGCATACAGCCCGCGCCAGTCCTGCAGCGGCTCCAGCCGCACGGTGGCCCGGGCGATGATGCCGGCGGTGCCGTAGTTGTGAACGAATCCTTGCGCCGCTTCGCCCTCGAGGTGCACGAGTTCGCCGGCGGAGGCGGGCGTGACGACGTCGAGGGCGACGACGAAGCCGCGATCGTTGGACCCGTGCGCGATGGTCCCGGTGCCGCCGGATCCGCCGCTGAGGAAGCCGCCGAGGCTGGAGTGCACCGTCGACGGATACATCCACAGCTGTCGCCCCGCGGCGCGCGCCGCCTGCTCGAGCGCGGTCATCGGGGCTCCGGCGTCGGCGGTGATCGTCTCGTCGGTCACCTCGATGACCGACCGGGCGCGCGACATGTCGAGCACGAGCCCGCCGGGCATCGGGATCGCCTGACCGTAGTTGCCGGTGCCCTTGCCGCGCGGCGTGATCGGGGCCCCGTGGCGTGAGGCGATGCCGACGACCGCGGCGATCTCGGCGGCGGTGGTCGGAAACGCCACGAGATCGGCGACCCCGAGCGGGAGCTGCTCGGCGATGATCGGCGACATGCGCGCGCCGTCGACCGACGCCTTCTCGCGCTGACGCATGTCTGAACTGACACCGCGTGGGCCGAGCAGATCGGCGATCTCGCGCTCGAGGGCGGCGTAGTCGGGGGTGGTCATGGATGTCCTCCTTCATCGCATCTCCCGAAGGCGGTGCGCGGCGAGCCGGGTGATGAGTCACTCGTCGCGCGGGGTGCGGGATGCCGGGGGTCGGCACGACCGCCCGGTAGCCTGCTGGCATGGCGGAAACGATGGGGAGCCGGGCACCGGACGGTCCGGCCGACCCCGACGAGGCCGCACGCGCACTCGGAGCGCGCATCCGGGCGCTCCGCACGGCGCGTGGGGCGACCCTCACCGAGGTGGCCGCCGAGGCGCAGCTGTCGCACTCGTTCCTCAGTCAGGTCGAGCGCGGGCTGGAGCGCTTGAGCATGACCTCGCTCTTCCGCGTCGCGCAGGCGCTCGGCACGACGCAGCAGGCGCTGCTGACCGAACAGCCGCGGGAGCGCTCGGAAGGCGGGTTCCATCTCTTCCGCCGTCACGATGACTCGGCGGTGGACACCGAGAGCGGCCCCGTGCACGTCATGGCGCCCACGACCGGGCACTTCGTGCCGATGATCATGGTCGGGCCGTTCGGCGACGAGGGGCCCTGGTGGGAACACGGCGAGGACGAGTTCGTCTACGTGCTCGACGGTGTGCTGGTCGTCGTGCTCGACGAGGGTGAGCACGAGCTGCGCGCCGGCGACGCGACCTACTACGAGGGATGGGTGCGTCACAAGTGGCGCACCCCGGAGGGCGAGACGAGCCGGGTGGTCGTCGTCAAGGAGCAGCGCCGCAGCTGAGTCGGCGTGACGCGTCACGCTCCCCCTCCCAGCTCGCGGGCGATCGTGGCGAGCGCATGCGCGTAGGCGATCTCATCACCGCGCCGCGCGCCGCCGGCGACCACGACACCGGCGACCCCCGGAACCTCGAGGAGGGCCGAACCGTACTCGATCGCGAGCCGGATCCCCTCCGAGCGCATGTCGCGCGCGGTGCGCAGCCGCTCGGCGTATCCGGGCGGAAGGAGCGCGGCGTGGAAGGAGCCCAGGAGCGCGGCTCCGTCGTCGTCGACGATCACCGGCACGCCGGGGAGGACGGGAGCGGTCGCACCCGCACCGCGGCACCGCTCGATGAAGGCGGCGACCTCGTCGACGCCCCCGCAGTACTGCGTCAGGCACAGGCGACCGCCGGCACGCTGTTTCTCGGCGACGCGCGGGCCGCGCATCGCCTGCGGCGGCGCCGCCGGCGATTCGGCGAAGGACGGGAGGAGTCCGTGGGCCCTGGCGCGGGGAAGAAGCGTGGTCGCCTCCAGGTCGAACACCGGCGCCGCGTCGGGCCGATCGCCCGTCTCGGTGTGGTCCCCGGTGACGCAGTGCACGCCGGCGACACCCGCGTCGCGCAGAGCGGCGAGTTCCCCCTCGAGCGCGACGCGGTTGCGGTCGCGAGCGTTGACACCGATCCAGGCGCGCATGCCGGCGGCGGTCATGAGGTGACCGCGGTAGGACGGCGGGAACTGCGTGCGCGAGGTGGCGGCGTCTCCCGACAGCGCGGCATCGGTGTGGGGCGCGAGCACCTCCGCCACGCGGGAGACATCGTCGGCGACCATCGGACGCGCGGGGAATCCCGTCATCACGAGAGCACGCCGGGCGAGGATGTCGGCGACCTCCGTGGCCGCCGCGGTCGGAGCGGGCACCGGGGTCGTCGCCGCATCCGGCCACCGTACCGGCAGGTCTCGCTGCAGGAAGACGCACGGGTCGGGATGCGCTTCGCACGATCCGTCGGGGTTGACACCCCCGCACGGGCCGTAGGTCATGTTCTTCGGACACGCGTCGAGCGGAGCGGCGCGGTGCATCGTCGCAGGAGGGATGGTCACCGGGCGCTCCGCAGCATGTCTAGACTGCGGCGATGGAGATCTCGACCCGCACCGCAGCCCTCACCGAGTGGACCGAGCGACTCGCGGAGCCCGCCCCCGCCCCGGGCGGCGGCGCCGCTGCTGCGGTCGTGGCCGCCATCGGCGCCGCCGTCGCCGCCATGGCCGACGGCTACGGCGACGATCATCCCGACGCCCGACGTTTCGTCGCCGCGCGCGAGCGGGCGTGGAAGGTCGCCGACGACGATGCCGCCGCATCCGCCGATCTCGCCGTCGTCTTCCACGCCGCGCCCGAAGACCGGGACGCCGACCGCACCCGTCGCATCCTGGAGCACGCCGCGGCGTCGTCCGCCGCGGTGGCCGGCGTCGTCGTCGAGCTCGCCTCCGCCCTCGAGCCGCTGGCGAAGCGGTGCCCCGAGCCGGTGCGCGCCGACGTGGCCGTCGCGGCCCGCCTGCTCGCCGCCGGCGCCCGGGCCGGAGCGGTCAACGTGCGGGTCAACACGACCGCGTGCGCAGACGCGGGCAGCAGCGCCGAGTTCGTCGAGGATCTCCGAGCGAAGGAGCAGGACGCGATCGCCGCCGCCGACGCCCTCGATCGGCTGGCCGCCGTCGTCACCGAAACGCTCTGACACCGCGGATCAGTCCATCGAGATGGACGTGTCGATGAACTCGTTCGTGTAGAGGTCTTCGATCGAGATCTCCTCAGCATCGGCCGCGCTGATGCTGCCGGATTCGACGAGGAACGGCACGAAGTCGTCGAGGATCGACTGCATGCGCTCGGGGTCGAACTGCCCGAACACACCCGAGGCCTCGTCATTCTGCACGATCTCGAGCGCGAGCTGCTGCTCGACGGAGAAGTCGGCGACGCCCTCGGAGTAGGTCCAGCCGGTCTGGTAGGTGTCGACGAGTTCGACGATCAGCGCGTTGGTGCCGGCCGGGTCGGCGAGGTAGTCGAGCTGCGACTGCTGCATGATCGGGACGAGCTTGGCGAGGCAGTCGCCGTACTCCTCGATCGCGTCGGCACGCACGGCGAGCGGTTCCGGATAGATGGTGTAGCCGACCTCGCTCAGCAGCTGGAAACCGACCGGCTTGCCCCACTCGGCGATCTCGTTCTCGTAGATGTAGGGCTCGGCGGTCGCGAAGCCCTGCTGGAGGATCGTCGGGTCGGAGACGAAGCGCTGCGCCGTGCCCTCGTAGCTGAGGTCGATCTGCGAGCTGTCGATGATGCCCTGCGCCAGGAGCATGTTGGGGATGACGTCGCCGGAGGTCACCACCGGCGCACCGTCGGCGGTCGCCTCCGCGATCGTGGTGGCGCCATCGTGGCTCGCCGGGTCCCACATGAGGATCTGCGGACTCCAGGTCATCTGCGACGTCACGGCGACCGTCGGCTGATCGGCGGCGGCGACGATCGCCGCATCCGTGTTCACGGCACCCAGCAGGATGTCCTCATCCAGGTACATCAGCGCCGGTACGGGCTGGAAGTTGACGTTCGGGCCGCCGGGGCGCACCTCGATGTCGACCCCGGTGTCGACGCCCTGGGCGACGAGGGATCCGGTGACGCTCTTGACGTCGTTGTCGATCGTGTAGTCGTCGCCGACGAGCGCGTACATCGCGCCGTGCTCGGCCTCGGGCTGCCAGTCCTGCTGCATGACCACGGTCGCGGGGCACACCTCGGACAGGTCGAGGGCGCCGCCGGCCTCGGCGGTCGGGGCGGCCGGGGTCGTGTCGGCGGCGGGTTCGGTCTCGTCGCTCGAACAGGCGGCCAACCCGAGGGTGGCGACCGACAGGGCGAGACCGGCGGCGACGGAACGTCGGATGATGCGGGTGGGGGGTGTCATCTCGAGAGTCCTCCTGGACGAGTGGGTGATGCGCAGGACAGGGGATGGTGCGTGGGATGGATCGTGCGTGGGGGGAACGAGGTGTGGGGCGGGTCAGCGGTTCTTCCAGCCGAACAGCCGGCCCACGACGGCACGATCGAGGGCGGCGAAGACCGAGAACACGGCGACGCCGAACAGCGCCGTGAAGATGATGGCGAGGAACAGCGGCTCCATGTTCAGGCGCAGCGTGTAGGTGCGCAGGAGTCCGCCGATGCCCTGCGAGCCCTGCTGGAAGAAGAAGTCCCCGACGATCGCACCGATGACCGAGAGCCCCGCGGCGTTGCGCAGGCCGGTGAAGATCGACGGAATGGCGGCGGGAAGCTGGAGCTTCGTGAGCCGCTGCCAGCGCGAGGACTTGTTCAAGGTGAACAGATCGTGCGCCGAGGGGTCCGCCGACTGCAGACCGAACAGGGTGTTGGAGATCATCGGGAACACCGCGATGATCACGCACACCACGACGCGGGCGGGAATGCCATAGCCCATCCAGATGCCGATGAGCGGCGTGAGCGCGAGGATCGGGATGGTCTGCAGGATCACCGCGTAGGGGTAGAGCACCCGCTCCGCCAGGTGGGACTGCGACATGAAGATCGCCCACGACATGCCGATGACCACGGCGAGCGCGAGTCCCACCAGGGCCACCATCGTCGTCTGCCCGAGCGCGGCGAGCATCGGGCTGATGATCTGCGGGTTGCCGATCGTCTCGAGGACGACCTCGTGCGGCGGGGGCAGCAGGAACCGGCGGCTCTCAGAGAGCAGCAGGTACGAGACGGCGTACCAGATCACGAGGATGCCCACGACCGCGAGCACGATCGGCACGGCGCTGGACCCGGCGCGACGCAGCGTCGACGTGCGCTGAGGCCGGGCCTGCAACGGCGGGGCGGTGACCTGCGCGGGCGCCGCCGCGGCCGGGGCGGTGAGGGTCTGCTCGGTCATGCGTGCGCCTCCAGCGTCTGCGACAGATGGCCCGCGATGCGGCCGAATTCCGGTGAGTACCGCAGCTCCGGCGGGCGCGGATACTCCCACGGGATCTCGATGTCCGCCACGATCCGGCCGGGACGCCCGCTCATGACGAGCACGCGGCTGGACAGATACACCGCCTCGGAGATCGAGTGGGTGATGAACATCGCCGCGAACCGCTTGAGCTGGAACAGGCGCTGCAGCTCCGTCTGCATCTTCAGCCGGGTGATCTCATCGAGCGCGCCGAACGGCTCGTCGAACAGGGCCAGCTGCGGTTCGGCCACGAGAGCCCGCGCGATCGACACGCGCATCCGCATGCCCCCGGAGAGCTCGCGCGGATGCTGCTTCTCGAAGCCGTCGAGCCCCACGAGCGCGAGCGCCTCCCGGGCCCGGCGTGCTCGTTCGGCGGACGGAACGCCGGCGAGTTCGCCGACCAGCTCGACGTTCTTCTGGGCGCTCCGCCACTCCAGCAGGGTCGCGTCCTGGAAGACGAAGCTCGTCACGGCCGCATCGACGTCGAGGCTGCCGTGGCTGACGGTGTCGAGACCGGCGGCCAGGCGCAGAAGGGTCGACTTGCCGCATCCGGAGGGTCCGACGACCGAGACGAACTCGCCGCGGGAGATGTCCATCGAGACGCCGGTGAGCGCTCGGGTGCCGGTGGCGAAATCCTTGGTGACATCACGGAGGGCGAGCGTGGGCGCCGTCGTGACGGGCGCCGTGGTGGCAGCGGTCATACCGTGATCTCCTTCGGAGCGGGCGTGCGGATGTCGACGGTGGCGGTGGACAGGTGCCGCGTGGCCACGACGCGGCCGTCGCGAACGACGACCCGATCGGGTGCGCGTTCGGCGAGCGCCTCGGCGACGGAGGACGCGCGCACGAGGAGCAGGTCGGCGACGTCGCCGTGCGCGCCGCCGGCGGCGGGCTTGCCCACGAGCGTTCGACCGGCCGACGCGACGTGCCACGCCTCGTCGGGTGACAGGTGCCCCGCGATCACGAGCGCCGCGGCCACGTCGACCATGTCACCGTTGCCGAGGGGGTTGAACGGGTCCTGCACGTTGTCGCCGCCGGCGGCGAGGAGGACTCCGGCCGCGCGGATCGCCCGCAGCGGCGGGACGGCGCGCGGCGTCGAGACGGGGTGGTCCCACCCCTGGAGGTAGAGGTTGGTGAGCGGGTTGGTCACGATGCTCAGCTCGGCCGCCGCGACGGTGGCGAGCACCTCGGTGAGCCGATCGCGGGACTGCACCGCGAGGCTCACGCAATGCCCGGCCGAACGCGTGCGCTCGGGCGCCCAGGGCGCCGTCGCGTTCGCGAGGTGGACGACATCCAGCGATGCGGGGTTCAGCGTCTCGTCGGTGTGGAAGTCCACCCCGATCCCGGCCTCGTCGGCGAGCGCGATCGTACGGTCCATCTCCCCCGTCGGATCCGGCGACAGATGGGGTGCGCCGCCGAGGAGGTCAGCTCCGAGCCCGACGGCCTCGCGCACGAGTTCCGCGGCGTGCAGGTGGCCGTGCATCGCGACGATCTGAAGGTCGACGAGGCCGGCGAACTCGTCTCGCAGCGCGACGATCGCGCGCAGGCCGCGGAGCGGATCGGCGCCCTCGTGGAAGTTCACGTGCGTGCGCATCGTCGTCACGCCGGCGCGCAGCGCCGCCAGCAGCGCGCGGCGGGCGTTGCGCTCGATCTGCTCCTGGGTGAGGGCGGCACCGAAACGCTGCCAGCAGGCCACGGCGTCTTCCAGCGAGCCGGCGGGGCAGCCGGCCATCTCCCACGTGTAGGCCTTGTCGATGTGGGCGTGCATGTCCGCCAGGGGCGGCAGCAGCATCCATCCGGTCGCGTCCACGCCAGCCGGGCCCGCAACGTCGCCGACGGAGGTCGAGAGGTGACCGTCGACGACGGCGAGGTCGCCGACGGTGCCGTCGATGGTGGTGACGTTTCGGAGCACGTCGAGCGCGGCGCCGGGGGCGAGAGATTCGGGCGTCGGGAGGACCATGGCGCTCGCTTTCTCGGTGGTGACGGTTTGGGGAACGGTGTTGGCTTGACCAACAATGGCCATTGAACGCCGACCCTGTTTCGACCACCCACGCCACGTGTTGCGAGCCTGTTACGACTCGCAGCAGGCGCCGGATCGCCCGGAAACGTCGATTACGGTCGTCCCGCAGAACCACCCCGAGGAGCACCCGTGAGCTACTTCAGCGACGTCGAACGAGATCTCGTCATCGCCGCCCGCACCGACGTCGCCGACGGCGTCGTCGCACTCGACCTCGTCTCGCCCAACGGCCGCGACCTGCCCGCCTGGACCCCCGGTTCGCACATCGACCTCGTGCTGCCGGGGTCCTCGCGGGGCGAGGTCGTCGAGCGGCAGTACTCGCTGTGCTCCGACCCGGCCGAACGCGGATCGTGGCGGGTCGCGGTGCTCCGCGAGGACGCCGGCCGCGGCGGGTCGGTGCGCGTGCACGAGAGCGCCGCGGTCGGAGCGCGCATCCGGGTGCGCGGACCTCGCAACCACTTTCCGTTCGTCCCCGAGCCGGGCCTTTCGTACCGGTTCGTCGCGGGCGGGATCGGCATCACCCCCCTGATCGCCATGGTCGCCGCGGCGGCCGCGGCAGGAGCGGATTGGCACCTCGACTACGCCGGCCGCTCGCGCCGAACGATGGCCTTCGCGAGCGAGCTCGCCGCGGCGCATCCGGATCGCGTGGCCCTGCACGCCGCCGATGAGGGCGGGCGGTTCGACGTCTCCGGCCTCGCCGCATCCGCCGACGAGCACACGCGCATCTACGCGTGCGGCCCGGCGCGGCTGCTCGACGCCCTCGACGCGGCGTTCCCGGGCGAGGACGGCACCCGCCTGCACCTCGAGCGGTTCGAAGCGATGGAGTTCGGCGAACCGGTGTGGCCCGATCCGTTCGAGGTCGAGCTCGCCCTGTCAGGCGATGTGGTGACGGTCTCCCCCGGGCAATCGGTTCTGGATGCGATCACCGAGCAGTCCCCCGAGACCGTCGTGCTCTCGAGCTGCCGGCGCGGCACCTGCGGCACGTGCGAAGCGCCCGTTCTGGAGGGTGAGATCGAGCACCGCGACTCGGTTCTCACGCCACTGGAGCGACAGGACAGCACCGTCATGATGGTGTGCGTCTCCCGCGCGGCCTGCCCCCGGATCGTGCTCGACCTCTGAGACCTCCCGGTTCAGCCGGCGATGCGCGCACGGAGGCCGGCGACGAGCGTCGCCTCGTCGGCGGTGAGCAGCCGCCCGTCGCGCACCACCCCCGCACCCCCGACGAAGACATCGCGCGGTCGTCGCCCGGGCGAGGCCCACAGCAGCCCGGCGACCGGGTCCGCGACGCCGGCATCGGCAACCCCGGAGACATCCCACACGCACACGTCGGCCCGGGCGCCGGCGCGAAGGTGCCCGATGTCGTCTCGGCCGAGGCCCGTGGCGCCACCCTCGGTCGCCATCGCGAGAACCGTCCGGGCGGAAAGCTGTGCGCCGACCAGCCCCGACACCTGCATCGCCAGGCGCGCATCCGCGAGCAGGTGGCCGGCATCGTTCGACCCCCCACCCGAGGTGCCGAGTCCGACGACGACTCCCCCGGCCTGCAGAGCGGCAACGGGTGCGACCCCCCACCCCATCGGCACGTCGCAGCCGGGCGCGTGGGTCGCGGTGACGCCCGCGGCCGCCAGGCGGTCGATCTCCGACGTCGTGACATCGCAGAGGTGCGCGATCGTCACCCCCTCGTCGAGCCACCCCCATTCTTCGAGGAGATCCAGCGGACGACGCCCGTAACGCTCCAGAGCGATCTCGGTGTCCACCTGCTCGTTCGCCTGCGTGCGGCGGCGCAGCCCGTGACGCGCGGCGACCTCGCCCAGGCGCCGGAAAGTGGCCTCCCCGTCGGAGTGCACACCGGCCGGACCCACCGCGATCTGCAGCATCCCGTCATCGGTGACGCCGCGCTCGTGGCCGACGCGCAGCAGCGTCTCCACGATCGCCTCGGCCCCCTCGGCGGCGATGCCGGCATCGTCGCGCGCGGTGCCGCGGACGAAGGCGAGTCGGGCGCCGAGCTCGCGTGACACGGCCGCGATCGCTCCGGCGATCTCGGCCACCTCCCGGGCGGGGTCGCTGCCGGGCCGAGGCCAGTTCAGCTGGTGGTCCGCCACCGTCGTCACGCCCGACAGCAGCGACTCGGCCATCCCCACGGCGGCGGTGCGCGCCGTGAGGGACGGATCGATGCCGGCTGCGGCATATGCCGACGCCATCGCCGGCAGCCACTCGCGCATGGGCACGCCGCGGGTGGCGGGCAGGGTGCGGAAACCCGACTGCAGCAGATGATGGTGGGCGTTCACCAGCCCAGGTGTCACGACGCATCCCGACACGTCGATCTCGTCGACGCGAACACCAGCGAGATCGTCCGCGGTCGGTGCATCGACCACACGGCCCGCGTCGATCCAGAGATCTCCGGCATGCTCGGTCGTCGCATCCACGAGCACCCGCACGGCGCCTCGGAGTCTCTGCATGCACCCGTTGATATCACGCGGAGCGTTCCGGAATGTTTCGCCCTGCGAGAGCATGGGGGCATGCCCCGCATCGGAATGATCCATCAGCCGACCCTGCCGCCGGAGACGCTCACCGATCTCGCCCGTCGCGCGGAAGCCGCCGGTGTCGAGGAGGTGTGGGTGTGGGAAGACTGCTTCAAGCAAAGCGGCCTCGCCCCGCTGATCGCGGCTCTCGCCTCGACCGAGCGCCTGCGCGTCGGCGTGGGCATCCTGCCGATGCCGCTGCGCAGTCCCGCCCTCGCGGCGATGGAGATCGCGACCGTGGAACGGCTCTACCCGGGGCGTGCGATCTTCGGGTTCGGACACGGGGTGCTCGACTGGATGGGACAGGCCGGCGCACGGGTCGCCTCACCGTTGACGCTCATGCGCGAATACGTGCCGGCGCTGCGTCGGCTTCTCGCCGGGGACGAGGTGACGACGTCGGGCCGGTACGTGCGCCTCGACCGGGTGAAGCTCGCCTGGCCACCCGAGCGCACTGTGCCGGTGCTCGCGGCCGGCGAGGGCCCGAAGACGCTGTCTCTCACGGGCGAGGTCGCCGACGGCACCGTCCTCACCGCGGGATCCAGCCCCGCCATGGTGCGCTCCGCCGTCGCACGCATCCACGGCGCCCGTGAAGCTGCGGGCCGGACGGGACCCCACGAGATCGTGGTGTTCCTCATGTGCGCGTTCGGCGACACCGCCTCAGCGCTCGAGGCGGAGTTCGACGCGTGGGGCTTCAGCGGTGAGCGCCGCTTCGCCGCGTCCGGCGACGATGCCGCAGTGGCCGAGGCGATCGCCGCGCTCACCGACGCCGGCGCGACGAGCGTCATCCTGCAGCCGTTGTCGCACGACGCCGACCTCGCCCCCTATGCCGCCGCGACGGCACGGGTGACCGCGATCGTCCGCGCCGCCGAGCCGCCCCGACCCTGACGAGCGGCCGGGCGGCCCGGCCGCGGGCAGCCCGGCACCTCGGGTCAGAACGGGTTCGGGGTGAGGGTGTACTTCGTCTGGAGGTACTCGTGGATGCCCTCGGCGCCGCCCTCGCGGCCGAGACCCGACATCTTCCAGCCGCCGAAGGGGGCGGCGGCGTTGGAGACCACGCCGACGTTGAGCCCCATCATCCCGGTCTCGAGACGCTCGATCATGCGCTGGCCGCGCGCGAGGTTCTCGGTGAAGACGTACGAGACCAGGCCGTACTCGGTGTCGTTCGCCAGCCGCACCGCGTCGTCTTCGTCGTCGAAGGGCACGATCGCCAGGACCGGTCCGAAGATCTCCTCGCGAAGGATGTCGCTGCCGGCGGCGACGTCGGTGACGACCGTCGGCTCGAAGAACGTTCCCGGTCCGGTCACCGGCGATCCGCCCGTGCGCACCTGAGCCCCGCGGTCGACGGCGTCGGCCACGAGCGATCGCGCCTTCTCGACGGCGCGATCGTCGATGAGCGGACCGATCGCCACGCCCTCCTCGGTGCCGCGACCGATGCGCATGCCCTGCACGCGCTCGGTCACGCGGCGGGCGAACTCGTCGGCGACCGAGCGGTGCACGATGAACCGGTTCGCCGCGGTGCACGCCTGACCGATGTTGCGGAACTTCGCCAGCATCGCGCCGTCGACCGCCTTGTCGAGGTCGGCGTCGTCGAAGACGACGAACGGAGCATTGCCGCCGAGCTCCATCGACGTGCGCAGCACGCCCTGCGCGGCCTGCTCGAGGAGCTTCTGCCCGACCGGGGTGGATCCGGTGAAGGAGAGCTTGCGCAGCCGCGGGTCGCGGATGATGGGCTCCGAGACGGCACCGCTGGAGGACGTGGTGATGACGTTCACGACACCGTCGGGAAGCCCGGCATCCTGCAGCAGCTTGACGAAGAAGAGCGTCGTGAGCGGGGTGAGCTCGGCGGGCTTGACCACGACGGTGCAGCCGGCGGCGAGGGCCGGTGCGATCTTGCGCGTGGCCATCGCCAGCGGGAAGTTCCAGGGGGTGATGAGGTAGCACGGGCCGACCGGGTGCTGCGTGACGATCATGCGGCCGGTGCCCTCGGGGTTCGCCCCGTAGCGTCCCGAGGCCCGCACCGCCTCTTCGCTGAACCAGCGGAGGAACTCCCCGCCGTACGCGACCTCGCCGCGTGCCTCGGCGAGCGGCTTGCCCATCTCGAGCGTCATCAGGAGGGCGATGTCCTCCTTGCGCTCCTGCAGGAGGTCGAAGGCGCGACGGAGCAGCTCGGCGCGTTCGCGCGCGGGCGTCTGCGCCCACGACGGGAAGGCCTCGACGGCGGCGTCCATCGCGGCGGCGCCGTCGGCGACCGACGCGTCGGCGATGGTCAGCAGGCGTTCCCCGGTCGCCGGGTCGAACACCGGCAGGGTGGCGCCGCCCTCGGCGGCGCGCCACTGCCCGCCGATGAACAGCCCGTCGGGGACGTGGGCAAGAAGTGCGGTCTCTCGGTTCTCTGTCATCGATGACTCCCTGTGTCGGATGCCGCAGCATCCTCTCGATCGTGCTCGATCGCGAAACGCATGTCGGTGCCATTCTGCCGCGCCGGCGCAGCACCCGCGCCCTCCACCGCGTACAACGGCGAGCTCGACCTTCGCCGCGACGGCGAAGGAACCGATCCTGGCGGACCCGGCGGTCACGCCCGGAACGAGCGCGGCAGCTGAGCCGGAGACGCTGCCTCGCCCACCCCGCGGGTGCACCGTGAACAAGACAGGAGATTCGGCGGAATCAGCCGCTGTGGGAGGCTTCCCGCGGGCATTTGACCCGAATCTCCTGTCTTGTTCACACCGGGCGCGACAAGCCGCGCCGCACCGGCGAACGAACCGATCGTGGCGGACCCGGCGATCGCGTGGTTGCATGAAGCGAGGCTGCGCCGCCTCGATGCGCGGCCCGGGAGGCACGTATGACCGTCATCACCACCGTCGGCACCGCCGAACGGCATCTTCCCGCCGAGCGTGCCGCGCTCGTCGCGCGCGTGTCGGTCTCGGATGCCGACCGCGCCACCGCGGTCGCCGCGGCGACCGCGCTGCACAACCGACTGGCGGCGCGGGCGGGCGAACTCCACGCCGCCGGGGACGCCACCTGGCATCACGCGTCGACGCTCTCCACCGGCGTGCACCAGTGGGTCGACAACGACGGATCGCTCCACCGTGAGCACGTGACCACCAGCTCCGTGCAGGTGAAGCTGTCGAACCTCGATCGCGTGGCCGACACCGTCGAGCAGCTGAGCGCGATGGGCGCGTCGGTGCACGCCTCGTGGGCCCTCACCGAGGTCACGCGAACCCGCGTGACGAGAGAGATCCGCGCGGCTGCCGTCAGCGACGCCCGCGTCGAGGCCGACGACTTCGCCTCGGCACTCGGCACGACCATCGCCCGGGTGGTCACGCTCCGCGCGGGCGAGGCAGGTCCCGGCCCCGTGGGACTGCGCAGCGCCGCGATGGCGTCCGGCGAGAGCGCAGAGGTCTCCATCCCCGACATCACCGTGCGCGTCGAGGTGACCGCGGAGTTCGAGACCTCCTGACGGGCATGGATGACACCCACGCGACGGAGCGTTCCCGTCGCATCGCCGCGTCGGACGCGGTGCTCGTCGCGCTCGGCATCGGCGTCGACCGCGCGGAACCCGGCTCTGCCGTCGTGCGCATGCGCGTGCGCGAGAACATGGTCAACGGCGCTGGCGTGACGCACGGCGGCATGATCTTCACCCTCGCCGACGCCGCCATCGCCCTGGCGAGCAACCACACCCCGGATGCCGCGCTCGTCGCCGGCGCCGACATCGTCTTCCTCACACCCTCGCACGAGGGCGACGAGCTCGTGGCCGTCGCCGAACAGCGCGCGGTCAGCGGTCGGACCGCGCTGTACGACGCGCGTGTCCTCGCCGACGGGCGGGTGATCGCCGAGGTGCGCGGGCGCGTCCGCCGCCCTCGCCCGCTCCCCGGTCAGTAGGTCTCGGAGACCAGCCGCACGTCGTACTCGGCGACCCGCTGCGGAACGCCGTCGAACGCCTTCGCCCGCGCATCCGATGCGAGGTAGGTCTCCTCCAGGCGGAGGAAGGCCTGCTCATCACCCTCGGCGCTCACGGCCCACACGAACTCGTTCGTCTCTCGGATGCCGTACGCGAACTCGATCGCGAACCCGGCGGCCGGCCGCACGGCCGGCATCCACTTCTGCCACCACTCGACGAACGCGTCGTATTCGCCGTCGACGAGCGTGTACCGGCGCAGCTGCACAGTCCTCATCCCCCCATCCTGCCCGCTCCCCGAAGCTCGGGATGTCCACCGGAGCGCAGGACCCGATGTCAAGCCTCGACACACGGACGGCGACCACGGCACACTCGGAGCATGCAGAGGGATGTCTCCGCCCACGTCGCCCTGGATGTCACCGGTCCCGCAGAACTGGTGTTCGCGATCGCCGTCTCGCGCCATCACTCCCCCGACGAGACGCTCGAAGTCACCGTCGACGGGGCGCCGGTCCCGGTCGACGAGCTGCCCGATGCGCACGGGACCCGGCTGCACCGGGTGCGCTGCGACACCGGGCACCTCGAGCTGTCCTACCGGGCATCCGTCTCCGGAACGGGAGACCCCGATGTCGCGACCGACACCGACCTCGTGACCTACCTGCGCCCGAGTCGCTACGCGGAGTCGGACGCGCTCGCCCCCACCGCCGTCGCGGAGTTCGCCGGCGTCGCGCCCGGCGCCCCGCTGCTCACGGCCGTGTCGTCGTGGGTGGGGACGCGGCTGGCCTACGAGCCGGGGTCGAGCCTGCCGACCGACGGCGCGGTGCGCACACTGCTGGCCCGCCGCGGCGTGTGCCGCGACTACGCGCACACGTGCGTGGCCCTGCTTCGCGCGCTGGGCGTTCCGGCGCGGCTCGTCGCCGTCTACGCGCCCGGCCTGGATCCGATGGACTTCCACGCCGTCGCCGAGGCGTGGGTGGACGACGCCTGGCACGTCGTCGACGCCACGACGCTCGCGCCCCGACCGACACTGCTGCGGATCTCCACCGGACGGGATGCCGCCGACACGGCCTTCCTCACCGTCACGCGCGGCGGCGCCGCGCTGGCGTCGATGGAGGTCACCGCCACGGCCGACGCACTGCCGGACGACGACCTCGACCGCCTCGTCGCCCTCCGCTGACCCGTCTTCGCGTGCGCCGGGCCACGCCGCGTGCCAGGCTGAGGGCATGAAGACCTGGGTCGTGCGCCTCCTCAGCCTGTGGGCGTTCAACGTCATCGTGCTGCTCGTGATCGCCCTCGTGATGGGTCAGGTCGTCGCCGTCGGATGGAGCGCGCCCTGGGCGGCACTGCTCCTCACCGCCGCCACGGTGTGGCTGCGGCCGGCCATCCGGAAGTTCTTCCAGAAGCGCGCTGCGGGCTCGGTGCATCGACGCACCAAGGTGGGAGAGAAGGTGCTGCAGCTGGGCATCGTGCTCCTGGTCGCGCTCATCGTGTGGGTCGCGGTCGTGCTGCTGTCCGGCGTCAACACGACCGGGTGGATCTCCTGGTGGGTCTTCCCGCCGATCATCCTCGCGATCGCGTGGGCGGTCTGGGACGCCATCGCCGCCCGCGTCGAGGCGAAGGGCCAGGAGCTCTACGTGAAGGCCCTCGGCGGCCCCGCCTCCCCCGCCCCCGAGCGATGAGCAAGGGAAGAGCTGGATTCGGTCACGTCAGGCTGCTGGGCTCGCCGAAAGACCCCAGCTATGCTGTCCACGCAATGCGCGCATAGGCTGGGCCCGTCCCCTCACGACGGATGCCCGCCCGCGGCTCCGCCCACGCACGCAGGAGTTCTTCGTCCATGACCGCCGCCGGCTTCAGCGACGACATCGCCCTCGAGACCGACCGGCAGGGCGAGTGGGGGCGGTTCCCGGACGATGCCCCGGAGCGTGCCGCCCTGATGGAACTGAGCCGTGAACTGGCAATCCCCCTGCGTCCGCTGCGGATGCGCGTGCGCACTCAGGAAGGCAGCCGTGTCGAAGTCGACGGGGCCGCCTCTGACGGAAGCGTTTTTGTCCAGGTTTCGCTGCGTCGCGGCGACTTCACGTCCCAGCACCGGAACAAGATCATGGCCGACATGTTCAAGCTCAGTTGGCTGCGCACCGCGGCCGCGCCGGGGGCGCGGGCCATTCTCTGCGTAGGGGTCAACGCAGCGGCCGCATTTCGGCCCGGCGGCTGGCTGCCCCGCGCCGCACCCGACATGCACATCGAGGTCTGGGTCTGGGACGGCGAGCGCATCGTCGGGCTCGCATCTCGCCCCTGAAGCCAGTTGCCGGGCCCAGCGCTCTTCCACTATCGTTTCCACGTCTGCATGGACCTCCGCCGGAACACCGCACTCGCGTTCGCTCGGCACGCTTTCCATGGTCATCGATGATGTCCACACCCCTGGGAGGCCTCATGGTCCACACGCGTTCGCCGCTTGCCCCGCACCCCGTCAGGAACAGCGCATGAGCGGCACCGAGTACGGGCTCTTCCTCCCCAATGCGGCCGGCGGCTGGCTCATCTCCGACACGGCGCCCTACCCGCCCGCCGACTACGACTACAACAAGCGCGTCGCCCGGCTCGGCGAACAGATCGGCTTGGACTTCGTCATGGCAATGGCCAAGTGGCGCGGCTTCGGGGGTGCGACCGACCACTGGGGCGAAACGATCGAGTCGGTCACGATGATGGCCGGGATCGCCGAGGCGACCGAGCGTGTCAAGATCTGGGCGACGATCCATGCGAACATGCAGAACCCTGCCTTCGCCGCCAAGGTCTTCGCGACGCTTCAGCAGATCAGCGGCGGGCGTGCCGGGCTCAACATCGTGAACGGCTCGTATGCCGATGAGTTCGAGCAGATGGGCCTGTGGGACCCCGATATGTCCCACGATGAGCGGTACCGAATGACCGAGGAGTGGACCCGCCTCGTTCTGCGCCTATGGAGCGAGGACAGCGTCACCGAGCGCGGCGAGTTCTTCACGCTCACCGACTGCCAGTCGCGACCGCGCCCCACCACCCGACCCACTCTCATCAGCGCCGGCCGTTCCGAGAGCGGGCGCGCTTTCCAGGCGCGCTACGCCGACGGCGCATTCCTCGGCGCGGAGAGCCTCGAAGAGATGGCCGGGTTCTCGCGCGACGTGCACGAGCGCGCCGCCGCCGAGGGCCGCGAAGTGCGCACCTACTCGATGCTGACCGTCGTCATGGCCGACACCGACCGGGCCGCGGAGGAGCGGGCGGCGCGGTACGCGGAAGGACTCGACAGGGAGGCACTGGCGAACATGCGCCGTTCGTGGGGCTGGGATGCTCAGCGAGCACTGTCGTGGGCGCAGGAGGCCGAGGGCTCAGAGGCGTTCCAGACGCCGTACGTAACGGGCGCACCGGAAACCGTCATCGAGCGCATCCGACACGTCGTGGACGCCGCCGAGCTGGACGGCCTGATGCTGATCTTCCCGGACTATCTTGAGGATCTGGCTGCCTTCGGCACACACGTCCTGCCTGCGCTGCGCGCCGCGGAGTCGGGAGCCGGATCGTGAGCGCCGGCCCCTCGCTGCGGGAGCGGCAAGAGAATGCCCTCCGCGCACGTGCGGAGCGTGGAGCGCTGCTCGTCGTCGACGTGCAGCGCTCGTTCGCCGATCCGGAGTTCCTCGCCGAGTACGGGCTGAGCCGCCGGGAGTTGGCGAGCCTCGCCGGCGCCGTCGAGCAATGCGCTCTGGCGGTCACTCGCGCACGGGAGGCGGGCATCCCGGTCGTGTGGGTCGAACTGGAGAGCGCCCCCGACTCGCACTGGCGGGCGAGTTCCTGGCTGAATCTCGGTGATCCGGCGGCGCCTCTGCTGAATGCGCCGTGTGTGAGCGGAACGGCGGGGGCGGAGTGGTTCGCCCTCTCTCCTGAACCGGAGGAGATCCGCATTGTCAAGCGCCGCTACAGCGGCTTCGCCGGCACACCGCTGGCGGCGAAGCTGAGGGAAGCGGGTGTCGAGTGGGTCTCGGTCGCCGGACTGACCACGGAATGCTGCGTCGCCGCGACCGCGTTCGACGCGTTCCAGCACGACTTCTCCGTCGTCGTGCTCTCGGATGCCACGGCCGCCTATTCCGCGGACCTGCACGATAGCGCACTCACGGCGCTGGGCTTGAATGCCGGGCTCGTGATGAGCACCGACGAGGTGGCGGCGCTGTGGACAGCACGGCGCGCGGCATGAGCGGCATCCACACCGCCCTCGACCTGTCGTTCACGCACACAGAAGGCCGCTGGGCACGGCCAGGTTCGTGGGTGGGACGCGACTTCCCCGATGTGCGGATGTTCCAGGAGATCGCGGTGACAGCCGAGCGCGCCGGCATCGACATGCTCTTCTTCGGCGACGGCAGCGGCATCCCCGACACCTGGCGCGGCTCGATCGCCCCCGCCGTGGAATGGGGCATCCAGTGGCCACGGCAGGACATGAGTCCGGTCGTCGCCGCGATGTCGACCGTGACCGAGCACATCGGCTTCGGACTGACCTACTCGTCGACGTACACGCATCCGTTCACGACGGCGCGCCTGCTCAATTCGCTCGACCACGTCACGGACGGACGCCTCGCCTTCAACGTCGTCGCCTCCTCGCGCGGCGCGGACGCTGCCAATTACGGCTTCGACGAACTCATGCCCCATGCCGAACGCTATGAGCGGATGGCGGAGTTCGTGGCCGTCTGCAAGGCCCTGTGGCACTCCGTCGCCCCCGACGCGATCGTGCGCGAGCGCGAGCGGGGACGCTTCGCGGACCCGAAGAAAGTGCACGCGATCGATCACCGCGGCACCCATTTCACCGTGAAGGGACCGCTCAGTGCCGTGCCGAGCCCGCAGATCGAGCCGGTGCTGGTGCAAGCCGGCGGCTCTCCCGCCGGCATCCAGACCTCTGCACAGTTCGTCGAGCTCGCCTTCGGTTTCGGGGGGTCGGTCGCGGCGCAGCAGAAGTACCGCGAGAGTCTCGATGCCGCCGTGGCCGCGGCCGGGCGCGATCCCCTGAGTGTCGGTGTCCTGTGGGCGACGCAGCTGATCGTCGGGCGCACGGCCGCGGAAGCCGACGAGCGCCGTCGTTCGGTGCTCTCGTTCTGGAACGAGGAGGCGGTGGGTGCGCACATCTCTCACAACGCCGGCTTCGACTTCTCGACGCTACCGGCGCGGTTCCACCTGGGCGATCTGGCTGATCGGATCCGAGCCGCGGAGGCAAGTCCCGGCGGCCTGGTGGGGATGCTCGTGTCAGAACTCGGCCCCGACCACACGATGACCAGAGCGGAGTTCTTCGAGCACGGGTGGCGCCATGCGACAGGCATGGACCACACCCTCGTGGGTTCTGCCGAGCAGGTGGCGGATGCTCTCGAGGAGAACTTCGCCGCAACGGGAGCGCGCGGCGGTTACATGCTCAGCTCACCACTGGCGACCCCCTCCGGACTTGCGGACATCGCGGAACTTCTGCTGCCGGAGCTGCGCCGCCGCGGTGCGCTAGCGCCGCGCTACCCCGGACGTACGCTCCGGGAGAATTTGCGCGGATGATCACGAGGGGGGCCCGCGCCAGGTCACCATGGCTGACACTCGTAGCACTGTGCTTGGGGTTCTTCCTCATGCTGCTGGACAGCACCATCGTGGCGGTCGCGATCCCCGCGATCTCGCGCGAGATGTCGGCGCCCGCCGCCGCGACGGTGTGGGTCAACAGCGGATACCTGTTCGCGTACGCCGTTCCTCTGTTGTTCGCCGGCCGGTGGGGCGATCGCATCGGCGCGCGACGCGTGTATCTGATCGGACTCGTGCTTTTCGTCGCGGCATCGGCAGCGTGCGGTCTGTCCGCCACGCTGCCGGCGCTCACGCTGGCGCGCGTCGCGCAGGGCCTGGGGGCCGCGCTCATGACGCCGCAGACCCTCGCGATCATCCGCCGCGTCTTCCCCGCAGCCACCATGCCGGTGGCTCTCGGAGTGTGGGGCAGTGTAGGGGGTCTCGCCGCGGCGGCCGGCCCGCTTCTCGGGGGGCTGCTGGTCGGACTCGCCGGGTGGCCCTCGATCTTCCTGGTCAACGTGCCGCTGGGCGCGGTCGCTTTCGCCCTGGCCCTGATGTGGGTACCGTCGTCTCCGCGCTCGGGTGCGACGATCCCGGTTGCGCCGGTCGCACTCGGCGCCCTCGGGGTACTCGCGGTGATCGTCGCCGTGCATGAGGCGGCGAGCGCACCGGTGTTCCTGACGGTTCCCGTCGCGGTGGTCGGTGCCGCGCTGGTCGTCCTCGCGATCCGGATACAGCCGCACGATCCGCGCCGCGCTCTCGTGCCAGCCCGGCTGCTGCAGAGCCGTGGCTTCGTGCGCGCGACCCTCGGAGCGACCGGCGCGAGCTTCGTTGTGGGTTCCGCTCTGATCCCGGTGATGCTGGAGCTTCAGGACGACCGCGGACTGTCGGTGGCCCAAGCGACCCTCGCGATCCTGCCGCTGGGAGTCGTCTCGGCTGCGTCCGCTCCGTTTGCGGGCACGAGCGTTGCCCGGTGGGGCCCGCGGCCGGTCGCGCTCGTCGGAGTGACGGCACTGGCGGTCTCCACGTGCGCGACGGCGGCGTCGGTCCAGCTGGGGGCGCCGGTGTGGACGACGGCGGCGGCGATGGGTCTGTTCGGTCTGGCCAACTCCTTCGTCTGGTCTCCGCTGGCGACAGCGGCCATGACCGCGATCGAGCCGGAGTTCGCCGGTGCGGCCTCCGGCGCGTACAACGCCACCCGCCAGCTGGGCGCGGTCCTGGGCAGCGCAACGGTCGCAGCTGTGATCGCGACGGCGGGGACCGCGGCCTCCCTGTGGGTACTGGGCGCGACCGCCGCTCTGTCGCTGGTCGTCGTCACGGGGCTGCCGCGACGTGCATCCGCCCCATCGGGGGCGGTCAGTGCATCACCATTCCGCCGGTGACATTGACAGCTTGGCCTGTGAAGTAGCTGCCCTCGTCGGAGGCGAGGAACAACGCCAGACCCGCAACGTCATCGGTGGTACCGAGGCGCCCGAGCGGGGAGTAGCTCGACCACAGCGCGACCTTCTCCGGAGTGCGCGTGTCGGCGCCCATCTCGGTGAGCACGTACCCCGGGCACATCGCGTTGACACGGATGCCATGGGCGCCAAGTTCGAGCGCTGAAACGCGAGTGAGGGCGACGACGGCCGCCTTCGACGCGGCGTACGCCACCTGTCCTTCACCGCCGGTCTTGGCCGCCATCGAAGCGAGGTTGACGACGGCACCGCCCGCACCGGCCTCGATCATGGCGGTGGCCGCGACCTGTGTGGTCACGAGCATCGCCCGGGTGTTGACCGCGAACATCGCGTCCCATTCGTCGGGATCCGTCTCCAGAACGCTCGCGAAGCGCAGCATCCCCGCGTTGTTCACGAGTACATCGACGCCCGAAAGCCGATCGATCGCTTCGCGCATGGCGCGACGCGCGTCGTCATTGTCAGCGAGGTCAGTCTCGATGAACCGTGCGCCGATGCATTCGGCATGCGCACGACCGGCATCGGCCATGCGGTCGAGGATCGCGACATGGGCCCCTTCCTGTCCGAAGCGCTCCGCGATGCGTCCACCGATGCCGCGTGCTCCGCCGGTGACGATCACGCGGGTGCCGGCGAACCGGTCGGGCGTGCTCATGCCTGGATCGCCTCTCGCGTCCACCGGCTGTCCGCGCGGCGATAGTGCACACGCCGGTTGAGGGCCTCGGGATGCCCCTCCCAGAAGGTCATGGCGTCCGGGAGCACACGCAGCCATCGCCAGTAGGCGGGTCGCTCGATGGGCTCCCCGCTGTCGCGTAGCCTCGTGAAGCGCTCCAGCTGCTCGTGTTCGTCGGTCAGGGGCAACCCATGAAACGAGACGCTGCGCGAGGCCCGCACGGAACGCGTCTCGGCCGCGAAGCGTTCGTCCGATTCCGCGTCATCCGCCCATACGACCGACCCGGTCACGTTGACCGACTGCGCACTCTCGCGCCAGAAGGCAGAGACGGCCGCGCGCCCGGTCTGCTCGATCTCGACACCCTTGCGACTGCCGGCATTGGTCGTGAACAGCAGGGCGTCGTCTTCGACGGCGAGCAGTTGGACGGTCCGGCTCGAGGGGATGCCGTCGGCCGACGCCGTCGCGAGCGTGACGTATTGCGGGTCGAGCCCGCCACGCTCGGCGACCGCGTGCCACCAGGCGCGCAGCAGGACGAGCGGGTTGGCCGGGGCCGTCGCGACATCCAGGCGTGGCCCGTCGGCGGGCGTCGCCGGAAAGACCAGGTGGGAGTCGGGGGTGGATCGCGACATCGTCCTCTTCCTGTCGGCGCATCATTCGTGCGGGGAGAGTCCAGGATTGCAGCCTCACGGACCCGGAAACGGCACCCATCCAAAACCTTTTACATGGCCGTAATAAAACGATTTACATCGGGAACACATTCGTTGTTAGCGTGCCGGACACGCGCTCACTGCAACCCCGGCCCCACCGAGCACGACGACTCCACCCCTCCCTCACCCGCTCGCCGGCCCCCGGCATCGCATGGAAGGTCACCATGACTCTCGACACCCGATTCACCCGAAAGGCCCTCACGGCGCTGACCCTCGCATCGGCCAGCGCCCTCCTGCTCGCCGGCTGCTCCGGCGACGCAGACGCCACCGACGACGCTTCGGCGTCGACCGGTGTCAGCGACATGATCAGCGCGGACCGCTGCGCCGAGAACGAAGCCGCCGGACCCATCACCTTCCTCACCTCGTACGCCTACGTGGCATCCGTCGGACTACTCGACGTCCTCACCGCGAAGGACCAGGGCATGTTCGAGGACATGTGCCTCGATGTCACCATCGAGCCCGGATCGAACAACACTCAGCTGGTCTCGGCCGGCACGGCGCAGTTCGCCGGTGTCGGCAGCCCCTCCGACGTCATGGTCGCCATCGACAACGGCGCGGATGTCTCCGCGATCGCCACCTACGGCAACACCCCCGCCATCATGTTGATGACCAACACCGACATCTCCGACCTCTCCCAGCTGGAGGGCACGACTGCCGGCTACAAAGGCGCCATCCCGCCGCAGATCTCCGCCATGCTCACCGCCGACGGCGTGGACACGGCGAGCATCGAATGGGTATCGGTGGGCTACGACCCGACGATCCTGCCGCAGGGGCAGGTCGACGCACTCACCGGCTACAAGTCCAATGAGCCCCTGGTATTGGCCTCACAGGGCTACGACGTGACCGAGTGGGACCCCGCCGACTACGGCATCGAGTCCGCCTTCAACACGCAGATCGTCAATTCCACGTTCGCCGAGGAGCACCCCACCGCCGTCGAGGACTTCCTGCGCGCGAGCTTCGCCGCCTACGCGTGGATCAATGAGTCGGACGAGAACCTCGACGCGGCCCTCGCATACGCCGAGTCGCTCTCGGAAGCCGGCTACGACCTCGATCTGAGCGCGCAGCGTTGGAAGACCGAGGTGGGCCTGGTCGAGGAGAGCCAGCCGGAAGGCACGGTGCTGGGATACCAGGCGGTCGACCAGTGGACGCCCGAGGCGGACATGCTGATGGAGAACGACCTCATCAGTGCAGAGCCCGACATCGAGAGTGAAATCGACACGAGCTTCGTCGAGGCGATCTACGACGACGGCGAACTGGTCTGGCCCGCGCCGTAATGAAGGCCTGGGTCCAAACGGACTTCGGCGGCCCGCAGGTGCGGCGACGACTCGACGTCGCCGCACCCGCGGCCGCGCCCGACGAAGTCATCGTGCGCGTGCTGGCGATCGCGTTGAACCGTCTCGACGTGCTCCAACGAGTCGCCCCCGTCATCCCGGCGATGTCGATCCCCCACATCGCGGGAATGGACATCGTCGGCCAGGTGGAGACCGTGGCAGCGGGTGCCACCTCTCCTGCCGCCGGCGAGGTGGTGCTGATCGATCCCGTCGTCAGCTGCGGATCGTGCGAATACTGCTTGGGCGAGACACCGACCTACTGCGCGCAGTTCGCCACGATCGGATCCACGCGGGCGGGCGGAATGGCCGAGTTGGTGGCGGTACCCGCGCGCAACTGCACCGTCGTCTCCGTCGCCCCCGAGGACACCGAACGTCTGGCGGCCCTCGCCGCCGTCCCGGTCGCCGGTGCGACCGCGTGGCGTGGCCTTCTCAGCGCCGGTGCGCTCACGGCCGGAGAGACCGTGGTCATCCCCGGTGCCGGATCGGGCCTCGGCGCCGCCGGCGTGCAGATCGCCCTCTCCCGCGGCGCACGGGTGATCACCCTCGTTTCGGGTGAGCGCAAGCGCAAGCGCGCCTTGCGCTCGGGTGCGCACGAGGTCATCGACCGTGCCGCGACCCCCGACTGGGTCGCCGAGGTGTACCGCCTGACCGATGGCCGCGGAGCGGATCTCGTGTGGGACCACGTCGGCGGCGAGTTCCTGGGAGCCGCTCTGCGCGCGACGCGTCCGGCCGGCCGGGTAGTGCTCTCGGGAACGACGGCGGGCCTGGATACTCACCTCCACCTGCCCGACTTGTATCAGCCGGGGCGGAACATCCTCGGGCACGGCAGTTACAGCCGCGCGGACATGGCGGCGGCGATCCATGCGTTCACGAGCGGCGAGTTCACCGTCGTGATCGACTCGGTCTTCGACTTCGAGGAGCTGCCAGACGCGGAACGCAGACTCGAATCCAACGACTTCTTCGGCAAGATCGTCGTACTCGGCCCCGAGCGTTCCCCTTCCCCGACCCCGATTCCGGAGTGAGATGACGATGAGTCAGAACCAGAGCGACGCGACGATCGAGGTCAGCGGGGTCGGGCGCACCTACGTGCGCGGCAAGAAATCGGTCCAGGCCCTCTCAGGCATCGACCTGTCGATCCGGCAGGGCGAGTTCGTGACCCTGTTCGGCCCGTCCGGATGCGGCAAGTCGACGCTCCTGCGCCTGCTGGCAGGACTGGACGAGCAGACCACCGGCGAGATCTCCATTTTCGGGTCGACGCCTCGCAAGGCGTCCGCACGCAAGGACATCGCGTGGATCCCGCAGTCCTCCGCGCTGCTGCCCTGGCTCGACATCCGCGCGAACGCGGCGTTGTCCGCCATGATCAACAAGAAGGCGGACCGCAAGGGGGTCAGCACGCGCCGCCCCGAGGATGCCGAGGCGATTCTCGCCGAAGTCGGGCTCGGGGACTTCCAGCGCTCGCGACCCGATCAGCTCTCCGGCGGGATGCGGCAGCGCGCCTCGATCGCACGCGGCTTCGCGCAGGGCGCCCCTGTGATGCTGATGGACGAACCGTTTTCCGCGCTGGACGAATTGACCCGCGATGCGCTGCGCATCCGGCTGTTGGAGCTGTGGGAGCACCACAAGAAAACGATCGTGTTCGTCACCCACTCGGCACAGGAGGCGGTGCTGCTCAGCGACCGCGTCGTGGTCATGAGCCCGCGCCCTGGCCGCATTAGCGACATCGTCAGAGTCGACTTCCCACGCCCTCGCGGGTGGGAGCTGACCGAGACCCCCGAATTCACGGCGAAGGTCGCCGAGGTCAAACAGATCCTCTGGAGCGCGTGGAAGGGCGACGAATGAGCACGATCGACACCCCCGCCGAGCGCCGCCGGACGCGCCGCCGCCTCGGCGTTCGCACGGGAAACGCGGCGCTCACAGTCGGGGCGCCGCTGGTCCTGTTCGTCGTCCTCGCCGTGCTGTGGCAATGGACGGCGGCGACCTTCACGAGCGTCCTGCCCCCGCTGCAGGACATCGCCGCGGACATCGCGGAGCGCCCTGAGTTCTACGTCGAGAACCTGATGGTCACGATCCGCTCCGCGATGACCGGTCTGCTCATCGGCGTCGTCGTCGCGCTCCTGCTGGCGGCCACGGTCGTTCATTTCACGTTCCTCCGCTCGGCCATCATGCCCGTCGCGTTGTTGTTGAACGTCACACCCATCGTCGCGATCGCACCCGCTCTGGTGGTCGCCTTCGGGTTCAGCGACGTGCCGCGGATCATCATCGCCGCCATCTCGGCGTTCTTCCCGATGCTCATCAACGCCATCACGGGTCTGCGGTCCGTCGACCCGCAGGCGCTCGAGGTGTTCAACGCCATGGCCGCGAGCAGGCGGGAGATCTTCTTCCGCCTGCGCATCCCCTCGAGCCTGCCCTACCTGTTTGCCGGTGCCCGGCTGTCGGTGACGGCCGCGATGATCGGCGCCGTGGTCTCCGAGTTCACTGGCTCCAGCAAGGGCATCGGCGCCGTCATCGTGACCGCGACGACCTATCTGAACCTGCCCCAGATGTGGGCAGCGATTCTCTTCTCGGCCGTCACAACATTGTGCCTGTTGGGCATTATCGGGCTCATCGAGCGCGTGATCGTGCGCTGGTAGGCTTTCTGCGCCATGCCTCTCGTCCCGCAGGGCCATGGGCCCGTGACACTCAAGGACGTCGCGGCGCGTGCCGGCGTGAGCATCTCCACCGCGAGCAACGCGCTGACCGGATCACGCGCCGTCAGCGCGAGCTCGGTACAGCGTGTGCTGCAGGCGGCCGCCGAGCTCGGTTATCAGAAGAACGAGGCCGCCCGCACCCTGCGCACGGGGTTGCGCAGCGCGATCGGCCTCGTGGTGCCCGATGTCACCAACCCGTTCTGGGGCGGCATGATCGGCACGATCGATCGAATCGCCGCCGAATCGGGGTTCCAGGTAGCGCTGACGAACACGGAGTTCGATCCGCAGCGCGAGACGGCAGCACTGGCACGACTGGTCTCGCGGGTGGACGGTATCCTGCTCTTCTCCACGCAGCCGACCGGACCGGCCGTGCGTCCGCTGCTGGAGATGGGCATTCCCATGGTGGCATGCGACGAGGTGTTCGATCTCGACGGCCTGGGCGGGGTGTATTCGGACAACGAGGCCGGCGCGCGCGCGGCCGCGCACCACCTCGTGGATGTCGGCGGGCGGGTGTTCGGCATGCTGGAGGGCCCGGCCAGCCTCACGACCGCGCAGCAGCGGGCCCGTGGTTTCCAGCAGGGACTGGTCGATCGAGGGATCTCACCCTCCCATATCCACACCGCCGTCGCGGAGTACTCCTTCGAGGGTGGCCGCGCCGGCATTCGGCGCCTGCTCGAAGAGCATCGCGACGTCGACGCGGTCTTCGCGTGCACCGACAATCAGGCGATCGGCGGCATCTTCGAGGCGATCGATCTGGGCCGTTCGATCCCCGACGATCTGCTGGTGTGCGGGTTCGATGACATCAGCTGGTCGTCGCGCCTGGCACCCTCGCTCACCACGCTGCGCCAGGATGCCGAGGGAATGGCCACGTGTGCCGCGCTGATGCTTCTGGAGATGATCACGGTGGGCGGCGAACCGCGCGTCGAGGTGTTCCCCGTCGAACTCGTCGCGCGCGATTCCACGCGCCGTCAGGGCGCATCGGCGACATCGGTTACGACTGTGTAAAACGTTTTATATTTGGCGCGGATCGGATGTCGCCACACGGCAAGCTGGGATGGCGCACCGTCGTGCGCCGCGTGGGCCATGACATCGACGGCCGCGTGAATCATCGAAGGGGTACGCATGGCCGAACCGCTGCACTTCGGGGTGTTTGAGATCCTCACCCCCTCCAATGGCGTCCCCACCTGGCGCCACCCGCACGGTCGCGCCGACGTATACGGCGACGTCGCGTACTGGACGACTCTCGCGCGAACGCTCGATGACGCCGGCTTCGACTTTCTCTTTTTCGCCGACAGCTACGGCTACCCCCTCGTAGACGGCGCCGTCCCCGACGAAGTGCTCTCCCATGGCATTCTCTTCCCCGGCTACGACCCGATGCTGCTGGTGAGTGCGGTCGCGCAGGCGGCACCGAGCCTGGGCATCGTCATCACCTCCTCGACCTCGCTCGAACAGCCCTTCCCCACCGCCCGACGCTTCGCGACGCTCGATGCGTTCACCGGCGGCCGGATCGGGTGGAACATCGTGACCGGATCGACCGCGCAGGTCACCGAGGGCCTGTTCGGCATCACGCACTACGACCACGACACCCGCTACGACGTCGCCGACGAGTTCGTCGACCTCTGCCGCACACTCTGGGAAGACGCGTGGGACGACGACGCGGTCGTCCTCGACCGCGGTGCCGGCGTACTGATCGACCCTGAACGCGTGCGCGAGGTCGACTACCGCGGCGAGTACTTCGCCAGCCACGGGATGTTCAAGGTGCCGCCGGGGCCGCAGCGCACCCCCATGCTGTTCCAGGCAGGCGCCTCGGCCCGCGGACGCGACTTCGGTGCCCGCAACGCGGAAGCGATGTTCATCCAGGGGCAGGACAAGGAACAGGCGTTGAAAGCCACGCGCGACATCCGCGCCCGCGTCGCCGCGGCAGGCCGTGACCCGCACAGCCTCAAGCTGCTCAGCGGCGTCACTGTCACCGTCGCCCCGACGAGCGCGGAGGCGCAACGAAAGCGCGAGGAGCTCGAGAGCCTGTTCTCGATGGACGACGCCGCCGTCCTGTTCGCCGGGTTCACCGGTATCGACCTGCGAAGCCTTGACCCTTCGATGCGCATCGAGGACATCCCGGGCAACGACCAGGGGCAGACCCCACTGGACCGGTATCGCACGGTGGAGGGCGTGGACACCGTCGGCGACGTCCTGGAGGCCTTCCGTGTGCAGGAGCGCGGCTTCATCGTCACCGGCAATCCATGCGAGGTCGCCGAGGAACTCGTGGAGACGGCCGCCTACGCCGACATCGACGGGTTCATGCTCGAGCCGACCTTCGGCGACGCGCAGGCCTACGAGGAGTTCATCGAGCTCGTGGTGCCGGAGCTTCAGCGGATGGGCGCGTGGCCAGAGCCCGACCGCTCCGCCACGCTCCGCCAGCGGATGGGATTCGCGACACGTACCCCGTCGTTCCGCCCGCTATCCCGCAACACGAGGGCATCCTGACCCCCTCCCGCCCTTTCACCTCTCAGCCGGACAACCGCGCTCGGCGGCCTCGACGACGTTCGTCATGAGCAGCGCGACGGTCATCGGGCCGACGCCGCCGGGATTCGGGGAGAGCCAGCCGGCGACATCCGCCACATCCGGGTCCACGTCACCATAGACCGCGCTCTTGCCGGTCTCGGGGTCGGTCTCGCGCGTCACACCGACGTCGAGCACCGCCGCGCCGGGTTTGACGTCCGCCGCGCGCACGATGTGCTTCACGCCCGCGGCGGCCACGATGACATCCGCCTGCTTCAGGTGCTGCGACAGGTCGGCCGTGCCGGTGTGCGTGAGCGTCACCGTCGCGTTGATCTCGCGCCGGGTCAGCAGCAGGCCGATCGAGCGGCCGATGGTGACACCGCGCCCGACGACCACCACGTGCTTGCCGTTCAGGTCGTAGCCGTTGCGCTGCAGCAGCTCGATGACACCGCGCGGCGTGCACGGCAGCGGCGTCGTGATCGGGGCGTTCACGTTCAGCACGAGCCGACCGAGGTTCGTCGGATGCAGCCCGTCCGCGTCCTTGGCGGGATCGATCCGCTCGAGGACCGCGTCGGTGTCGATGTGCTTCGGCAGCGGCAGCTGCACGATGTAGCCGTGGCAGCTCGGGTCGGCGTTGAGCTCGTCGATGAGCGCCTCGACGTCGGTCTGCGTGGCGTCGGCGGGCAGCTCGCGCTGGATAGAGTTCATCCCGATCGCCTCGCTGGCGCGGTGCTTCATGCCGACGTACAGCTGCGATGCCGGGTCGGCACCGACGAGCACCGTCGCGATCCCGGGCACGACCCCCTTCTCGGCGAGCGCGGCGACCCGCGCGCGCAACTCGTCTTTGATCGCCGCCGACGCGGCCTTTCCGTCCAGCTTCTGCGCGGTCATGACGCTCCCTCTCGGATCGATAAACACATCCCGCCCCGAGACATCGGGCATTGCGTGGTGTCTCGGGGCAGAAGTGGTTTTTCGGATGTCGTCCCGGCGTTACTGCTGCAGCTCGGGGTAGAGCGGGAAGGCGCCGGTGAGCGCAGCCACGCGGGCCCGCAGAGCCTCGACGTCGGCGCCGGGCAGCAGGGCCAGGGCGATGATGTCGGCGACCTCGGCGAACTCGTCGTCGCCGAAGCCGCGGGTGGCGAGGGCGGGCGTGCCGATGCGCAGACCAGAGGTGACCATCGGCGGACGCGGGTCGTTCGGCACGGCGTTGCGGTTGACGGTGATGTGGATCTCGTGCAGGAGGTCTTCGGCCTGCTTGCCGTCGATCTCGGCGTCGCGCAGGTCGACGAGCACGAGGTGCACGTCGGTGCCGCCGGAGCGCACGGTCACGCCGGCGCCGGCGACGTCTTCGCGCTGGAGACGCTCGGCGAGGATCGCGGCACCGCGCACGGTGCGCTCCTGACGGTCGCGGAACTCCGGGGTGCCGGCGAGCTTGAAGGCGGTCGCCTTGGCGGCGATCACGTGCATGAGGGGGCCACCCTGCTGACCCGGGAAGACGGCGGTGTTGATCTTCTTGGCGAGGTCGGCGTCGTTGGTGAGGATGAAGCCCGAGCGAGGTCCGCCGATGGTCTTGTGCACCGTGGAGGAGACCACGTGGGCGTGGGGAACCGGCGACGGGTGCACGCCGGCTGCGACGAGGCCCGCGAAGTGGGCCATGTCCACCCACAGGTACGCGCCGACCTCGTCGGCGATCTCGCGGAAGCGGGCGAAGTCGAGCTGACGCGGATACGCCGACCAGCCGGCGATGATGACCCTGGGCTCGTGCTCGACGGCGAGGCGGTGCACCTCGTCCATGTCGATCAGACTCGTCTCGGGGTCGACGCCGTAGGCGACGATGTCGTAGAGGCGGCCGGAGAAGTTGATCTTCATGCCGTGGGTGAGGTGGCCGCCCTGGTCGAGCGCGAGGCCCAGGATGGTGTCGCCCGGGCGGGCGATGGCGTGCAGCACGGCCGCGTTCGCGGTGGCGCCGGAGTGGGGCTGCACGTTGGCGAACTCCGCCCCGAACAGCTCCTTGGCGCGCGCGATCGCGAGCTCCTCGGCCACATCGACCTCTTCGCAGCCGCCGTAGTAGCGGCGACCGGGGTATCCCTCGGCGTACTTGTTGGTGAGCACCGAGCCCTGCGACTGCAGCACCGAGACGGGAACGAAGTTCTCCGAGGCGATCATCTCGAGGTAGCCGCGCTGACGGTCGAGCTCGCGCTCGAGCACCTCCGCGATCTCGGGGTCGACCTCGGCCAGCGGGGCCGTGAAGAAAGAGTCGGTCATGGCGTTCTCCTTGCAGACGGGATCGGGATTCCGAGTGTTCGATCGGCCCAGGCGTGCGGTCGACGTGCCATGCGGTCGCTTCCCGGTGGTCATCCACCTCAACGCCAGTCGCGACATCCCCGATCATAACGGATGCCGTCTCGGCGGGAGTTTGTTAGGTTGCCTTACATGAGCCTTCCGCTGGTGCCCTACCCGGCGTCCGCCACCGCCCTCGACGAGCCCGCCTTCCGGCTCGACACGGGCGCCGGCGTCACCGGCGACGAGACCTGCGCGACGCTGCTGCGCCGCGAGCTCGAGGCGGTCACGGGCACCACCATCGGGTCGGATGAGGGCATCCGGCTCGCCGTCGCGACGGACGGAGCCCCCGAGTCGTACACGCTGGATGCGTCGGCGCACGGCGTGGTGGTCACCGGAGCGGACCCCGCCGGCCTGTTCTACGGCGTGCAGACCCTCCTGCAGCTCGTCGCCCGTGATGAGGCCGGATGGCTGATCCCCGCCGTCCGGATCGCCGACCGCCCCCGGTTCGCCTACCGCGGGGTCATGCTCGACGTCGCACGCCACTTCTTCGACGTCGATACGGTGTGCGCGTGGATCGACCGGGCCGCCTCGCTGAAGGCCAACCACCTCCACCTGCACCTGAGCGACGACCAGGGATGGCGGATCGCCCTCCCGTCGCGACCCGAGCTCGCCGAGCGTGCATCGGCGACCGCGATCGGCGCCGACGAGGGCGGCTGGTACACGGCGGCGGACTACGCCCGCGTCGTCGCCCACGCGGCCTGCCGCCACATGACCGTCGTGCCCGAGCTCGACATGCCCGGGCACACCCATGCGGTGTCCCTCGCCTACCCCGCCCTCGCGGCGGAGCCGGTGATCACCGACGACGTGCGCGCGGCCGCCGACGCGTTCGGCGGCGGCCTCCCCCGCACCGGGGAGCCCTACCGCGGGCTGGCGGTCGGCTTCTCGTCCCTGCGCATCGGCGACGACGAGGTCGACCGGTTCGTCACCGACGTGTTCACCGATCTCGCGGCGCTCACCCCGGGACCGTACCTGCACCTCGGCGGCGACGAGGCCCTCGGCACCGACCCGGCGTGCTACGCCTCGTTCGTCGCCCGGGTCACCGAGATCATCACGGGGCTCGGCAAGACCCCCGTCGCCTGGCACGAGGCGGGCGCCGCGGACCACCTCGCCGCCGGCACGATCGGCCAGTACTGGGGGTTCACCACGCCGGTGGACGGCTCCGCCGAGACGACACGGCGCTTCGTCGCGCGAGGCGGCCGCATCATCCTCTCCCCCGCCGACGCCGTCTACCTCGACATGAAGCCCGACGCCGATTTCCCCCTCGGGCTCACGTGGGCGAACGGCCCCACGAGCGTGCGGCGGGCCTACGAGTGGGAGCCGTCCGCGGTGATCGACGGTCTCGCCGAGGACGAGATCCTCGGCGTGGAGGCGCCGCTGTGGACGGAGACGGTGCGCACCGCCGCCGATATCGACGCCCTCGCCTTCCCGCGCATCGCCGCGGCCGCCGAAGCGGCGTGGTCTCCGCCGACCGGCGCGTCGCCGGAGCGCACGTGGGACTCGTTCCGGCACCGCGTCGGCGCGCAGGGCCCGCGCTGGGCCGCGCGGGGCATCCGCTTCCACGTCAGCCCGGAGATCCCGTGGGCGTGACCGTCATCCACTCCGCGCGCCTGGTCACCGGCGGCGCGGTGACCGCCGACGCGTGGGTGCGCTTCGACGGCGACCGGGTGACGGCCGTCGGCACCGGGTCGGGGTGGGCTGGGACGACGGATGCCGGCGTCGACGTCGTCGACGCGTCGGCCGTCGCGGGTGACGGCGCCGTGCTCACCCCCGGCTTCATCGACCTGCACGCCCACGGCGGCGCGGGCGCGTCGTTCGACGAGGGCGCCGACGCCATCCGCACCGCGCGCGCCCTGCATCGCAGCCACGGCACGACCCGCGGCCTGGTCTCGCTCGTGTCGGCACCGATCGAGGTGCTCGCCGCGCGCGCCGGCGTCGTCGCCGGCGTCGCCGGCACCGATCCCGACGTGCTGGGGTCGCACCTGGAGGGACCGTTCCTCGACCCCGGCCACCGGGGCGCGCACGACGAGCGCGCGCTCCTCGATCCGACCCCCGACGCGGTCGACCGCCTGCTCGAGGCCGGACGCGGCACCGTGCGGCAGGTCACCCTCGCGCCGGAGCGCCCCGGCGCCCTGGCTGCCATCGCCCGCCTGCGAGACGCGGGCGTCGTGCCGGCCGTCGGTCACACCTCGGCCGGCTTCGACCTCGCTCGCGCGGCCTTCGACGCCGGCGCCGGCATCCTCACGCACGCCTTCAACGCAATGCCGGGGCTGCACCACCGGCACCCGGGTCCGGTGGCGGCCGCCGCGGCCGACGCCCGCGTGACGCTGGAGATCATCGCCGACGGCGTGCACCTGCATCCGGAGACCGTGCGCGTCGCGTTCGCGGCCGCGCCGCACCGCATCGCCCTGGTCACCGACGCCATGGCGGCGGCCGGACGCCCCGACGGGGCGTACGAGCTCGGCGGCCTGCGGGTCGACGTCGAGGGGGGTGTCGCCCGACTCGCGGAGGGGACGCGCGCGATCGCCGGGTCGACGCTCACGCAGGATGCCGCCCTCCGGCGCACGATCGAGGCGGGCGTATCGCTCCCCGACGCCGTACAGGCCCTGACGGCCGCCCCGGCTCGCGCGATCGGGCGCGACGACCTCGGCGCTCTGGCCCCCGGCATGCTCGCCGACGCGGTCCTGCTCACCCGTGACCTCGAGGTGCGCCGCGTGTGGACGGGCGGACGCGCGTCCGCGGGCCCCGGAGAGGGCGCGGCGTAGAATCGGAGCATGCCCGAGAACGCCTCACCCTCCTCGGCCGCGCCCGCTTCCCCCGCGCCCGGCATGCGCGCACCGCTCACCGGCCTCGACATCCTCGCCTTCGTGTGCGAGCTGTTCGCGCTCGGCTCGCTGGCGCTGTGGGGGTTCCTCGCGTTCGACCTGCCGTGGAACATCGTCGTCGGCGTCGGGGCACCGGCCCTCGCCCTGGTGGTGTGGGCACTGTTCGTCTCACCGCGCGCGGTCTTCGCCGTGCACCCGTTCGTCCGGGGTCTCGTCGAGCTGCTGGTCTACCTGTCGGCCACGATCGCCTGGTGGGACCTCGGCTACGCGTGGATCGGCGTCGTCTTCGCCGTGATCGCCGTGACGTGCGGCGTGCTGGTCGGACGGCGCCGCCTGTCGTGACCGACGCCGTCGAGGTCGTCGCCCGTCTCGCCGCCGAGCTCGGCGATCGCGTCGACGTCTCCTTCGACGCCCGTCGTGCCGCTCGGGCCGACAAGTCCGGGCACGCCGCAGCAGGCATCCCCGTCGCGGTCGTGCACGCCGGCTCGGTCGAGGACGTGCAGGCGACCCTGCGCGTCGCCACCGCCACCGGCACCCCCGTCGTGACCCGCGGCGCCGGTACGGGCCTCGCGGGTGCCGCGAACGCCGGCGACGGCGAGATCGCCCTCTCGGTGCGCGGCATGGACCGCATCCTCGAGGTGCGCCCCGACGACCTGATCGCCGTCGTCGAACCGGGCATCCTCAACGCCGACCTCAACGCGGCCCTCGCGCCGCACGGCCTCTGGTGGGCCCCCGACCCCGCCAGCCGCGCCATCTCGACGGTGGGCGGCAACATCGCCACCGGCGCGGGAGGCCTCCTGTGCGCGAAGTACGGCGTGGTGCGGGATGCGGTGCTCGGCGTCGACGTCGTGCTCGCCGACGGCCGCCTGCTGCGCCTGGGCCATCGCACCGTCAAGGGCGTCACCGGTCTCGACCTCACGTCGCTCATGATCGGCTCCGAGGGGACGCTCGGGGTGATCGTCGGGGCGACCCTCAAGCTCCGGCGCACCGTGCCGGGCGAGGTGTGCACGATCGCCGCGACCTTCCCGGCGGTGCGCGACGCGGCGACCGCATCCGCCGCCGTCACGGCGTCCGGGGTGCAGCCGGCGATCATGGAGCTCATGGATGCGGCATCCCTCGCCGCCGTGCACGCTCACCTCGGGCTGATCGCGCCGACACCGGGCGCCTCGCAGCTGACCATCCAGACCGACGGCATCTCGGCGGCCGCCGATGCCGAGGCGATCGGGCGCATGCTCGCCGACGCCGGCGGCACGGTCGCCGTCACGCGCGACCCGGTGGAGGGCGAACGTCTGCTCGCGGTGCGCCGCGCGATGCATCCGGCCATGGAACGCCTCGGCACGACCCTCATCGAAGACGTCTCGGTGCCCCGCAGCGCCCTCCCGGCGATGTTCGACGAGATCGCCCGTGTCGAGCGCGAGTACGGACTGCCCATCCCCACCGTCGCCCACGCCGGCGACGGCAACCTGCATCCGAACTTCGTGTTCGACGCCTCCCCCGACGCGTCGGGCGTCGTCGAGGTGCCCCCGGTCGTGTGGCACGCGGCAGACGCGCTCTTCCGCGCCGCGCTCGCCCTCGGCGGCACCCTCACCGGCGAGCACGGCGTCGGCGTGCTGAAGAGCCGATGGCTCGCCGACGAGCTCGGCGACGACCAGTGGGAGATCCAGCGCCAGATCACCCGCGTGTTCGATCCGGGCGGCGTCCTGAACCCGGGGAAGGTGTTCGCGCGGTGAGCGGCACGATCCACGTGGCGGCCGCGGTGGTCGTCGCCGACGACGGTCGCACCCTCGTGGTGCGAAAGCGCGGCGCGCGGGTCTTCCAGCAGCCGGGCGGCAAGCCCGACGCGGGCGAAAACGCCCTGGCGGCCGTCGTGCGCGAGGTGGCCGAGGAGACCGGCATCGCCGCCGACCCGGCCGACTACGTGCCGCTCGGGCGCTTCACCGACGACGCCGCGAACGAGCCCGGCCACCGCGTCGTGGGCGACGCGTTCCTGCTGCGGGTCGGACCGGCTGAGGCGACCGCGTCGGGAGAGATCGAGGAGCTCCGCTGGCTGACGGCGGCCGAGGTGCCCGACACGCCGCTGGCGAACCTGAGTCGCAACCACCTCATCCGCTTCGCCTGGCGCTGACCGCCTTCGCCGATCCACCCCGTTCGCGTCGAGCCGGCCCTCTCGCGACGCGAAGACCGGGCCGGCTCGGCGGGAAGGGGCCGGCTCGACGCGGCGTCAGAGGCGCTGCCAGGCGGGCTTGTTCGCGTAGGCGTAGCGGTAGTAGTCAGCGTGGGCGAGGTCGGTCGCCGCGGCCTCATCGAGGACCACCGTGGCGTGGGGATGCAGCTGGATGGCCGAGCCCGGCGCCGACGCCGACAGCGGGCCTTCGACGGCCGCGGCCACCGCCGCCGCCTTGCCCTCGCCGAAGGCCAGGAGCACCAGGTGCCGGGCGCGGAGGATCGTGCCGAGACCCTGCGTGATGCAGTGCATCGGCACATCGTCGATCGTGTCGAAGAAGCGGGCATTGTCGCGGCGGGTCTGCTCCGTCAGCGTCTTCACACGCGTGACCGAGGCGAACGACGACCCCGGTTCGTTGAATCCGATGTGCCCGTCGGTGCCGATGCCGAGGATCTGCAGGTCGACACCGCCGGCGGCTTCGATCGCCGCCTCGTAGTCCGCCCCGGCGTGCTCGATGCCCGCGGGGCTCCCGTCGGGAACGTGCACGCGCGCGGGGTCGAGCCCGAGCGGAGCGACCACCTCGCGCGAGATCACCGACCGGTAGCTCTGCGGATGGGCGGGATCGATCCCCACGTACTCATCGAGCGCGAAGCCCCGCACGCGCGACAGGTCGGTGCCCGCCAGCCGCCCGCGCAGCGCTTCGTACACCGGGAGCGGGGTCGAACCGGTGGCAAGCCCCAGCACCGTGTCCGGCCGCGCCTCGATCACCCGCGCGATCGCGTCGGCCACGAGCGCACCGGCGGCGCGGGCGTCGGGCACGATGACGATTTCAGCCATGCGCGAGCACCTCCTCGCTGGCCCGGCCGACCAGAGCGGCGCCGAGCGCGGCGGCCGGCGATGCCGGCGGCAGCAGGGTCGCCCGATCGCGCAGGTGGAGGGAGCGGATGAACGCCGACGCGGCAGCGCCCGCGTCGAGCTCGTCGGCCACGGGGCCGGTGAGCCGCTCGCCGAGGGCGCTGAGCCCGCCGCCGATGACGACGGTGTCGACGTCGGCGGTGAGCACGAGCACGCGGATGGCCGAGGCCACGCCGCGTGCGAGGTCCGCGCGCAGTGCGACGGCCCGGGGGTCTCCGGCGTCGGCGGCGTCGAAGACGTCGCGCACGGGAAGCGCGCCGGGGCGCCCCCACCGCTCGGCGACGGCTCCCCCGCCCGCGAGCGCCTCGATGCATCCGCGCTGCCCGCACCGGCACGGCGGACCCGCCGGGTCCACGGAGATGTGCCCGACCTCGCCGGCGCTTCCGCCGGCACCGCGCCACAGCTGCCCGTCGACCACGATGCCGGCGGCGACGCCGGTGCCGAGGTTGAGATAGGCCATCGTTCCGGTTCCGGCACCGTGCAGGGCGTGCGCGCCGAGCGCAGCCGCCTTCACGTCGTTCTCGACCCGCACGGGAAGGCCGAGCATCGGCTCGACGGTGCTCGAGACGTCGAGGTCGTGCACGCCGAGGTTCACCGCGTGCACGACGCGCGTGGAGCCCGGGGCGACCTGCCCCGGCATCCCGATCCCGACCGATCGGATCTCGTCGCGGCCGACACCGGCCTCGGCGGCGACCAGGTCGACGGCACGCACGATGGTCGCGCCGACCGCGTCGACGCCCCAGCCGGTTGCCAGCCGTGTGCGGGCGAGCACGCGAGCGTCGTCGTCGACGACCACGGCGTCGGTCTTGGTGCCCCCGACGTCGAGCCCGACCCTCATCGGCCGCGCTCCGGTTCGAAGGCGGCGGTGGTGCGCGGCGCCATCAGCCCTTGACCGCCCCGGCCACGAGCCCTCCGGTCATCTTGCCCTGCACGATGAGGAAGAAGATCATCACCGGGATGGCGATGAGCGTAGAGCCGGCCATGACGGCGCCCCAGTCGACGGAGCCGCCGACACTGGAGGACTGGAAGGCGTTCAGCCACGGCATGAGCGGCAGGTTGTAGCCGCTCATGAGAAGCAGCGCCATCGTGAACTCGTTCCACGACTGGATGAACGCGAAGATGCCGGTCGAGATGAGCCCGGGCGCCAGCAGCGGGAAGGTGACCTTCCAGAACGCCTGCGACTTCGTGCACCCGTCGATCATGGCCGCTTCTTCGAGATCCGCGGGGACCCCCGCCACGAATCCGCGAAGCGTCCAGATGGTGAAGGGGATGACCGCGGCGGTGTAGACGATGCCGAGACCGAGCAGGGTGTTCATCAGCTGCCAGTCGTCGATCATCCCGTAGATCGTGAACATCATCGCCTCACCGGGGATCATCTGCACGACGAGGACCGAGACGATGAACCCGCGGCGTCCCTTGAAGTGGAATCGTGCGACGGCGATCGAGGCGAGGAAGGCGAACAGCAGGGTGGCCACGAGCACGCCGGCGGTCACCGTGAGCGAGGTCATGAGCGCGTGCGGGAAGTCGGTCTGTCCGGGGGCCGCTTCGCGCGTCCACGCCGTGAGGTAGTTCTGCAGCGTGAAATCGAAGGGCAGGAAGCTCGGCTCGCGCGTGATGATCTCGCTGTTGGGCGTCAGCGACATGTTGATCATCCAGTACACCGGGAACACGCTCATGCCGAAGACGATCGCCGCGGCGACGTTGAGGAGCGTGCGGGTGAGCACGCGCCGGCTCGAGGGGCGCCGCGCCTGCAGGGACCGGGGCGCGGGTCGATTCGGCGAACCCGGCTCGCCGAGCACCTCGTCGACGCCGACGGTGCCGACCTGGGTGGCGGTGGTGACCTGTGTGCTCACAGCTCCTCCTCCTTCAGGGTGGTGCGCACGTATCCCCAGGAGAGGACGAGCAGCAGGATGACCATGACGACGCCGATGGCCGCGGTGGCCCCGAACTCGCCGACGCCCTGGCGGAACAGATAGGTGCCGAGCACGTTCGTCTCGGAGGCGAGTCCGCCGCGGCTCTGCAGCGCGTAGACCTGAGTGAAGATGCGCAGGTTCCAGATGATCTGCAGCACGAGGACGACGGTGAGGATGCTGCGAAGGTAGGGGAAGACGACGAACCAGAACCGCTTCCACGGGTGGGCGCCGTCCAGGGAGGCGGCTTCGAGCACCTCGCCGGGGACCTGTCCGAGACCCGCGTAGGTGGTGAAGGCCACGAAGGGCACCGACTGCCACACGATGATGATCGTGAGGACGAAGAAGAACGACCACGGGTTCAGCAGCCACGAGTGGTTGGTCCAGTCGGTCGTGCCGGTGAGGGTGTTCATCGCCCAGTTCACGACGCCGTACTCGGTGTCGAAGATCCATCCCCAGACCACCGTTGCCGTCAGGGGCGGCATCGCCCACGCGAGCAGGAGCCCGATCGACACGACGATGCGCCAGGCGCGCGAGAGCCGGGTCATGAGCACCGCCACCAGCACGCCGAGACCCATGTTGAGCACGGTGAGCACGGCCATGAGCCCGAGGCTGCGCATGAGCACGGCCGGGAAGTCGGACTGGGTGAACAGGTCGACGTAGTTCTCGAGGCCGACGAAGGCGGGGAGGGTGCCCTGCACCTTGTTCTTGACCGTGTAGTCGGTGAACGACTGGATCACCATCAGCACGGCGGGGTATCCCACCATGACGCCGAGGATGATCAGCGACGGGCTGAGCAGCGACCACGCGCCGCGGGCTTCGCGGCGCCGCCGGGAGCGCTCGCGCGGGGTGAGCGACGCGGTGGGGCGTCGCCCGGAGGCTGGGCGTCCCACGGTGAGGGCACGGGTCTCGCTCATGTCGCCTCCTCTCTCGGTGGTGCGGGATGTCGACAGGGATGCAGGGGGCCCGGTGGGGCCGGACCCCCTGCGAAGACCGACGGGTGTCAGTCGTTGAGGATGGCCTCGATCTGCTCGTCGAGCGACGTCGCGATCTCGGTCACATCCCCACCCTGGGCGATGCCGACGAGGGCATCGGGGATGATCTGCGCGGCCTCGACCTCGGCCCAGTTCGGGCTGGCCGGGGTGCCCTTGGAGTTGGCGAGCGCGGCGGCCTGCGCCTGGGCCACCGGGGTGTCCGGCAGCGATGCGGCGGCCGACACGATCCCGGGCGTCAGACCCTGCTCGGCGAGCAGCGTCTGGTAGCCCTCGGAGAGCATGATCTCCAGGGCGGCCTTGGCCTTCTCGGGCGCTGCGCTCTTGGTGGCGACGGCCACGTTGGACCCGCCGGCGAAGATCGGCGCTGTCTCCCCCTCGACGAGGCCCGGCAGCGCGAACGCGCCGAGGTCCTTCGCGTAGGTGTCGGGGCATCCTTCCTCGACCTCTTCACCCGCGGCCTCGTCGCCCCACGGCCAGTCGCCGGTGAGGTTGCCGGCGGCCCAGGCGGGGCTGGAGATGAAGCCCGCCTCGCCGTCGCAGAACGCGATGTTCGCCATGAGCTCGTTGCCGTCGGCCGGTGCGACCGAGGCGTCGAGGTAGACCTGCTGCAGCAGTTCGAGCCCCTCGATGCTCTCCGGGCTCGAGAACTGCGCGTCCCACGTGTCGCCGTCCTGCACCGCGATCTCGCCGCCGTAGGCCCAGACGTAGGGAAGAGCGTTGTACCAGTCCTTGCCGGGGGCGTAGATGCCCGAGACGCTGTCGGTGGTGAGGGCCTCGCCCTGAGCGACGTAGTCCTCGAGGGTCGCGGGGACCTCGTCGACCATCATGGGGCTGTAGAAGACGACGCGGCCACCGGCGTAGTACGGCGCGGCGTACAGCGCGCCGTCGTAGGTGCCGGCATCGACCAGGCCGCTCAGCAGATCGTCGCCGCCGAGCTCCTCCTGGATGTCGGAGATGTCCAGGAACAGGCCGGCGTCGGCGAAGCCGAGCGCCTGGGTGTTGCCGACCTCGACGACGTCGGGGCTGTCGTTGGACGACAGCGCCGCGGTGTAGGTGTCGGAGACGTCGGCCCAGGTCTTCTCCTCGATCGTGAGGGTCCACCCCTCGTTCTCGGCCTCGAAGGTCTCGGTCAGGTAGTCGCGCGCCGTCTGCGGGGTGTCGGTGCCGACGAGCCAGACCGTCAGGTCGCGGGTCTCGGGCTCCGTGGAGGCGGCGTCATTGCCACCGGCGCAGCCGGCGAGAGCGACAGCCGAGGCGCCCACGAGCGCGAACGCTCCGAGCTTGTGCTTCATGGTGTCATCCTTCGTTCTTCTTGGTCAGGACGGGCCGGGCGACCCGTCCGGGGAGGGTGGAGCGTGGTCCTACGAGACGCCGAGCTGTGCCGAGAGGACCATGACGGCGGCGCCGCGCAGGACGATGTCCTGGCCTTGCTCCGTCATCCGCACCCGCACGCCGTCGTGGTGCGTGGCGAGCGTTCGTGCGCGGAGGGTCTCGACGGCCTGCTCGGCGAGAGCGCCGTCGAGAAGTTCACGGGGACCCGAGAGCACGATCTCGGGGAGGTCGAGGACGCCCACGATGGGCGCGAGCGCGATCCCCAGGCGCTCGCCCGCGTCGCGCAGCACGCCGGCGGCGGGTTCGTCGGTCGCCGCGATCCGGGCGGTCAGTGCGGGGACCGCCAGCCACGCCTCGAGACAGCCGATCTTGCCGCACGCGCACCGCGGGCCGCCGTCGGTGCCGACGGTGACGTGACCGATCTCGCCCGCGGCGAATCGAGCGCCGCGCAGCGGCTGACCGCCGGCGAGGAGTCCGGAACCGACACCCCGGCCCACCCGCACGAGGAGCACATCCTCGTTCGCGCCCCCGAAGGTGTACTCGGCAAGCACGGCGGCGTTGGCGTCGTTCGCGACGAGCACCGGCAGCCCCAGCGCCTCGCGCAGTTCGCCTTCGAGGTCGAGGCCGTCCCAGCCGAGATTGGGGGCGGTGAGGATGACGCCGCGGGCATCGATCACCCCGGGGGCGCCCACGCCGACGCCGAGCACGGGGGCATGGGCGTCGGCGACGAGGTCGCGGGCGAGGTCGATCACCGCTGCGAGCGCGGCGTCGGCATCGGCGGGCACGGCCACCTCAGAGCGCGCGACGATGTCGCCGTCGAGCGTGAGGACGGCGCCGAGGAAGGTCTCGCTGCCCGACAGGTCGAGACCGACGATGCGGTGCCCGTCACGATCGAGATCGACGAGGATCGCGGGCTTTCCGGGCCGCGAGGACTCCCGCACGCCCTGCTCGGCGACGAAGCCGTCGGTGATGAGGCCCGCGACGAGATCGGAGATCGTCACACGCGTGAGGCCCGTCTCCCGCGCGAGGTCGGCGCGACTCATGGCGCCGCCGTGGAAGAGGGTCTGCAGGACGAGCGAGCGGTTGTGCCCTCGCGCGTGCTCGGGCAGCACCTTCGCACCGGAGCGGGAGGCACGGGCGCGGACGAATCCGCCGGAGGGGGCGGTGTTCTCGAGGGGGGTGGCATCCGTCGAGAGGAAGGAGCCAGGCCGCAGGTCCGAAGCAGACATGTTTGTTAGTAGACCTTACGAACAAAGCCGCCGCAACCCTTTCGTCGCTTTTGCACGGCGCATTTACAAAACCGTTACACGTCGGTGACGCTGCGGTGAGCGCATTCTCACAATCCGAGCGCATGCCCCTCGCCTACGCTGGGAGCACCGCGAAGGAGATTCATGAACCGCACCCTCCCCGCCGCCGCGATGACCGCCGCGGCCCTGCTCCTGCTCGTCGGATGCACCGGCGACGCAGGGCCCGAAACCGCAGCCACGGCCGCCACGGCCGAGGGCGAGAGCACCGGACAGTCACAGGACGCCCCGGGCGACGACGGCCAGAGCGTCGAGGACGCGTGCGCCGTGATCGCCCAGACGATCACCGACGCGACCGCCGAGTTCGAAGGCGGCGACGCTGACGACCTGGCCGCCGTCGCGGAGGCCATGGAGGCCGCATCCGCGGAGCTCGCAACCGAGGCGGGGGCGATCACGAACGACGAGGTCGCAGCACTCGTGCCCGACCTGCAGCAGATGTTCGCGGAGGCCGGCGAGGTGTTCGTCGGCCTCGGCGAGGGCGACGCGTCGGGGGTCGAGGATCTGGAGGAGATCGGCACCCGCTTCCAGGAGACCGGCGCGGCCTTCGAGGAGCTCTGCGCGGGCTGAACGATTCTCGGCAGACCGTGATCAATCCGTAGCACGCCCGCATCCGGCCTCCTTTACCATGGATGAACGTGCAGAGCAGGCGGGGGTGAGCGCGTGACGGATGTCGTGACACGACCGGGCGCGGGTGTCGACGAGGGTGCGGGCGGACCGACCTCGGGCGACGACGTGACGGTTCCGACCGATCCCACCTACGAGTGGGCCCCGGTCGAGCCGGAGCCGCGCAAACGGCGCATCGGCCTGTGGATCGGTATCGGCGCGGGGGCCGTGGCCCTCGGCGCGGCCGCAGCATCGCTCGTGCTCATCGCGCCCGGCACATCGGTCGCCGGCGTCCATGTCGGCTTCATGACGCAGGGCGCCGCCGCCGACGCCATCTCCGGCCGACTCGCCGAGACGACCGTCGTGCTCGCCGGTGACGGGGGCGACGCCCGTGTCTCCGGCGCCGACCTCGGAGCGACCGTCGAGGCACAGGCTCTCGCCGAGACCGCCTTCGCCGAGCATCCCCTCTGGAATGTCACGGCGTGGTTCCCCGAACCCCTCGATGCCCCCGTGGCGATCGACGAGGCCGTCGCGGCCGAAGCCCTCGCCGCGGCCGTCCCGGCGATGTACACGGATCCCGTCGACGCCGAGGTGGCCTTCGACGCCGACAGCACCGCCTACGTCGTGACGCCCGGCGTCGACGGAACCGGCGTCGATGCCGGCGCGGTGCGCGAGAGCCTGGCCACCGCGTTCGCGGCCGGCGAGACCACGATCGAGGTCGACGCCGTCGCCTCGCCGGTCTCGCCCGAACGGGAGACCTACGTCGCCGAGGCGACGGCCGCGCGCCTGAACACGATGCTCGACGAGGCCGGGTTCTACGTCGGCGACGAACGGGTCGTTCCGATCGAGGCCTCGACGCTCGCCTCCTGGATCACGCTGTCCCCCGGCGAGCGCGGCACCCTCGACATCGCCGTCGACGAGTCCGCCGTGCAGGAGGTCGTGGACACCCTGCCCGAGGCTGTGAACCGCGACCCGGTGAACAACAAGATCCTCGTGAACATGGCCGGCACGACCCTCGCGGAAGAGAACGAGGGCACCGTCGGCCGCGAACTGGAGACCACCGACGGCATCGCCGCAGGTTTCTCCGAGCAGGTCGCCACCGCGAACGGCGCGTACCAGCTCCCGGTGGTCGAGACCCCCTACGAGACTGCCGAGGTGGTGCGTCTGCTCGAGGTCGACCTGAGCTCGCAGATGCTGTACCTGAAGGAGAACGACCGGGTCGTCGACAGCTGGGCGATCTCGAGCGGTCAGAGCAACACACCGACCTACACCGGTCGCTACACGGTTCACGCGCACCTCACGAGTCAGACCATGCGCGGCAGCGAGCGCGACGCCAACGGCGACGTGCTCCGTGATGCCAACGGCGATCCGGTGACCTACACGACCCCCGACGTCAAGTGGGTCATGTACTTCAACGGCGACCAGGCCTTCCACGGCGTCTACTGGCACTCCAACTGGGGCACGCCGATGAGCCACGGATGCGTCGGCATGCCCGAGTGGCGAGCCGAGCAGATCTTCAACTGGACCGCCAACGGCACCGACGTGTGGATCCACGCCTGAGCCCGAGCGACATCGCCGCCCGCTGACAACGCGACCGCACGAGAACGGCGCCCCACCCGCGAGGGTGAGGCGCCGTTCTCGTGCGAGCCGGACTCAGCTGAGGGCGTCGATGATGCCGTTCAGTGTGGCCGACGGACGCATGACCTTGTCGACCGCGTCGCCGTCGGGGCGGTAATAGCCGCCGATCTCGACGGGCGATCCCTGCACGGCGGCGAGCTCGTCGACGATCTTCTGCTCGTTCGTCGCGAGGGCCGCGGCGACGGGGGCGAAGATCTCCGCGAGCTCCGCGTCGACCTGCTGACCGGCCAGCTCCTGCGCCCAGTACAGCGCGAGGTAGAAGTGGCTGCCGCGGTTGTCGATCGAACCGAGCTTGCGGCCGGGCGACTTGTCGTTCTCGAGGAACGTTCCGGTCGCGGCATCCAGCGTGTCCGCCAGCACCTGCGCGCGGGGGTTGTCGGTCGTCGTGGCCAGGTGCTCGAGCGACGCGGCCAGGGCGAAGAACTCGCCGAGCGAGTCCCACCGCAGGTAGTTCTGCTCGACCAGCTGCTGCACATGCTTCGGGGCGGAGCCGCCCGCGCCGGTCTCGAACAGACCCCCACCGGCGAGCAGCGGCACGATCGAGAGCATCTTGGCGCTCGTGCCGACCTCGAGGATCGGGAAGAGGTCGGTGAGGTAGTCGCGAAGCACGTTGCCGGTGACCGAGATGGTGTCCTCGCCTCGCCGCATCCGCTCCAGCGTGTAGCGCGTCGCCTCGGCCGGCGGCAGGATCACGATCTCGACGTCGGAGGTGTCCAGGAGCGCGAGGCCCTGGTGCACCTTCGCGATCAGCTGAGCGTCGTGGGCGCGGTTGACGTCGAGCCAGAACACCGCGGGAGCACCGGTGGCGCGGGCCCTTGTGACGGCGAGCTTCACCCAGTCCATGATCGGGATGTGCTTGGTCTGCGTGGCACGCCAGATGTCTCCGGCGGCGACGGTGTGCTCGATGAGCACCGTCCCCTCCGAGTCGACGATCTGCACCACGCCGGGAGCGGCGATCTCGAACGTCTTGTCGTGGCTGCCGTACTCCTCGGCCTTCTGCGCCATGAGCCCCACGTTGGGCACCGTGCCGATGGTCGCCGGGTCGAGGGGACCGTTCGCGACGACATCCTCGATCACGGCCTGGTAGACGCCGGCGTACGACGAGTCGGGGATCACGGCGAGCGTGTCGGCCTCTCCCCCGTCGGCGCCCCACATCTTGCCGCCGTTGCGGATCAGCGCGGGCATCGACGCGTCGACGATCACGTCGCTCGGCACGTGCAGGTTGGTGATGCCCTTGTCGGAGTTGACGTACGACAGGCGCGGGCCCGCCTCGAGCGCCGCGGTGATCTCGGCGGCGATCTCGGCACCGCCGTCGAGGCTCGCGAGCCCGGTGAGGATCGAGCCGAGGCCGTTGTCGGGCGTGAGCCCCGCTGCCGTGAGCTTCTCACCGTGGGTCGCGAAGACATCCCGCAGGAAGGCCTTGACGACGTGGCCGAAGATGATCGGGTCGCTGACCTTCATCATCGTCGCCTTCAGATGCACCGAGTAGAGCACGTCGTCGGCCTGGGCCTGCTTCAGCGTGTCGGCCAGGAACGCGTCCAGCGCCGCCGCCGACAGGAACGTCGCGTCGATGACCTCCCGCGGCAGCACCTTCAAATCGCTCTTGAGGATCGTCTCGCCGCCGTCTTCGCCGATGTGGCGGATCGTCAGCGTGTCGTCGTGGGCGGCCACCCAGGACTTCTCGTTGCTCTTGAAGTCGTCGTGGCCCATGGTCGCCACGCGCGTCTTCGAGCCGGCCGGGAACGGCTTGTTGGTGTGCGGGTACTTGCGGGCGTAGTTCTTCACCGCCCCGGGAGCGCGACGGTCGCTGTTGCCCTCGCGCAGCACCGGGTTCACCGCGGAGCCCTTGATGCGGTCGTAGCGTGCGCGCACATCCTTGTCTTCGACCGTCTTCGGGTCGTCGGGATAGTCGGGGATGTCGTACCCCTGCGCCTGCAGCTCGGCGATGGCGGCCTTCAGCTGCGGGATCGACGCCGAGATGTTCGGCAGCTTGATGATGTTCGCCTCGGGGAGTGTGGCCAGCCCGCCGAGTTCAGCGAGCGCGTCTCCGACGTGCTGCGCGTCGGTCAGCTTCTGCGGAAAGGCGGCCAGGATGCGTCCGGCCAGCGAGATGTCGCGGGTCTCGACGTCGACACCCGCCTTGCCGGTGACGGCCTTGATGATCGGGAGGAACGACGCCGTGGCGAGAGCGGGAGCCTCGTCGGTGTACGTGTAGATGATGGTCGAGTCGGTCACCTGTTCGTCTTTCGCTCGGTTGTCGTTCCAGCCTAACGCAGGCGCCTGTTTATCTTGACGTCAAGATAAATCGGTTGCGGCCCGTGACGGCGTGCGTGTGTGGCGACGGGGTTACCGGCTAGCCTGTGCGTATGGCCGAGCTGCGACTTGTCGAACTGTCCGCCGCGACGATCGTCGCAGTCAACAACATGTCCCTCAAGCCCGGACAGGAGCAGTTCCTCGCTCCGGTGAGCTATGGGATCGCCGCGACGGTCGCGGATCCGCGCACATCCTGGCAGCGGGTCGTCCTCGACGCGAACGAGGTCGTCGGCTTCGTCAGCGCCGGCTTCGATCCCGAAGCGCCCGAGGAGCACTTCCGCTCCGTGCTGTGGCGCATCAACGTCGACGCCGACGACCAGGGCCGCGGCATCGGCCGCTTCGCCATCGAGAAGCTGCTCGACGAGGCGCGCGACCGTGGCCTCGACAAGCTCAACGTCATCTACGAAGAGGGCGAAGCCGGACCCGAGGCGTTCTTCACGCGCATGGGCTTCACCCCGGTGGGTGAGACGGAGTACGGTGAGGTCATCGCCGAGATCCGTCTCTGATGGGCGGCGATCGGCCCACCCCTCTGAACAAGGTCCCGGCCGCCGCATTCCGGCGGCGGGGCCTCGGATTCCCCTCCCCCACCGAGGCTCCGTCGCCCTCGCATCACCCCGGCCCGCCGCGCCCGCACCCGAGCCCACCCGCATCCGCCCGCGCCCGCCGCGCATCCGAGCCCGCCGCGCATCCCCCACCCGCCCCTTCCCAAGGTCGGAGAATCGGCCGGATGTCGGAGGATTCGGCCGTGACTCTCCGACATCGGCGCGATTCTCCGACATCGGCGGATCGAGGCGGCGCGGGTGCACCCTCCACAGGCCGGTCGCGGCAACGCGCGCTCCACAGTTCCGATGCCCGGTAACCGCAGTGAATGCCGGGCAGGCATCGTGTCGGCATGGATGTGGAGAGCTGGCTGGCCGCACGCGCGGGCATCGCCCATCGCGACGAGGTGGGTCGGGCCGGATTCACCGCGGGTGCCGTGGCCGCTGCCGTCCGGGCCGGGCGCGTGCGCCGGGTCCGTCGCGTGTGGGTCGCTCTTCCGCGCGGCGACGGCGAACTGATCCGCGCCGCAGAACTCGGTGGACGGGTCGCGTGCCTCTCGGTCGCGCGACGCCGGGGGTGGTGGATCCCGGAGCAGGTCGACGTGCAGCCGCATCTGCACTTCCGCCCCAACGGTCGAGCGGTGCCGTTCGACGGCGTCTCGCACTGGACGAAGCCGCTCTCCCCGGTGTCGCCGTCATCTCTGCTCGAATCCGTCGAGGATGCACTGGCCCACATCGCATCGTGCCTCGACCGCGAGGCGGCCCTCGTGGTGTGGGAATCAGCCATCCGCTCCGAGAACCTCTCGACAGACGCGCTCCGCTCGGTGCGGTGGCGCTCACGCGCGTCGGCCGAGTGCGCCGCCGAGGTCAACGGGCTCTCCGACTCGGGCCTCGAGACGATCGCGATCGTGCGCCTGTCGCGCTGGGGTGTGCCGATCCGCCAGCAGCTCTCCCTCGCCGGGCACCCGGTCGATCTCCTGATCGGTGACCGCATGGTCGTTCAGCTCGACGGGTTCGCGCATCACTCGACGTCGAAGGACCGCACGCGCGACCTGCGGCACGACGCCGAGCTTCGTCTGCGCGGATACACGGTGCTGCGATTCAGCTACGCACAGGTGATCCACGACTGGCCGGCCGTCGAGCGGACGATCGGGCGAGCCATGGCCGCCGGCGCCCACCTCGCATGACCCACTCCGGATGTCGGAGAATCGAGCCGATGTCGGAGAATCCGACGTGAATCCTCCGACATCCGACCGATTCTCCGACCTCCGCGCGGCCGCGAGGGCCCGGCGTCCCTGGGCGTCAGACCAGGGACTGCTGCCAAGCCCGGCGTCCCTGGGCGTCAGACCAGGGACTGCTGCCAAGCACTGTGGAGCTGAGCGAACTTGCCGTCACCGGCGATCAGGGCCGCGGGAGCGTCATCCTCGATGATGCGTCCGTGCTCCATGACGAGCACGCGGTCCGCGATCGCGACGGTGGACAGCCGGTGCGCGATGATGATCGCGGTGCGATCCGCGAGCAGGGTCTGGAGCGCCTCCTGGATCAGACGCTCGCTCGGGATGTCGAGCGAGGCGGTCGCCTCGTCGAGGATGAGCACGGCCGGATTCGCCAGGAACGCCCGGGCGAACGAGATCAGCTGCCGCTGCCCCGCCGACACCCGGCCGCCGCGCTTGTTCACATCGGTCGCGTAGCCGTCGGGAAGCGCCTCGATGAACTCGTGCGCGCCGACGGCGCGCGCGGCATCCTGGATCTCCTCGATCGTCGCGTCGGGCTTGCCCAGCGCGATGTTGTCGGCGACCGTGCCGCTGAACAGGTACGCCTCCTGCGTGACCATGACGATGGCCCGTCGCAGGTCTTTCGGATGCAGCTGACGCAGGTCGACGTCGTCGAGGGTGATGGCGCCGCGGGTGGGGTCGTAGAACCGCGAGACGAGCTTGGCCAGGGTCGACTTGCCCGCACCCGTCGTTCCCACCAGCGCGATGGTCTGTCCGGCGGGGATGTCCAGCGTGAAGTCGGGCAGGATCACCCGGTCCTCGGAGTATCCGAAGCGCACGTCGTCGAAGCGCACGTGACCGCGCGCCCGCCACAGGTCGACCGGCTTCGCCGGGTCGGGCACCGTCGGCTCCTCCTCGAGCACGCCCGAGACCTTCTCGAGCGCGGCGGTGGCCGACTGATAGGAGTTGAGGAAGAACGCCACCTCCTGCAGCGGCGAGAAGAAGTTCCGAACGTAGAGGACCGCCCCCACGAGGGTTCCGATCGCCATCGCACCCTCGGCCACGCGCACGCCGCCCCAGAAGACGATGAGGGCGAGCGAGACCGACGCGATGGCCATGAGTCCCGGCTCGAACGTGCCGAAGAGGCGGATCGAGCGCATGTTGACGTCGCGGTACCGCATCGCGAGGCCGCCGAACTCGTCGTCGTTGCGCGGCTCCTTTCGGAACGCCTTCACCGCCCGCACACCCGTCATCGTCTCGACGAACTTCACGATCACCTGGGCGCTGATCACACGCGACTCCCGGTAGACCAGCTGGGAGCGCATGTAGAACCACCGCATGAGGAAGAAGAGGGGGATGCCCATCAGCACGATGATGACGCCGGACTGCCAATCGAGCAGCAGCAGCGCGACGAGCGTGAACACGCCGTAGAGGAGCCCCGAGACGAGCTCGTTGAGACCGCCGTCGAGCAGCTCGCGGATGGTGTCGAGGTCACTGGTCTGCCGCGAGATGATGCGGCCGGAGGTGTAGGACTCGTGGAACTCCAGGCTCAGGCGCTGGGTGTGCAGGAAGATCCGCTTGCGCAGGTCGAGCATGATCGCCTGGGTCAGCCGCGCCGCGACGACGGCGTACCAGCCGACGAGACCGGCACCTCCGAACGCCGTGAGCAGGTAGACGGCGACGACGCCCACCGTCGGCATCCAATCCATCCGATCGACGGCTGCGGGGAGGGCCGTGTTGATGCCGTAGGTGATCAGAGCGGGGCCTGCCACGCGCAGCACCGTCGACACGATGAGCACGGCTGCGGCCAGCACGAGCTGCCAGCGAAGGGTGCTCACGAGCGAGCCGAGCAGGCGCAGCGAGCGCCGCCGGATCGCCCGACTCTCCTCGCGGGTGTAATCGGAGCGGTCCTCGCCGCGGGTTCCGATGATGCCGGTGCTCACAGGTTCACCTCCGTCTCGCGCGCACGCGCTTCGTCGTCTTCGAGGCTCGAGATCACATGCCGGTAGTGGGCGCTCTCGCGCAGCAGATCGGAGTGCGCCCCGACCGCGGTGACCTTTCCGGCCTCGAGCAGGGCGACCCGATCGGCGAGCATCACCGTCGACGGGCGGTGCGCGACGATCATCGCCGTGGTGTCGTGCAGCACCTCGCGCAGCGCATCCTCCACCAGCGCCTCGGTGTCGACGTCGAGGGCGGACAGCGGGTCGTCGAGCACGAGGATCGACGGCCGTGCGGCAACGGCGCGGGCCAGCGCGAGACGCTGACGCTGCCCGCCGGACAGGCTCAGGCCCTCCTCGCCGATCACGGTGTCCACGCCGTTCGGCAGATCGTCGACGAAGTGCGCCTGCGCCACCTGCAGCGCTTCGCGCAGGATGCGCTCGGCCTCCTCGCTGCCCGGCTCGAGGTCTTCGCGCCCCAGCAGCACGTTCTCCCGCACGGTCTGCGAGAACAGGGTGGCGTCCTCGAACGCCATGCCCACGTGCGTGCGCAGCTCCGCGAGCGTGAGGTCGCGCACGTCGACGCCGTCGACGGTGACACGCCCCGCGGTGACGTCGTACAGGCGCCCGGGAAGCGTCGTGAGGGTCGTCTTCCCCGAACCGGTCAGGCCGACGAGGGCCATCGTCTCCCCCGGACGCAGCGCGAGGTCGACGCCGTCGAGCAGGTCGCGCTCGCTCTCCCGCGCATCCTGATACCGGAAGTGGACGCCCTCGAAGGCGAGCTCACCGCGCGGCGCGGCGATCGTCGCGGGCTCGGCGGGGTCGACGATGGGGTTCTGCTCGTCGAAGACCTCGAAGATGCGGTCGGTCGCGGTGCGCGCATCCAGCAGGAACGAGAACAGGAACCCGATCGATTCGACCGGCCACCGCAGGATGGTCGTCATCGCGAAGAATGCCACCAGCTCCCCGACGCCGAGCTGCCCCAGGGCGACCAGGTAGATTCCCGCGCCGAGGCAGAGCGCGAACGCGATGTCGGGCAGCAGCACGAGCCAGAACCAGATCCACCCCACCGCGCGCGCCTTGTCGAGCTCGGTCTCGCGGAGGGTCTCGGCCTGACGGGTGAACTTCTTGAGCGCGTGCGAGCCGCGGCCGAATGCTTTGAGCACCCGGATGCCGTGGACGCTCTCCTCCACGCTCGTCGCCAGGTCGCCTGCCTGATCCTGGCTCTGCCGTGCGAGCACCCCGTAGGTCTTCTCGAACCGGTACCCGGCATACCACAGCGGCGCCGAGGTCACGAGGAAGATCGTGCCGAGCACCCAGTGCCAGCGGAACAGCAGCGCCGCACCGACGAGGATCGTCAGCACGTTCACGACGAGGAGCACGAGTCCGAACGCGATCCAGCGACGCAGCATGCTGATGTCCTGCATCATGCGGCTGAGCAGCTGACCCGACTGCCACCGGTCGTGGAACGCGACAGGCAGGCGCTGCAGACGCGAGTAGAACGTCTGCCGGATGTCGTACTCCATGAGCGTCGCCGGTGCCAGCACGAACCACCGCCGCAGCCACACCATGAGGGCCTCGGCCAGGCCGAGGCCGAGGATCGCGGCGGCTCCCCACGCGATGAGAACCGTCGAGCCCGAGGCGATCGGGCCGCGCACGACCTCCTCGAGGATGAGCGGGATCATGAGGGCGAGGATGCTCGCGCCGAGAGCGCTCACGGCGCCGAGCGCCAGTCGCGGCAGGACGGGCTTGGCGAACGGGATGAGGCGCGCGAGCGCGCGCGGCGTCGAGAGGCGGTGCGGAGTCGGATCGGTCTGATCAGGAGCGGTGGTGGTCATGATCCTTGTGGGAGTGGTGGAGCGGACCGCGCAGATGAAGCGGTGGGGCGGCGCCGGATGGCGCAGAGATCGGAGGGCGTGCGATCAGGAGAACGCACGGACGGGACAGAAGATGCCCGGAATGCACCGGGCGCGCGCGAGGAGACTCAGCGGGCGCGGTCGGGAAGGATCCCGAACCCGGCGACGAGGACGGATGCGCTCTTCACAACGGCGGCGTGGGACATGGCATCCTCCTAGGGTTCACGGGAATGTCGCGATCGGCGACAGCCGTTCAGAATATCGGGATCGGCGCGAGGTCCGCAAGCGCTTTCCTTCGACCGCCGGTCGCGGCGCCGCGTGCACGGAGTGCGGCGATCAGCCGGCGACGGCCTCGCGGGCGAGGAGGCTGCGCTTGACGTCCCGTCCCCACGCGAAGCCGCCGAGTGTCCCGTCCGAGCGCAGCACGCGGTGGCAGGGAACGAACAGCGCCGGCGCGTTGCGGGCGCAGATCGCCGCGGCGGCGCGCACGGCACTGGGAGAGCCGAGAGCCTCGGCGAATTCCGTGTACGTGAGCGGACGGCCGGGCGCGATCCCGCGCAGCGCCGCCCATCCCGCGCGCTGCAGGGTCGTGCCGGTCTGCGACACCGGCACCGCATCGATCGCGTGCACGTCGCCGTCGTAGTAGGCAGCGGCGGCGACCGCGGCATCGGATGCGGGGCTCTCGCCCGCCACGGTGCGCACGTCGGTGGGGCGCTGGACCGGCCGCAGCCGCGCGAGGATCGTCTCGGCATCTGCGGTCCAGCCGGATGCGATCACGCGCCCTCCGTCGTCGGCGAGGATCGTGAAGGCGCCGTCCGGGGTGTCGAGGGTCTGCAGCGTGGCGGTCATGATGCCTCCTGGAGCGGGCTGTCGGTCGGTACGGATGCGCGCCGCGAAGCCGGCGCGGCGGCCCACAGGTGAGCGGTGAGGTAGCTGCGCCACGGCGCGAGTCGCTCGGCCCACGCGGCATACCCCTTCGGATCGGACGGGATGCCCAGTGCACGCGCTCCCGCACGCACCGCGACGTCACCGGGAAGGGTGATGTCGGGGTCGGCGAGCACGCGCATGCGCACGTAGTCGGCTGTCCACGGTCCGATCCCGGGGCGGGCGAGCAGGGCCGCGCGCTGGGCGGAGCCGTCGTCGCCCGGCCCGAGGGCGAGCTCACCCGACGCGAGTGCGGCGGCGGCTCCCGTGATGGCGCGGATGCGCGCGGCCGGCCCGCGCAGCACGTCGTGACCGTGCGCGGCGATCGCGGCCATCGTGGGGAACAGCCGGTCGGTGCCGGCGTGCGGCGCGACCCGCTCCCCCAGCGCCGCGGCGAGCGCCGTGAGCGCCGTGCGCGCGGCGGCGACCGTGACCTGCTGGCCCACCATCGCCCGGATGAGCATCTCGTGCGGGTCCGCCGCCCCCGGAACCCGGATGCCGGGAAGAGCCGCGACCCGCCCCGCAAGCTCGGGGTGTCGCGCCAGCGCCTCGTCGACGGCGAGGGGATCGGCGTCGAGGTCGAACAGCCGGCGCACCCGCGTGACGAGCACGGGCAGATCGCCGAGGTGTGCCAGACGTGCGTGCAGGCGCACGCGGTCGTCGGCGCCGACGCGCACCTGGAACCAGGCCGCGCCTGCGGGAAGCCGCAACGCGCGGGCGAAGGATGCGTCGTCGGCGACTTCGACGCCGACGACGGCGCGTGCGGACATCCACGCGAAGAGTCCGGCGGCGTCAAGCGGTCCGCGGTGGGGCAGCACGAGATCGATCGCCCCCGCGACCGGCTCGCCCGCTCGCGTGCGACGCCGACGGGCGCGCAGGTCGAGCGGCGACATCCCGAACACCTCGCGCACCGTGTCGTTGAATTGACGCACGCTCGAGAAGCCCGCCGAGAACGCGACGTCGGCGGCGGGCATGTCGGTGCCCACGAGGAGCATGCGCGCCGTGTGCGCGCGGTGCGCTCGACTGAGCGCGAGCGGACCGGCGCCGAGCTCGGCGGTGAGGAGCCGTGTGAGGTGACGCGTCGAGTAGCCGAGCCGGCGTGCGAGGCCCGGCACGCCCTCGCGCTCGATGACGCCGTCGGCGATCAGACGCATCGCCCGGCCGGTCACATCGCCCCGCAGGTTCCACTGCGGCGAGCCCGGCGCGGCCTCGGGCAGGCAGCGCTTGCACGCGCGGTATCCCGCCTCGTGCGCCGCCGCCGACGTGGCGTAGAAGGTGACGTTCGACTCCTTCGGCGTGCGCGCCGGGCAGCTCGGGCGGCAATAGATGCCCGTCGAGCGCACAGCGGTGACGAACTGCCCGTCGAAGCGGCGATCGCGAGAGCGGATGACGCGATAGCGCTCGTCGAAGGACATCACGGGGATGCTCGTCGCCGGCGTGCTCATGCCTCCACCCTGCCACTCCCCAAGGCTGCACACTCGCGGAAATCGGCCATCGCGGTGCGCGGGTCGGCGGCACGGTGACATGCGAGCGGGGGCGCACGCAAGGCCCGTGCGCCGACACGGCGCGGGGGTAGCGTGACGACCATGACGGAACGCGAGTACGACGTGATCGTGATCGGAGCCGGAGCGGTGGGCGAGAACGTCGCCGATCGCGCGGTGCAGGGCGGGATGAGCACCGCGATCGTGGAGGCCGAGCTCGTCGGCGGCGAGTGCTCGTACTGGGCGTGCATGCCCTCGAAGGCCCTCCTGCGCAGTGCCGCCGCGGTGCGCGCGGCGCGGGCCGTCGACGGTGCGAAGCAGGCGGTCACGGGTGAGCTCGACGTCGCCGGAGTGCTCCGGCGACGCGACGCCATGACGCACGACTGGAACGATTCGTCCCAGGTGGAGTGGCTCTCCGGCGCGGGCATCGATCTCGTCCGCGGTCACGCACGCTTCTCGGGCGAGAAGACCCTCACGGTGACGGGCTCCGACGGAACCGAGGAGACGCTCGTGGCCCGCCACGCGATCGCCGTCTGCACCGGATCCGCAGCGCTGCTCCCTGAGATCCCGGGCCTGGCGGAGATCGAGCCGTGGACGAGCCGCGACGCGACGAGTGCGAAGCAGATCCCCGCCAGTCTCGCGGTGCTCGGCGGCGGGGTCGTCGGCGCCGAGATGGCCACGGCCTACGCGGGCTTCGGAACCGACGTCACCGTCATCGCGCGCTCGTCGCTGCTGAACGGGATGGAGCCCTTCGCCGGCGAGCGGGTGACCGAGGCGCTCCGGGCCATGGGTGCGTCCGTTCGCACCGGCGCCGAGGTCGTCGCGGCCCGTCGCACCGACGTCGGCGCAGAACTGGAGCTCTCGGACGGCTCGCGCGTCGCGGCCGAGCAGGTGCTCGTGGCCACCGGCCGCATCCCCCGCACCGGCGACCTGGGGCTCGAGGCGATCGGCCTGGAGCCGGACTCGTGGCTCGAGACGGACGACACGCTGCGGGTCGACGGCTTCGACTGGCTCTACGCCGTCGGCGACGTCAACCACCGCGCCCTCCTCACCCACCAGGGCAAGTACCAGGCGCGCGCGGCGGGTGACGTCATCGCCGCCCGCGCTCACGGGGCGACGGTCGACGACGCTCCGTGGGGAGTGCACGCGGCGACGGCCGACCACGACGCGGTGCCGCAGGTGACCTTCACCGATCCCGAGGTCGCCTCCGTCGGACTCACGGCGGCCGCCGCCGAGAAGGCCGGACGGACCGTGCGGGTCATCGACTACGACCTCGGCTGGATCGCGGGCGCATCCACGCACAGCGACGACTACCAGGGTGCCGCGCGGGCTGTGATCGACACCGACCGCGGCGTGCTCCTCGGTGCCACCTTCGTCGGGCCCGACGTCGCCGAGCTGCTGCACGCCGCGACGATCGCGATCGTCGGCGAGGTGCCGGTGGACCGCCTGTGGCACGCCGTGCCGTCGTATCCGACGATCAGCGAGGTGTGGCTGCGCTTCCTCGAGGAGTTCGGCCGCCCCACCCCCTCCTGACCCCGCATGTCCCCCTCCTGACCACCACCATGTCGCCCTCATGGCACCACCATGTCCCCCTCCTGGCACCACCATGTCCCCATTTCTGTCCTTCTGGGTGGCTATGGCAACAGAAAAGGGGACATGCCGGTCGGCCGGAATGACGCATGTCCCCATTTCTGTCTGTATGCAGCGCTATGGCGACAGAAATGGGGACATGGTGATGAGGTGAGGATGCCGGCGGGCGGCAGGGCCTGCCGGCGCGGCAGGGATGCCGGCGGGCGGCGGGGCGTGCCGGGGCGGCACATCCCCGGGGCGTCAGTGGAAGAAGTGGCGCTCGCCGGTGAAGAACATCGTCACCCCGGCGTCGCGGGCGGCGTCGACGACCTCCTGATCGCGCACGGATCCGCCCGGCTGGATGATCGTCGTGATGCCCGCGTCGATGAGCACCTGGGGCCCGTCGGCGAAGGGGAAGAACGCATCGGATGCGGCGATCGACCCGGCCGCACGGTCGCCTGCCCGCTCGACGGCGAGGCGGCACGAGTCGACGCGGTTCACCTGCCCCATGCCGATGCCGACGGTCGCGGAGTTCTTCGCCAGGACGATGGCGTTCGACTTCACCGCGCGGCACGACTTCCACGCGAAGATGAGGTTCGTCATCTCCTCGTCGCTCGGACGCTCGCCGGAGACCAGCTCCCAGTCCTTCGCCACCGACTCGATGTCGTCGGGGAACCGGTCGGCATCCTGGAGCAGCAGACCACCCGACACCAGGCGCACATCCATGCTCTCCTGACGCCAGTCGGCGGGCAGCTGCAGCACCCGGAGGTTCTTCTTCAGCGCGAAGACCTCCAGCGCCTCCGGCTCGAAGTCGGGCGCCACGATCACCTCGGTGAAGATGTCGCGCAGGTTCTCTGCCATCTTGAGCGTCACGGTGCGGTTGGCCGCGATGACGCCGCCGAAGGCCGACACCGGGTCGCACTCGTGCGCGCGCAGGTGGGCGCTCGCGATCGGGTCGAGGGCCTGCGGCGCCGCGACGGCGATGCCGCACGGGTTCGCGTGCTTGATGATCGCCACGGCGGGCTTGATCATGTCGAAGGCCGCGCGCAGCGCCGCATCCGCATCGATGTAGTTGTTGTAGGACATGCCCTTGCCCTGCAGCTGCGTCGCCTGCGCGATGCCGTGACCGCCGACACGGGAGTAGATCGCGGCGCGCTGGTGCGCGTTCTCGCCGTAGCGGAGTGTCTCCAGGCGCTCCGCCTTGATGGTGAGGTGCTCGGGCAGCTCCTCCTCCACGAGCGTGCCCTCGGCGAACCACGTCGCGACGGCGGTGTCGTAGGCGGCGGTGTGCGCGAAGGCGCGCGCGGCGAGATCCTTGCGCTGCGTCAGACTCGTCCCGCCGGAGCCGACGGCCTCGACGATGGCGGGGTAGGACTCGGGCGAGACGACGATGGCGACGTTCGCGTAGTTCTTGGCCGATGCGCGCACCATCGCTGGTCCGCCGATGTCGATCTGCTCGACGACGGCGTCGCCTTCGGCACCGGAGGCGACCGTCTGCACGAACGGGTAGAGATTGACCACGACGAGGTCGAAGGGCCGGATGCCGAGATCGGCCAGCTGCGCCTCGTGGTGCTCCAGCCGCAGGTCCGCCAGGAGGCCCGCGTGCACGCCGGGGTGGAGCGTCTTCACGCGCCCGTCGAGCGACTCGGGGAACCCGGTGACCGCCGCGACGTCCGTCACGTCGTGCCCGGCCTCGCGGATGGTCGCTGCGGTCGAGCCGGTCGAGACGATCTCGACACCCGCCCCAGCGAGGGCCTGAGCGAGCTCCAGCAGTCCGGTCTTGTCGCTCACCGAGATCAGGGCTCGGCGAATCGGGACGACGTCGCGGTCGCGGTACAGGGACGGGTCGTGGCTGGGACCGGCCATGGGACTCCTTCGTTCGGTGGTCAGGTCGTGGATGCTGCGGCGGACAGGTCGAGCTCTCCCGACGCGATGCGCTGCACCACGTCGATCAGGAGACGTCGCTCGACCGGCTTGATGCGGTCGTGGAGGGTGTGCTCGTCGTCGCCGGGGAGGACCGGGACGCGCTCCTGGGCGAGGATGGGGCCGGTGTCCACGCCGCTGTCGACGACGATGACGCTCGCGCCGGTGCGGTCGACTCCTGCCGCGAGCGCATCGCGCACGCCGTGAGCGCCGGGGAACTCGGGCAGGTGCGCCGGGTGGGTGTTGATCAGGCGCGGCGCCCACTCGTCGACGAGGGATGCCGGCAGCAGTCGCATGAGTCCACTGAGCACAACCAGGTCGGGCTTCCACACCGCCAGGTGGGCGCCGAGCTCGGCTCCCCACTCCTCACGGGAGGCGTATTCCTCCCAGGGCACGAGGAAGGTCGGGATGCCGTAGGCCTCGGCGTGGGCGAACCCGTCGGCCTCACGGTCGGCGCCGACGGCGACGATGCGTGCGGGGAAATCCGGCTCTGCCGCCGCGTCGAGAAGAGCCCGAAGGTTCGACCCGGCACCGGAGATGAGGACGACGACCGAGAGCACCCGGTCAGTCTAGCGGCGGTGCGACACGTTCCCCGCGGGGCTCCTCCCCCGCCATCCAGGCGAGGGCGCCGCGGGGTGACAGCAGCAGGATCGCCACCCCGACGAGGGTCTCGAGCCCGACCGCGAGAGCCACGGCGCCGGGATCGGGGCCGACCTCGGTCAGCCGGCCGGGCCCGAGTGATCCGGATGCCGCCCAGGAGAGCACAGCGGCGACCCCCGCGGCGCCGGCGGCGATGCCGAGCGCGGTGACGATGCGCGGCGCCCACTCCTCGGTCTCCGAGGCGGCCAGGCGCGATCGCGCCACCCATCCGGCGAAGGCCCCGGCCGCGATCGGCACGAGCACGAGCATCAGCAGCCACGTGCTGGTCGAGTCGGGGACGGCACCGAGCAGGGGGATGCCCGGGAGCACGCCCACGGTCGTGCCTCCGGGTGCCGCGGCGGCGCCGGCACCGAGTGCCACGCCGGGTCCGGCGACGAAGGCGAGCCCCCACACGATGAGCGTCGGGAGGTAGGCGAGCTGCCCGAGGGTGAGCACGATCGCGCCGAGCGCGTCGACGTGGGCGGATTGGAACAGCGCCAGGATCTCGCCGATGCGGAGAGTGATCGCCACGGCCACGATCAGCGCTCCGGCCCCGACGAGCACCGTGATGACCACGGCGACGCCGCGTGCGATCTCCCCCGGGACCTCGCTCCACGCGGCCGAATCCCCCTCGGCCCGATCACGCAGGTCGGCGATCAGACCCTCGGGCGACTCGCGCCACTCGGTCACGACGGCGGCGACGGTCAACGGCACCGCGTAGACGAGCGCGGGCGCGGCGATCGCGATGACGGGGTCCACCGCGGCGACGGGGTTCGCCCCGGTCAGGGCGACGGCCGCCGCCGCGGCGGTGAACACGAGCAGACCGGTGATCGCCCCGGTCGCCCAGGACTCTGCCCGCGAGGCGCGAATCCCGGAGCGCGCACCGGCCAGGGCGGTGAAGACGACGAAGGCGAGCGGGGCGAGCGACAGCGTGAACGTCGAGGCGTCGGCGTCGACACCCGCGGCGACCAGGTAGTCGTCGGTGAGCGCGACGTCGACGGGCACGAGGTGACCGAACTGCCAGATCGTCGCCGACGCCGGCCACAGCGCCCCCCAGTCGGGCGCGGCCAGACCGATCACCCAGATCAGGGTCAGCGGCGCGAAGACGGCGGCCACGCCGACGGCCGCCGCGACGGCGGAATCGACGGCGGCGAGGAGGGCGACGGTGAGGCGATGCATGCGCCATCGACCCTACCCACGCCGAACGCGCGCTCCGTGCACGCCGCGGCGCTCTCGCCACGCTGTCAGCCAAACGCGTGGCGGGCGGGGTTCAGCGTGCGGACTGCCAGGCGCCGCCGCCGGGGAAGGCACCGCCGAACAGCTGCTGCACGGTCACCAGCACGAAGCCGCGGTCGCGCAGACCCGACATCACCGCATCGACGGTGCGGCCGGTGTTGGCGTGGATGTCGTGCTGCAGCACGATCGAGCCCGGGCGCGGCTGCGTGACCGCGCGCCGCAGCAGCTCGTCGTCGCTGATCTGCTTCCAGTCCTCGGTGTCGACGTCCCACAGGATCGCGGGCAGGCCCGCCTCCTGCAGCACCTCGCGGTTCCACTCCCCGTACGGCGGACGGAAGGCGCGCACGGCCTCCCCGGAGGCGGTTCGCAGGGCGACGGTCGTGTCGCCGATCTGCGCGCGCACCTCCTCCGGCTCCAGGGTCGTCAGATCAGGATGGTTCCAGGTGTGGTTCTCGACGAGATGACCCTCAGCGGTCGCCCGCGAGAGCGTTTCCGCCCAGCCCGCGGCCTTCTGCCCGAGGGCGAAGAAGGTCAGCCCGGCGTCGTGCTCCCGCGCGGCGTCGAGGATCGCCGACGTCCACTGCGACGGGCCGTCGTCGTAGGTCAGCGACACGCACGGATGCAGCTCGCAGTCGACCTCGCGCGCACCCTCGGGCGGCCCGGCCGGCGCGGTGAACGGCGCCGCCGCGACCACCGCGGAGACGAGGTCGGCACCGGTCCCGCTCACGAGCTCGGCGGACCGGGGCGGCGCGACGGCGACAGCGACCGGCTCGGTCGTCGCGGCGATCCCGAGCGCCTCCAGTTCCGGGGCCCGGAACCCCGCCGGGATCGTCACCACCAGGGATCCGTCGGCGGCGGGCACGGTGGTCGCGAGCGCCGCGTCCAGGAGCACCACCGCCTCCTCATCCGGGGGCGTGACCGGGGCCAGCGACAGCGAACCGGCCTCCCGACGGATCGCGTCGACGACGTCCTCCCACAGCCGATCCGCGGCGCCGTCGGCCCACAACGCGGCCGGCGCGATGAGGCGGCCGTCGTCGACGTCGATGTAGCGCAGGGTCGTCGCGTCGGCCGTGACCTCGCCGGCAGTTCCGGTGACCGTGCGGATGCGCTGTCCGATCATGGCGCCTGCGGCGACGACGACGTCGCACACCACCGCCGTCCCCGACCCACCGACCGGGCCCAGGGCGGGATCGGCGAGCACGTCGGCCGCGGGCAGCAGGGTGGATCCCGTGACGCAGTCGCGATCGCCGAGTCCGGCGTCCGCGTCGAACACCTGCGGGCTGTAGACGTCGCCGGTGGCCGCCTCCTGCCCGTCGATCGCCGCGCGAACCGCCGGCAGCGCCACCTCTTCGACGACGGGAACGCCGGGGAGGCGCATCCATCGCGACTGGACCCGCACGTCGTCGTTGCGGATGCGCTCGCCCACCAGCCCGGGCACGGATGCGGCCTCGATCGGCGCGGGCATCTCGACGACGCTCACGTGCGGGGCGGGCCAGGTCGGCGGCCGCCAATCGACGTCGGTCGGCACGGCGCACGCGGTGAGAGCGAGAACCGCCACGAGGCCGCCGGCCGCGAGACGCCTCACGCGGGGACCCCGTCGAGGCGGATGCCGTCGAGGATCAGCGCGAGAGCCGTGACGTAGTCGTCCAGGTCGGCCTCGGGCGACGCCTCGGCCGTCACGAGCACTGTCGCGGTTCCGCCGTCGCCGACCGTCGCGACGAACCGTCCGTTGTGGAACGCGTGGCGCGCGTCGAGCCCCGACGCGAGCCTCTCGGTGACGGCGTCCGACGCGACAGCGACCTCGGCGGACACCTCCTCGGCATCGCCGTCGTCTGCGACGAGCGACACGGTGAGACCCGCATCCGGGGAACTCAGCCGCAGGGTGTCGTCGAACGGCGAACGTCGCACCCCCCAGCCGGCGGGCACGAGCACCGTGGCCGTGCCGTCATCGGCGATCGGCACCGTCGTGTCGTCCGCCACGGCCTCGGCCGACAGATTCGCCAGCACCGGCGGCAGCACCGTCACGGCAAGCAGTCCCACGATGACGGCGATCACCGCCGACACCCCCGCGATGACGATCAGCGCTTCGCGTGCGCGCCACCGCGCCGCGGCATCCCCAGCCGGCCCCATGACCCACAGGTTATCGAGAGCGAGCGGCCCTTCCCGTCAGCGGCGCGGCGTCCATCCCGACGGCAGGGGGCCGTCCGGGTCGCCGCGTTCGGCGTCGGCGCGGGCCGACCAGCCCCGCGCGGCGTCGACCGCGTCGAACCCACCTCGGGCCAGCCGCATCCCGACGTCGTCGTGGTGCATGCTCGGCCCACCGCCGCGACGCACCCCGGCACGGACGCTGTGGGCGTCGTCGGCGAAGCCACCCCCGCGGAACACCCGGTAATCGCCGTAGCGAGCAGGATCGAGCAGATCCCATCACCACTCCCAGACGTTGCCGAGCGTGTCGAACAGACCGAAGAGGTTCGGATGCCGCGCGCCCACGTCGTGGGGCGCGGACAGGCCGTCCGCGGCCGTCCACGCCACCTCGGCGAGCGGTCCGTAATGCGCACCGGCGGACCCGGCACGGCAGGCGTACTCCCACTCGGCCTCGGTCGGCAGCCGGAACCCGTCGGAGTCCACGTGCCACATCACCTCGTCGCCGTCGACGGCGTACGCCGGATCGAGTCCCTCCCACTCCGACGCGGCGTTGCACACGCGCACCGCCCGCAGCCAGGAGATGTCCGTCGCCGGCCGTCGGGGGTGCTGCGCGGTCTCCCCCAGCAGCTCGCCGAGTTCCGCCTGGGTGAGCGGGAACCGGGCGATCTCGAAGGGCTCGAGGTCGACCGCGCACCGGATGCTGCGTCGAGCGTCGTGCAGCTCGACACGGCCGGCGGGCAGGCGAACCGTCTCGATGTCGCTCATCGCGCCCGTGAGGCCTCGATCAGCCTCACGCCTCGCGGGGTTCGAGGGCGAAGACCGCGATCTGCCGATCGGTCTTCGCCTGGTAGGCGTCGTAGTCGGGCCAGACCTCCGCGGCCCGCTTCCACCAGAGCTCGCGCTCCTCGCCGGAGAGCTCCCGGGCGTCGTAGTCGCGCTTGTCGGCGCCGTCCTGCAGCTCGACGTGGGCGTGAGCGCGCATGTTCGCGGCCCACCGGGGCTCGTCGGGTGCGCCGCCCTTCGAGGCGACGACGGCGTAGCGGCCGTCGTGCTCGACCCGCATGAGCGCCGTCTTGCGCAGTCCCCCGCTCGTGGAACCGACGGTCGTCAGCACGATGATCGGCACCCCGCGCATCGTGTTCGCCTCGGTGCCCCCGGAGGCCTCGAACTGCTCGGCCTGGTTGCGTGCCCATTCGGACGTGGACGGGATGTACTCACCACTCAACGGCATGCCGCCAGCCTACGCCGCGCTCGGGCTCATCCGACCTCCGGCACCGAACCACCCCCTTCGACGCGAACCACCCCTCTGCACACCGCCCCGAAAGGGACGGCTCACGTGCAGAGGGGTGGCTCGGCGCCGGGATCAGATCACAGACCCTCGATGATCTCGCGCATGAGGGCGGCGGTCTCGGACGGGGTCTTGCCGACCTTGACGCCGGCGGCCTCGAGGGCCTCCTTCTTCGCCTGGGCGGTACCGGCCGAGCCCGAGACGATCGCGCCGGCGTGACCCATGGTCTTGCCCTCGGGCGCGGTGAAGCCCGCGACGTATCCGACGACCGGCTTGGTGACGTTCGCCTTGATGAAGTCGGCTGCGCGCTCCTCGGCGTCGCCCCCGATCTCGCCGATCATGACGATCGCCTTGGTCTCGGGGTCGGCCTCGAACGCCTCGAGCGCGTCGATGTGCGTCGTGCCGATGACGGGGTCGCCGCCGATGCCGATGGCGGTCGAGAAGCCCAGGTCGCGCAGCTCGAACATCATCTGGTAGGTCAGCGTGCCCGACTTCGACACGAGCCCGATCGGACCCTTGCCGGTGATGTTGGCCGGGGTGATGCCGACGAGCGACTCACCGGGGGTGATGATGCCCGGGCAGTTCGGCCCGATGATGCGAGTGGTGTTGCCCTTGCTCTTGGCGTAGGCCCACGCCTCGGCGGTGTCGCCGACCGGCACGCCCTCGGTGATGACGACGAGCAGCCCGATCTCGGCGTCGATGGCCTCGATCATGGCGTCCTTCGTGAACGCGGGCGGCACGAAGGCGATCGACACATCGGCGCCGGTCTTCTCCATCGCTTCGGCGACCGAGCCGAAGACGGGGAGCTCGACGGCGTTGCCGTCCTTGTCGGTGTGGGAGACGGTCGTCCCGGCCTTGCGGGCGTTGACGCCGCCGACGACGTTCGTGCCGGCCTTCAGCATCAGCGCGGTGTGCTTGGTGCCTTCGCCGCCGGTGATGCCCTGGACGATGACCTTGGAATCCTGGTTGAGGTAGATCGACATTTTCTGGTCCTTATCCGGATGCGGTTCAGGCGGCGGCCAGCTCGGCGGCCTTGTCGGCGCCCTCGTCCATGCCCGCGGCGAGCGTGACGAGGGGGTTGTTCGCGGCGGCGAGGATGGCGCGGCCTTCCTCGACCTGGTTCCCGTCGAGGCGCACGACCAGCGGCTTGGTCGCGGCGTCGCCCAGGATCTCGAGGGCCTTGACGATGCCCTCGGCCACGGCGACGCACGACGTGATGCCGCCGAACACATTGACGAAGACGCTCTTGACCTGCTCGTCGCCGAGGATGACATCCAGTCCTGCGGCCATGACGGTGGCGGAGGCGCCGCCGCCGATGTCGAGGAAGTTCGCCGGCTTCACGCCGCCGTGGCCCTCGCCGGCGTAGGCGACGACGTCGAGGGTCGACATGACCAGGCCCGCGCCGTTGCCGATGATGCCGACCTCGCCGTCGAGCTTGACGTAGTTGAGGCCGGACTCCTTGGCCTTGGCCTCGAGCGGGTCGGCCGCGCCCTTGTCCTCGAGCTCCTCGTGCTCGGGGTGACGCACCTCGCTGGCGTTCTCGTCGAGCGAGACCTTGCCGTCCAGGGCGATGATCTCGCCCTCCTCGGTGCGCACCAGCGGGTTGACCTCGACGAGGGTCGCGCCCTCGCCGGTGTAGACGTCGTACAGCTTCACGAACACGTCGGAGACGGCCTCGACGAGGTCGTCGGGGAAGTTGGCGGCTTTCGCGATCTCGACGGCCTTGGCCTTGTCGATGCCTCCCAGCGGGTCGACCTCGACACGGGCGAGGGCTTCGGGCTTCTCGACGGCGAGCTGCTCGATCTCCATGCCGCCCTCGACCGAGCACAGGCTCAGGTAGGAGCGGTTGGAGCGGTCGAGCAGCACAGAGAAGTAGTACTCCTCGGCGATGCGGGCACCGGCGGCGACCATGACGCGCTGGACCACGTGCCCCTTGATGTCGAGGCCGAGGATGGCCTGCGCGACCTCGTAGGCCTCGTCGGGGGTCTTGGCGACCTTCACACCGCCGGCCTTGCCGCGGCCTCCGGTCTTGACCTGGGCCTTGACGACCACGACACCGCCGAGCTTCTCGGCCGCCGCGCGCACCTCCTCCGGCGTGTCGGCGACGATGCCCGGGAGCACCGGCACCTCGTACTTCTCGAACAGATCGCGTGCCTGGTACTCGTACAGATCCACAGTGCGTTCCTTCGCTGTTGCGATGGGTGGGTGATGTGGTGAACCTTCTCGGCGCCGAGGATTCGCTTGACGTCGAGATATCGACCGGTCCCCCAGCCTACTATCCTGCGGCGACCTCTCCCGGCACACGGGGAAGCCGCTGCAGGTCGCAGACGGCCGGTCCCTCGATGCGCAGACCGGCGGCGGTGAATCGGGATGCGTGGAGCGGACAGTCCCACGAGCCCTCGGCGTCGTTCCACGCGAGCACTCCGCCCAGGTGGGGGCAGACGGCGTTCACGGCGCGGGTGACGCCCTGCACGGTCGAGACGCCGACGGGGTGACCAGCGCGATTGACGACGACGCCGTCGCCCTCGGCGGGTCGTGCGACGGGCACCGCGCGGCGCTGGGCGCCCACCCATCCGGATGCCGCCTCCCAGCCCACCCGCAGGTTCTCGATCCCGCCCCGGCCGAGATCGGCGGGTACGGTGAACCGGCGGGAGATGAGGTTCATCCACGCGGGCCGCTCCCGTCGGGGCGTGCGGGTGACCTCGGCGGCGATGCGCAGCGCCGCGGCGGGGCCGTTGGACAGTCCCCACTTGCCGAATCCGGTCGCGAAACGAACCCGGCCGAGCGTGCGCGGCATGACGCCGACGAACGGGATGAGGTCGTGCGACTCGTAGTCCTGCGCCGACCACGACGCGACGGGTTCCGCCCCGGGGATGTGCTCGCGCGTCCATGCGATGAGATCCGTCACGCACGCGCGCGGCGACGACGAGCGCCCCACCGGGTGCCCGTTTCCCCCGACCACGAGGCGTGCTCCGCCGTCGGGGCCGTCGGACGACGTGACCGACCGGAGGGAGCGGGTGGGCGCATCCACCGACAGGTAGAGCCCGTCGGGCACCTCGCCGTCGACGTCGAACGCGACGGCGTAGGAACGCAGGCCACGGGTCTTCGCGAAGTAGAGGCCGCGATCTGTCAGAGGCGCCCCGGTGGCCAGCACCACATCGCGCGCCGAGATGAAACCCGCGCTCGTCTCGAGCACGGGATGCGGCACCACGCGCAGCCCGGTGACGCGGATGCCGGTGTGGAGCGTCGCGCCGGCTTCCACCGCCGCCCGGGCGAGGGCGGCCGTGACCGCGTAGGGGTCGATCGCGACCTGATCGTCGAGCGCGACGGCATCGACGACCGGAAAGGGCAGCGTCGGATCGGGCGGCATACGATGCACCGGCAGCCCGGCCTCTCGCGCGGCCTCCATCTCGGCCGCCACCGTTTTCCCACCCGCGGCGGACTGCGCGTAGGAGTACGCGGTGCGGCGTGTGAACGGGACGCCGGCCTCTGTCGCGAACGCCGTGAGCCACTGTGCGCCGTCGCGGTTCGCGTCGACGTATGCGCGCACGAGCGATGCGGGATGATGCGCGCGGAGCGTCGACAGGACGGACCCCTGCAGGAGGGACAGCTTTCCGGTGTTCGATCCCGAGGCCAGATGTGCCACCTCGCCGGCGTCGACCACCGCCACGTCGCGACCGGCCCGCGCCAGCAGCAGCGCCGTCGACAGACCGGTGATCCCCGCGCCGACGATCACGACGTCGGGGCGCCGGCCGTCCCACGGCTGCGACTGGACAGGGTCTGCGGTGCGGGTCCACAACGACGTCATGCCCTCATGCAACGCTGCGTGACTGCCTGCGACAACCGGGTTGACAGCGCCCCGGCGACCCGGCCGGATCGGCCGGGTCCTCAGTCGTCGGCGCCGGCTGCGACCTCGGCCACCTCCGCTGCGGTGAGCGCGCGCCACGGCGAGCCGTCCGGGTCGTCGCCGATCGCGGCGGGGCTGTCACCGCTGGTCCACCACTTCGCCTCGAACGGCAGCCCTTCGAACTCGACCCGATCGCCGGCCTCATAGTCGGCGGCGCCGTCCCACTCGTCGTAGGTGCCCTCCGGGACCGTCGGGATCTCGTAGGGCTTCTCTCCGGGCAGCACCGGCCCGATGAGGGTCCACGGGCTGTCCGCGGCGACCGTCAGCGGGTCGTCCGGCTGGTCGCCCTGCGTCCACCACTTCGCCTCGTAGACGTTCCCGTGCCACACCGTCTTCGTCCCGGCGAGATAGCGGGTGTTCTCGCCCCAGATCGGATAGGGGCTGGTCGCGGGATCGTCGACCGGTGTCGTCGGCTCCGGCGAAGCCGTCGGCGACGGGCTCGCGGTCGTGGTCGCTCGTGCGGCCGGCGCCGAGAAGCCGGCGTCGAGCACACCGGCGAAGGTGAGATCGCCCTGATCGACGCCGCTGCACAGATTGGAGACCACGGAGGTCACGGCGTAGTTGTCGCTGCACGATCGATCGCGGTTGAGCGACCACATCGAGACCCGGCCGAGTCCCTGCGCATGGGCCGACGCGTTCACCGCTTCGGCGTCGGCGAGGGTGAATACCTCAGCGGGGATGTCGTTCTGCCCGATCATCGGCGTCGTGCCGATCTTTGCCCACAGCACCGCATCGGCCTGGGCGTCGTCGGCCTCCGCGTAGAGCGCATCCAGCTGCGCGTGAAGTCCCTCGAGTGCGGAGTCGTTGACGGCGGCCATGGACCGGCCGTCGAGGTCGACGCCGTAGTCCATGGTCATGGCGTTCACCCCCGCCAGGTCGACGCCGGCGGCCAGGAACTGACGCACCTGGTCGATGCCGTCCGCCGTGAGGCCGGTGGGCGACACGGGAAGCGTCAGCCATACCTGCAGGTCTCGCGTCTCCTGCAGCTGCGCGACCGCCTCGGCGCGCCGCTGCGCGGCAGCGGCATCGGCGAGGTCGTCGTTCTCGATGTCGAGGTCGATGACCTCCACGTCGTAGCGGTCGATCGCGGCCGCGTACGCGGCGCGGGTCTGATCAGCGGTGTCGCACGCCGTCGCCAGTTCCACCCCCGCGGCACCGCCGAAGGAGAGGACCACGTCGCCGCCGGCGTCGCGGAGCCGGGCGATCCGGCGGTCGAGGTCGAGGTCGCGCGCCGCCTCGCTCAGCGAGTAGGCACCTCCCCAGCTCGGTTCGCAGGCTTGGCCGCCGGTGGGGGCGGTCAGGAACGCCAGCACGACGCTCGCCTCGCTCTCGTCGGCGGGGTCCCCGAAGTCGTAGGTGGGCGTGAGGGTCACATCGACATAGGCCGCGAACCACGGGTCGTCGAACGACTGCACCACGGCCTGCGCCGCGACCCAGCGCACGCCGAACACGCCGCCCACGGCGACGACCGACACGGCGCCGACGCCGAGCAGCAGGCGCCACAGCGACAGCCGCTTTCCGGCGTGGGGCCCGGACGCCCGACCGCGCAGCGGGCTCATCGCACGACCTCCGGCGTCTGCTCATCCGAGGTCGCCGGCTCCGCGTCCGCCGGCGGCGGTGCGGCCGGCAGCGCGTCCCGCACCGACGCCACCCCGCGATGCGACTCGCCCGAAGCCGGGTACCCCCGGTACAGCACCTCCCGCCAGTCGACCTCGGCGGCCTCCGACGCCGCGGCCGATGCCTTCGGACGCGCGTCGACCCACATCCAGTCGGTGAGCCCGAGCCAGGTGTCGGCCACCGACGCGCGCAGGCCGATGTTCTCCAGCGTCGCCCACAGCGCCGTCACGGCGTTGAACGCCGCGAACGCCGCCGTGCCCCAGTTCTCCGACTGCGCGTTCCACCACGTGGTGTACACCGAGAAGGCGATGATCGCCCACGGCGCTGCGACGTAGAGCAGCTGCGTGGCGGTGCGGTCCTTCACCTTGGGTGTGCGGGCGAAGGGGATCTTGCGGCCGGTCAGCGCCTGCTCGATCGACTTCAGCACGCCGGCGAGGTTCACCGGCAGCAGGATCAGGTTGAAGCCGTAGATGCGGAAGATGTCGATGCGGCGGTATCCGCAGTACTTCAGATCGCTCGCCTGTGCCAGGAAGTACGGCAGCGCCGCGAAGACCACCAGCGGGCTCAGCAGACGGCTGTCGAAGGGAAGGGTGAGCATGAGGATGAGCCCGAAGCTCGCCCACGCGAGCGAGGCCATGTAGTTGGTGCGCAGCATCCACTCGGCGAGGGAGACCGATCGCCCGGAGCGGTGGCGGGAACGGGCGAATCGCCAGAACTTCGGCAGGATCAGGAGCCCGCCGTTCGCCCACCGCCGGCGCTGCACGACCAGCGATCCGAAGTCCGGCGGCGTGGCGCTGTAGCTCAGCCGCTCGGGGTAGTTCGCCAGCGTCCAGCCGCGGTCGGCGATGTCGATACTCGACTCGGTGTCTTCGATCACGGTGCGGTCCTGCACGTATCGCCTGACCTCGAATCCGTCGACGGTGTCGATCTCGAGGATGTCGTCCAGCGCCTCCATGCGGATGACGGCGTTGGCCCCCACCCAGAACGTCGCGCCGTGCGCGGTCATGCCCTGGTGCAGGATGTGCTGGATGTCGGTCGAGGCGCCCGCGAGCCGTTCGATGCGCGTGGGAGCGCCTCGGAAGGACGAGTACGGCGTCTGCGTGACCGCGACCCGCTCGTTGCCCGGCTGCTCGAGGAAGTAGACCAGACGGATGCAGTAGTCCCGCAGCAGCAGCGAGTCGGCGTCGAGCGTGAGGAGGTAGTCGGCGTTCGGCACGATGAGGTCGGCCGAGGTGGAGCCGGCGACCGGGCGCAGGAGCGTTCCGCCGGGGCCGTGCTCCTCGCGATACCGACCTCCCATCAGGCCGATGTAGGAGTTGAGGTTCATCGCCTTGTTCGGCTCGTGCGACAAAGACGCGTACTGCTTGCGCTCGAAGGTCGTCAGCTCGGCGGTGAAGATCTGCACAAGGCGGCGTCGCATGTCGCGCACGTGCGCCACGGTGGGCGTGTCGCCGTCGGCCGCCGCGAGCGCGAGCGCCTGCGCGGTGAGGTCCAGGTCGGAGGCGAGTTCGCGGAGCACCTGATCGATGAAGAAGGTGTCGACGTGGTCTTCGTGCGGCCAGGTGCCGGCCATGTCGCGGAGCCACTGGGAGGCGAGGTCGTAGTCGGCCACGAGGTGCTCGAGCGCTTCGGCGTCGACGACGGGATCGGGCCCGAGGATCCACCGGTGTTCGAGGGCGAACAGATTCTCGGCGAAGCGCGCTCGCGGCATCTCCAGCGCCGTCGCGATCTCGGCCGCGATCCCCCGGGTCTCCTCGAGCCGTGCGCGGACGGCCGGGTCCGTGGGTGTCGGCGGGTCATCCAGCAGCAGCACGACCCGCAGGTCGGGATATTCCTGCAGCGCCGCCGACCACATCGTCTTGCGGATGACGGCGGTCTCCTCGGCGTAGGACGGCACGAGAACGGTCATCCCCGAGCCTGCGCGGTGGGCGAAGTGACGGTCGAGTTCCCCCCGGGGAATACGCGCGTGGTCGCGGAACCGGCCGAACGCGCCCGAGCGTGCCACGAGGTACATCAGCGCGGAGAAGCTGAGGAACGTGACGACGAGACCGTAGAGGATCGCCTCGAGCGTCGCGAGGACCCCCTCGCCGGAGAGGATGCGGGGCACGACCGTGAAGACGAGATATCCGGCCCAGGCCGCGATCGTGACGATGATCGCCACACGCCCCCAGATGATCTTCATCTCGCTCGGCGTGCGATGCACCGTGTCCAGCGGTGTGCGGGTGCGCTCGGACCCCCACTGCGCCCGCCGCGACGACGGCTGCCGGTCGATTCTCCCCATGCGTGTTCTCCCCTCGGCGCGGCGGAACACATCCCCGTCGCGCGCCGTCGGCCACGCTAAGCGCGGGCACCGGGAAGGTTCCGCGACGATGCGAAGACTTGAGGTGCCCTTGGCGGAATATTCGCCGCGCTGGGTCGAACGTCGGGAAATCCTCACGCAGGTGGCGGGGTATGCTCCGGGGCATGCCGGCACCCGAGGACGGACCGATGACCGACACGCGCACGGCGGTGATCGCCGCCGCCTTGGACCTGTTCGCCGAGCAGGGGTTCGAGGCCACCTCGGTGGAGCAGATCGCCCGTGCGGCCGGGGTGTCGCGCTCGACGTTCTTCCGCCAGTTCGGAGGCAAGGACGACGTCGTCTTCGCCGACCACGAGCTGCTCCTCGACCGTGCCCGCGCCTGGCTCGACAAGGGTCACGACGATCCGTGGGCGGCCGTGTGCGAGGCTTCGCTCGAGGTGTACCGGCACTTCGCCGCCGACCCCGACCTCGCCCGCCGCCGATACGCCGTCGTGCGGGGCGTGCCGGCGCTTCGCGATCGCGAGATCGTCACGGTGTTCCGGTACGAGCGCCTCTTCGACGAATACCTGCGACGCGCGCTTCCGGGCCTCGACCCGGTCGACGCGGTGGGCTTCGCCGCCGCGGTCACCGCGGTGCACAACCACGTGCTTCGACGCCTGCTGCGCGGCCCGAAGCGCGTGCCGACGACCACGCTCGTCCGCGCTCTCGACGGGGTGCGGCGCCGTTACGGTGTGCTCGCCGACGACCCCGCGGATGAGACCGACGAGGTGGTCGTCGCGGTCTTCCCGCGGCGGATGCCGGCCGCCGAGATGACCCGCCGCCTGCGCGACCGACTCGACGACTGATCGGAGCCGGGCGCGCCGCTCCGCACACGCGGGGGTGCCGCTCGCGCGCCGGGGCGAGTAGCTTTCGGGGCATGACCACCGTCGATCCTCGCCCGACGACCTCCTGGTACGACCGGTCCGCCGATGCGGCGCTGACCGGGCTCACCGCCGACCGCGACCGCGGACTGTCCGCCTCCGCCGCCGCGACGCGGCTGGCCGAGCACGGACCGAACGCCATCGTCTCCGAACCTCCGCCGTCGCGATGGCAGGTCGCCCTGCGCCAGCTCGCCGATCCGATGAACGTCATGCTCGTGGTCGTCGCCGTCGTGAGCCTGTTCATCGGTCAACGCAGCGTCGGGATCATGGTCGCCGCCCTGGTGGTGCTGAACGTCGTGCTCGGCACGCGACAGGAGATGAAGGCCAAGGCCTCGGTCGACGCCCTGGCGAAGATGCAGGTGCCCCAGGCGAAGGTGCTCCGCGACGGATCGGTACGCGAAGTGGATGCCACGACGCTCGTCCCGGGAGATGTCGTCACTCTCGAGGCGGGTGACATGGTGCCCGCCGACGGAAGGTTGCTGCGCGCGGCGACCCTGGAGACCCAGGAAGCGGCGCTCACCGGGGAGAGCGCGCCCATCGCCAAGGACGCCACTGCGGTCCTCGACCCCGACACGACGCTCGGCGACCGGGTGAACATGGTGTTCCAGAACACCCAGGTGACCCGGGGGACGGCGACGATCGTGGTCACCGAGACCGGGATGGGCACCGAGATGGGCCGCATCGCCTCGATGCTCTCGGCCGTGGCCCCGGCGAAGTCCCCGCTGCAGCGGGAACTGGACTCCCTCACCGGCGTGCTCGGGTGGATCGCGTGGGGCGCGGTGGCCGTGATCGTCGTGTTCGACCTGGTGCGCGGCCAGGAGATCGCCTCGGTGCTCCTGCTCGGCATCTCGATGGCGATCTCGGCCATCCCGACGGGCCTGCCCACCTTCGTGCAGGCGATGCTCTCCAACGGGTCGCGGCAGCTGGCAGAGCACAACGCGGTGGTCAAGAACCTCACCGACGTCGAGACGCTCGGGGCCACGAGCGCCATCAACTCCGACAAGACCGGCACGCTCACCATGAACGAGATGACCGTCGAGTCCCTCTTCTACCTCGGCGAGTGGTACTCCGTGTCGGGGAGCGGATATGCCAAGACCGGCGAGTTCCGGCACGCCGCCGGCAGCGACGTGCCGGAGTTCCACCGCCTCGCCTACGGCCTGACGCTGTGCAGCGACGCCACCGTCTCCGACGACGGGGTCGTGGTGGGAGACCCGACCGAGGCGGCCCTCATCGTGCTCGCCGCCAAGATGGGGGTCGACGCTGAGCTCAGCCGATCACGCTATCCCCGGCTGGCGGAGGTCCCCTTCGACTCCGAGTACAAGTTCATGGCGACCTTCCACCGCGTCGACTTCGGCCAGGGCGAGGTGCAGGGCGCGTTCGTCAAGGGCGGTCCGGATGTGATCCTCGCCCGCTGCGGTTCTGCGGCAACCGCCGACGGTGTGGTTCCGATCGACCAGGAGCGCGAGGCGATCGTCGCCGCCAACCGCTCGCTGTCCGAGAAGGGACTGCGCGTCCTCGCCTTCGCGTACCGGCGGCTGCCCGACGACGCGGCGATGCCCGCCGATCCGATGGGCGCCGTCGAGGACCTCACCTTCGTCGGGCTCGTCGGCATCATCGATCCGCTGCGCCCCTCGTCGAAGGAGGCCGTGCGCATCGCCCGCGAGGCCGGCATCGAGGTGCGGATGATCACCGGGGACCATGCCATCACCGCCGCGGCCATCGGCGCGAAGCTCGGTCTCGGCGCCGGCGCCGCCAGCGGCGCCGAGATCCAGGCGATGAGCGACGACGAGCTCACCGCGAGACTTCCCGACCTGCACGTGTTCGGTCGCGTGACACCGCAGGACAAGCTGCGACTGGCGCGCCTGATGCAGGAGGACGGCGCGGTGGTGGCGATGACCGGCGACGCGGTCAACGACGCCGCGGCCCTCAAACAGGCCGACATCGGTGTGGCGATGGGGTCGGGGAGCGATGTGACCAAGCAGGCGGGGAAGATGATCCTCGTCGACGACAACTTCGGCACCCTGGTGGAGGCGGTGCGTCTGGGTCGGGCGATCTACGACAAGGTCGTCAGCTACGTGCGGTTCCAGATGTCGCAGCTGTTCGCCCTCGTGCTGCTCTTCCTCACGGCGAGCGTCTTCGCCATCAACGAGGGCGTACCGCTGACACCGGTCATGGTGCTGTTCCTGAACTTCTTCATCACGATCTTCCCCGTGGTCGTGATCATGATCGATCCGGCACCGGATGGGATCATGCGAAAGCCCCCGCGCGATCCCGCCAAGACGATCGCGAATCCGGGCGCGGTGGGCCTGTGGCTGCTGTACGGCGGCACGCTGTTCCTGGCGACACTCGCCCCGCTGCTGCTCTTCCCCGACCAGCTGAGCGCTACCGCACCGAACACGCCCGTGACGATGTCGTTCGTGGTGATCGCCCTCGGCTCGGTCTTCGCGGGTCTCGTCATGCGCCACGATCCTGAGAGCGGGCTCGCGGCGCCGATCCTCGGCGCGGTCAAATGGCTGTCGATCCCCGCTGCGCTCACGGTCGCGGCGGTCGAGGTGGGCTTCCTGCAGGACTTCCTCGGCACCACCGGGCTCGACGGCACGCAGTGGCTCATGGCTCTCGGCCTCGCGCTGATCATGCCGGTCGTCGTCGAGATCGAGAAAGCCCTCCGCCGCCGCCGTGACACTCAGTTCCGCACATCATGACACTGGGTGTCGCTAGAATGGCGACAGCGAAAGGATGCCATGGACGACACCTCCCTCCCGGGCGAGCGCACCGCGCGCTATGACCTCGGTGCACGGCTCGACACGGACTACTACGCGGTCTTCACCGACATCGACGACGCCGACCGCGCCGCCTGGAACCGCGCGAAGGCGCTCGTCGACGAGGTCGCGCCCCTCATGCGCGACGCGTGGGACACCGCCTCCTACCCCGTCGAGGTCGTGGGCCGGATGGGTGAGCTCGACCTCTTCACCGACGGGATCGACCATCCCGACCTGACGCACCTCTCACCCCTCGGTGCCGGGCTGGTCAACATGGAGGTCTCGCGCGGCGACGGCTCACTCGGCACCGTGCTGGCCGTGCAGGGCGGGCTGGCTCTGCGCACCCTCGCCCTCTTCGGCAGCCCCGAGCAGCAGGCCCGATGGCTGCAGCCCCTCGCTCGCGGCGAGGTGCTCGGGGCGTTCGCGCTGACCGAACCCGATCACGGCTCCGACTCCGTCTCGCTCGAGACCGCCGCCCGCCGCGATCGCGACGGCTGGGTGCTGCGGGGAGCGAAGAAGTGGATCGGAAACGGCGCATCGGGCGGCATCACCTTCGTGTGGGCCCGCGTCGACGACGAGGGCGCCGACGACCACGGCACGGTCCGCTGCTTCCTGGTGGAGCAGGACACCCCGGGCTACACCGGCACCGTCATCACCGGCAAGGTGTCGCTGCGCGGCATCCACCAGGCGCACATCGCCCTCGACGACGTGCGCGTGCCGCGGGATGCGGTGCTGCCTGGCTCGCACTCCTTCAAGGACGCGTCGGTCGTGCTGTACTCCACGCGATCGGGCGTCGCCTGGTCGGCGCTCGGCCACGCGACCGCCTGCTACGAGGCGGCCCTGTCGTATTCTCAGCAGCGCATGCAGTTCGGCAAGCCGCTCGCGAGGTTCCAGATGGTGCAGGAGCGCCTGGCGCAGATGCTCGAGGAGCTGACGGCGATGCAGCTGTACTGCCGCCATCTCGCCGACCTCGAGACCTCTGGCGGTCTGCGCCCGACGCAGGCCTCCCTCGCGAAGTATCACAACACCCGGGCCGCACGGCGGATCGCGTCCACCGCTCGCGACCTTCTGGGCGGCAACGGCATCCTGCTCGAGTACGGCGTCATGCAACATCTCGCCGACATCGAGGCCATCCACACCTACGAGGGCACCGAGAGCGTGCAGGCGCTGCTCATCGGCCGGGACATCACGGGTCTGAGTGCTTTCGCCTGAGCGCTCTCGCCTGAGGCCCTTGCCGAGCCGGACGCCGGCGCGCAAGGGGGCAGTTCCGATCCGCTCCCCTCGGTAGCCTCGACCCCATGGGCCTCTTCCGCCGCGAACCACAGCACGTTCAGCTCGATCCATCCCTCGCCGAGGAGCAGACCAAGCGCGCTCCCTGGCGGCTCTGGACCGACGGATTCGGGATGCTGGCCACCCGCGCCATCCAGATCATCGTCGTCGTGATCGTCGTCGCCGCCGTGATCTGGGGCATGCGGCAGCTCACGGTCGTCGTCATCCCGCTGATGCTCGCGCTCATCATCGCGTGCGCGTTCTCGCCGGTGATGGGATGGCTCCGCGCCCGCGGCGTGCCCTCCGTGGTCGCCACCCTGCTCGCGCTGCTGGCGATCGTGCTCATCCTCTCCGGTGTCGGCTGGCTGATCGTGTGGGCGGTGCGCGACCAGTGGGATGAGCTCTACGCCTCGGCGCAGAGCGGCATCACCTCGGTCATCGAGTGGGCGCAGGGGCTGCCGTTCGCCCCGACGCAGGACGACATCGACTCGTGGATCGCCACGGCCACCGACTTCGTCACGAGCGCGCAGTTCGGCTCGGGAGCGCTCGCGGGCGTCAGCGCGGTGGCGAACTTCGTCACCGGGTTCGTGCTGCTCGTGGTCATCCTCTTCTTCTTCCTCAAGGACGGTCCGCAGATGTGGGAGTTCCTCCTGCGTCCGTTCCGCGGCGACGACTACGTGCGCGCCCGCCGCATCGGCGACAAGACGGTGTCGGTGCTCGGGTCGTACGTGCGCGGCACCGCGACGGTCGCGTTCGTCGACGCCATCGGCATCCTGATCGGTCTGCTGATCCTGCAGGTGCCGCTCGCGATCCCGCTCGCCGTGCTCGTCTTCCTGCTCGCCTTTATCCCCATCGTCGGGGCAACCCTCGCGGGAACGCTCGCGGCCCTCGTCGCGCTCGTGGCCAACGGCTGGGTCAACGCCCTGTTCGTCGTCGGCGTGGTCGTGCTCGTCAACCAGCTCGAGGGGAACTTCCTGCAGCCGTTCCTCATGGGCCGGTCGATGAAGCTGCACGCCTTCGTCATCCTGGTCGCCCTGACCGTCGGCACGGTGCTCGGCGGCATCGTCGGCGCCGTGCTCGCGGTGCCGATCGCCGCGGCGGCGTGGGGCGTCATCCAGGTGTGGGACGGCCCGCACCGCCCCGCCCGCTGGGCGCGCCCGAAGGATCCGGTCGAGGCCTGACCGCGCCCCGGGGGCCGCAGCCCCGCAGCTCGGAAGGCTGCTACTCCAGAGGACATCGCGCCTCCAGAGGACCCAAACACCCCAAACCTCCTCCCCAACCGCGATCTCCTCTCCACGTGCGGGTGCGGGCGGGACGCGCGGGGGTCCTGCGGAAGGGATGCGGCGAGGCGGCGCGAGCGGGAGGATGAACCCATGACGTACGAGATACCGCAGCCGATGCTGGCAAAAGCGGTCCCGACGGTGCCCGATCCGGCGAAGACGCCGGGCGGGTTGAGCTTCGAACCGAAGTGGGACGGCTTCCGCGCGCTGGTGTCCTTCGACGGCGAGAGCGTCGAGATCGGCAGCCGCGGCGCGAAGCCACTGACCCGCTACTTCCCTGAGCTGGTCGAGGCCTTCGCACGCATCCTGCCCGAGCCGTGCCTCATCGACGGCGAGATCGTCGTGCCGCGCGGAGAGCCCGGTGCGCAACGGCTCGACTGGGAGTCGCTGAGCCAGCGCATCCACCCGGCGGCGTCGCGTGTGACGATGCTCTCGGAGCAGACGCCGGCCATGCTGATCGCCTTCGACCTGCTGGCCCGCGGCGATCGCGACCTGCAGGGCGAGCCCTTCTCGACCCGGCGCGCCGAACTCGTCGATCTGCTCGGCGGCGTCCCTCATCCCGTGCATGTGACCCGCACGACCGCCGACGCCGCCGTCGCCGAGCGCTGGCTCGCGGAGTTCGAGGGCGCCGGCCTCGACGGCGTCATCGCAAAGCCCCTGGATCAGTCCTACGCTCCGAACAAGCGCGCGATGTTCAAGATCAAGCACGCGCGCACGGCCGATGTCGTGACGTTCGGCTATCGCATCCACACCTCCGGCCGTGGCGTCGGCTCCCTGCTGGTGGGCCTGTACGACGATGCGGGCGAGCTCTGGAACGTCGGCGGCGTGGCCGCGTTCAGCAACCAGCGACGCCTCGAGCTGGTCGACGAGCTCGAGCCGCTCGTGGTGCGCGACGACGACGGCGCCGCTGTGACCGGCGCGACCGAGAAGTCACGCTTCTCGGGTGGTCGTGACGCCGGCTTCGTGCGCCTTCGCCCGGGGCGGGTGCTCGAGGTGCGCTACGACCAGCTCGAGGGGCGCCGTTTCCGCCACACGGTGCAGTTCGCACGGTGGCGCCCCGACCGCGAGCCCGCGTCGTGCACCTACGACCAGCTCGACACGGTCAGCGCCTACGACCTCGGCGCGGTCCTGGTCTGAATCGGGCGGCTCAGGCCTTCCGCTCAGGCGGCGTGAATTCGATCACCGGGATCGCCGCCTCACCCCCGGCCAGGTCGTCCATCGCCCGTTCGAGGTGCCGCCATGCCGAGGGATGCTCCCGCGCGTAGCGCGCGAGGACCGCGGCGGATTCAGCGGGTGCAAGGATGCGTGCATGCGCGGGAACCCGCCGCGCGGTCCCGGTGGAGAGGAAGGCGACGCCGTTCGCGGAGATGTTGCGGTACCACTGCGAGGCGGTGCCGAATCCGGAGGCGACGCGCAGGAGGTTGCGCTCGCGGGAGACGACCTCGACGACGACGTAGCGCGGCCGCCCGCTCGTGCGACCGAGGTGCTCGATCATCACGAACCGTTGTCCGAGCATCCATCCGAACCCGCGGCGGAACATCGGGATCGGCAGACGCATGAGCCAGCGGGTGCGGAGCAGGCGCGCCACCAGGCGGTCCGTCACCGGGGAGAGGCGCGCTTGCTCCGCCTCACGAGCGGATGCGCGTGGACGGCTCATCCGTCCTTCTTCGCTCGGCTGGGCTGTACGCGCGGCGGCTCCCCCGGCATCTTCGGGAAGTCCGGCGGAAAGGGCAGCTCGCCGAGCCCGGCCTCGAGGTCGCGCTGCCACCAGGCCAGGAGGGTGTCGATCCGGCCCGGTCGTGCGGCGATGTCCGCCCACGGGTCGCCGTGCCGTTCGAGACGCTCCGGGATGCTGCGCACGGTGAACGCGGACGGGTCGACCCCCGCCTCGAGCTCGTCCCAGCTGAGCGGGGTGGAGACGGTTGCGGCCGGCAGCGCGCGGGGACTGTAGGCCCCGGCCATCGTACGGTCGCGGTTGGCCTGATTGAAGTCCACGAACACGCGATCGCCGCGCTCCTCCTTCCACCAGGCCGTGGTGACCTTCTCCGGCAGGCGACGTTCCAGTTCGCGCGCGAGCGCGATGACGGCGTGGCGCACATCCAGGAACTCGTGCGTCGGCTCGATCGGGCAGAACACGTGCAGACCCCGGTTGCCGCTGGTCTTCACCCACGGATCGAGCCCCGCCTCGCGCAGCACCCCGCGCAGCTCGGGCGCGACCGCCGCGGCGTCGTCGAAATCGGTCGCGCCGTGGGGGTCGAGGTCGATGCGCAGCTCGACCGGACGGTCGGTGTCGGCCGTGCGCGAGGCCCACGGGTGAAAGACGACGGTGTTCATCTGAGCCGCCCACACGACGGCCGCGGGCTCGGTGAGGACGAGCTGCGGATGGCGGCGCCCGCTGTTGTAGGTGACCGTCACGGTCTCGACGAAGTCGGGGGCGCCCTTGGGCGGATTCTTCGAGTAGAACCGTTCCCCGTCGACGCCGTCGGGGAACCGCTCCAGCGACACCGGGCGATCGCCGTTCGCGGCGAGGAACGGGTCGGCGACGGCGATGAAGTACTCGGCGAGCTCCCGCTTGGTGATCCCCGCCTCCGGCCACAGCACGCGGCTCGGGCTGGAGAGCCCGACCTCGCGGTCGCCGTGCGGTCCCGGGACGGTCAGCGTGATGCGCTCGGACGCCATACCCACGACCCTAGGCCCCACCCCGCGTCGCCGAAACCACCTCTCGAGCGGTGGGTCTCAGGCGAGGGCGATGACCGGTGCGAGCTGATCGCGCGTGAGGCGGATCCACGGTCCGCCCGGGTCGATGACGACGCCGCCGATCTCGGGATCGGCCTTGAGGGCTCCGGCCAGCTGCGCCGCCGTCACCGGAGCGGGTTGGTCGCTGCGCTTCATCGCGGCCACTTCGAGGGGATGCGTGAACACCTCGAGGTAGCGGGTGCCGTCATCGGCGCGGCCTTGCGCGATGCCCATCTTCTCGCCGTCGGGCGCCTTGCCCACGGCCACCCACAGGCGCGCGTCGGGGATCGCCGCGACCACTGCCTCCGGCGTCGCATCCGTACGCGGTGTCGACAGCAGCGTCTTGACGGTGAGCTTCTCGTCGGCCTGGTCGAGCATCTTCTCGATCAGCTCGCGCGGCACCACGGCGCGCGCCGGAGCGGAGGCCGGATCGATGATGAGACCGGCGTAGGCACCGCCGAGAACGTACTTCAGCACGGCGGTGACGGGCTGTCCGACCGCCGAGGTCTGCGTGTCGTTGTCCGCCGCGAGACTCTTCTGCAGGGCCGCCCCGCTGCTGTAGGCGAGCACGAACTGCTTCTCGCCGATCTTGGTGACCGCCAGCGGCAGGCTCTTCCCCTCCGACAGCAGCGTGCGCGCGTCGCCCTTCACGCGCAGGAACAGATGCCCCTGCAGCAGCTGGCGGGCGACCTCGAGCAAGCCGTCGGCGGGCGCGGTGTCGGCGAGCTTCGCGATGGCCTCGCGCACCGGCACGTTGTCCCGCACGCCCGGGATGGATTCGGCCCGCACCGGACCGGACGGCGCTGCGGCCGACGGGGCCGGCTTGGCGTTCCCGGGCGCGTCGTTCCCGCTCGGCTTCGACGGCCTCGCGGCAGCGGAGGGACCGCCCCCGAGTCCGCGGAAGGACGACATCGAGATGTTCACGGATGCCGCGGCCTCCTGCGCCGCCGCGTCCGCGGCGGCGTCATCCGTCTGCGCACCGCTCGTGACGTCGGTGTCGGTGGTCGGGGCGTCCGTCGACTCCGCGGGCTCGGCTGCTCCCTCGCGGGAGCGTTCGGGCTGGGAGTCTTCGCGCTTGCGGCGGGAGAAGAAAGCCATCGCTTCGAGACTAACCCGTCCCTGCCGCGGGGCCACCCCGGCGGCGGCGACCCTCAGTCGATCTTCTCGATCGGCGCGATCTTCACGAGGAGCTTCTTCGGTCCTGCCGTATCGAAGCGCACGTGCGCCACACGTTTGGCGCCCTCCCCCGTGACGGTGTCGATGCGCCCCTCGCCGAAGTCGTCGTGCCGAATGCGGTCGCCGGGCGCGAGCACCATGTCGCCGTTGTCACGCACCTTCGCCGGAATACGGTTGGTGAACTTGTCGAGGCCGGGCTTGGGCTCCCGGCGCCCGAGCGGCACGAGGTCGTCGCCGTATCGACCGCCGCCTCGCGCCGGTCCACCCCGCGCGTTGAGCGCGCGCGAGCGGGTCCCCCCGCGCGAGTTGACGTCGCCGGGCGACTGACGCCAGTGCAGCAGCTCGGCCGGGATCTCCTGCAGGAAACGGCTCGGCATCGCCACCGTCACCTCGCCGAACTGCGCGCGGGTCATCGCGAGCGACAGGTGGAGGCGCTTGCGCGCACGGGTGATGCCGACGTAGAACAGGCGCCGCTCCTCCTGCGGACCGCCCGGTTCGCCTGCCGAGATGCGGTGCGGGATGAGGTCTTCCTCGACGCCGGTGACGAAGACGGCGTCGTACTCGAGCCCCTTCGCGGTGTGGAGCGTCATGAGCGAGACGGAACCGGATGCGTCGTCGAGGTCGTCGGCGTCGGCGACGAGGGCGACCTCGGTGAGGAAGTCGATGACCGTGCCGTCGGGGTTGTTGCGGGCGAACTCGCGCGCCACAGCGACGAGCTCGTCGAGGTTCTCCAACCGCGCTTCGTCCTGCGGATCGCGGCTCGCGCGAAGCGCATCCGAGTATCCGCTCTTGTTCAGCAGCAGCTGCAGCCCCTCGGCGACCGCGGTCGGCGGAGCGAGTTCGCCCGACGGCGGCAGCATGAGCTCGGACGCCTCCGCGATCACCGCGTCGAGCTGCACGATGGCCGCCTGGATCTTCGGCCCGACCCCCAGAGCGGAAGCGTTGGCCAGCGCGTCGCGGAACGTGATGCGCTCGTCGGTGGCGTACCGGGCGATCGCGGTCTCGGTGACGTCGCCGATGCCGCGACGGGGCTTGTTGAGGATGCGGCGCACCGCCATCTCGTCGGCGGGGTTGGCGACGGCGATGAGGTAGGCCAGGGCGTCCTTGATCTCGGCCCGCTCGTAGAACTTGGTGCCGCCCATGATCTTGTAGGGCAGCGCGGAGCGGATGAAGATCTCCTCCAGCGCGCGCGACTGGCTGTTGGTGCGGTAGAAGACCGCGATCTGGGAATAGTCCACGCCGTCGCGGTGGAGCCGCTCGATCTCATCGGCGACGAACTGCGCCTCGTCGTGCTGCGAGTAGCCGGTGAAGCCGACGATCTGCTCCCCCGCGCCGACGTCGGTCCACAGCTTCTTGTCCTTGCGGTCGAAGTTGTTGCCGATCACGGCGTTGGCGGCCGAGAGGATGTTCTGCGTCGACCGGTAGTTCTGCTCCAGCAGCACGACCTTGGCACCGGGGAAGTCTCGTTCGAACTCGCTGATGTTCCGGATGTCGGCGCCCCGGAACGCGTAGATGGACTGATCGGAGTCGCCCACGACGGTGAGCGAGGCGGCGTCGTCCTCGTCGGGTTCGGCGTCGAAGATCATCATGCCGCCACCCCCCGCAACGGGCTCGGCGTCGGAGCCGGGTGGCCGCGTCAGCTCGTGGATGAGCGCGTACTGGGCGTGGTTGGTGTCCTGATACTCATCAACGAGGATGTGGCGGAACCGACGCCGGTACGTGTCGGCGACGTTCGGGAACGCCCGGAAGAGGTAGACCGTCTGGGCGATGAGGTCGTCGAAGTCGAAGGCATTCGCCCGTTGCAGCGAGCGCTGGTAGTCACCGAAGACCTCCACGAACACGCGCTCGGCGGGGTCGCTCATGTTCGCCTGACGCGCGTAGGACTCCGCGTCGGCGAGCTCGTTCTTGAGCTTGGAGATCTTCGACTGCACCGCTGCGGGGGTGAGCCCGAACGCGTCGGCCTCGTGCTCTTTGACGAGCCGCTTGATCAGTGCGCGCGAATCGCCCGAGTCGTAGATCGTGAACGACCGTGTGAAGCCGAACTGCTCCGCCTCACGGCGGAGGATGCGCACGCAGGCCGAGTGGAAGGTCGAGATCCACATGCCGCGGGCGCGATCGCCGATGAGCTGTTCCACCCGCTCGCGCATCTCGCCAGCGGCCTTGTTGGTGAAGGTGATCGCCAGGATCTGGCTGGGCCACGCGTCGCGCGTGCGGAGCAGGCTGGCGATGCGATGGGTGAGCACGCGCGTCTTGCCGGAGCCGGCGCCGGCGACGATGAGCAGCGCCTTGCCCCGGTAGGTCACGGCGTCGCGCTGGGGCGGGTTGAGCCCCTCGACGAGGTCGGCGTCGACGCGGGAATCCCCGGAGCGGGGGCCGGCGTCGGCGCCGACGATGAGCGGGACGGATGCCGCATCGGAGGCGGCCGCGAAGGCGTCGGTCATTGCTCCACCAGTCTAGAACGACCCGCCGACACCGCCTCAGCCGAGGGCGAGACGGGCTTCGCGGATCCGCGCCAGCGGCTTCTTCACGCCCGGCGGCTTCTCCCCCATCTCGGCGCGCACCGTGTGCGCAATGTCGCCGTAGACGTCGGCGGGTTCACCCGCCCGCCCGGCGAGCACGCCTTCGCGCTCGACGAAGGCGAGAAAGGCGAGTGCATCGCGATGGCCGCCGAGGCGGTCGTGGATGACGTCGCCCGCGCCCGCGAAGGTCGCGACGTGCTCGGGCTGCACGTCGGGCGCGGCGGAGGCGATCGCCTCCGAGACGTAGCGCAGACGGCGCGCCGTCTTGCGCAGCGCGTGAAGCGGCGCATCCGTGCCGTCGAGCAGCTTCGCGGCCCGGAGCACGCGTCGCGCTTCGTGCCGCAGCACCGTCGGGACGAGATCTTCGGCGGGCACCTGCGGGTCGTCGACGCGGAGCTCGAGGACGAACCCGCGTAGCAGCCGCTCCCTCTCGCGCGCCCGCCTCAGATCGATCAGTTCTCCGAGCCGCGCGTGAGCCCGCGCATACTGCGCGCGAGGGCGATCGACGAGACGCTCGAAGGCGGCGCCGTCCGCGATGCCGCGTGAAGCGAGCTCGGCTTCCCCCGCGTCGGCAAGGACCTCGAGGTCGCGCGCGACACCGAGCTGCCGCCCCCACTCGGCGTAGAGCACGCGCAGCCGCTCGACGGCAGGCTCGTCGAGAACGTCGCGGAACCCGGCGAGCACGCTGCGCAGGCGGCGCACGCGTGTGCGGTGCTGGTGCAGGCCGTCCGGCACGTCTTCGAGCATGCCGGCGCGGGTCTGGTCGAGGCCGTCCGCGGCACGGCGGACGATGCGCGCGACGAGGTCGCCGGCTGACGCCGGACTCTGGCTGGTCATGGCCCTCACTCTAGAGCGGAGGGAGGCGCGCCCGGCCGCTGAGCGCCCAGAGGACTCCCGGCCGGCTGCGCCATGATGAGAGGCATGCGCCTCGTCCTCAACATCATCTGGCTCGTGCTGTCGGGCTTCTGGATGTTCCTCGCCTACCTGCTCGCCGGCGTGCTGCTGTGCATCCCGATCATCACGATCCCGTGGGCGATCGCATCCTTCCGCGTCGGTCTGTACGCCCTGTGGCCGTTCGGCCGCACGATCGTCGACAAGCCGGGAGCCGGCGTCGGGTCGTTCCTCGGCAACGTCATCTGGGTGATCTTCGCGGGAATCTGGCTCGCGATCGGCCACATCGTCACCGGCGTCGCGATGTGCCTGACCATCATCGGCATCCCGCTCGGCATCGCGAGCTTCAAGCTCGTGCCGATCTCGCTCATGCCGCTGGGCAAGGACATCGTCGACGTGGACGCCGCCCGCGGCGCCGTGCCCATCGTGCGCGCCTGAGCGCGGTCGCTCAGCCCCCGGCGGCGGCGCGCACCGGTCGCTGCAGTTGGGTCACCAGCGCCCACCCGGCGGCGACGAACACCCACACGAACAGGGCGAACACGAGCGCGACATAGACGGTGCGCGTCAGGGCATTCGCCCAGACGGTGTCCCAGAAGCCCCCGGGTCCGGCGATCGACATGGCCCCGAGCATGATCGTGCACCGCCCCACCAGCGCCCCTCCGGCGGCGGCGAAGACCGGCCACGGCGAGCGTCTGCCGGCCAGCAGCCGCAGCACGATCGCAACGACGCCCCAACCGAGCAACGTGATCACGAGTTCGGTGAGGGCGAGGAAGGAGGCCTGCACGACGCTCGTGCCCAGGAGCAGCGCGGCCGGAACACCGAACGTGAGTCGCCGGTCCAGCGGCAGCATCCCGAGCGTCGATTCGCGCGCCCGCCACGGTCGTGTCGACGACAGCCACGTCGACCGCGCCGCGGCCGCACCGGGTCGCCGCACCAGACGCGTGCGGGCGGCCAGCATGCCGATGACGAGCCACAGGGCCGCCAGCACCAGCAGCACCCGCGCCACCCACGCCATCGCGGTGTCGCGTTCGGCGCGTTCGGCGTCGGTGACGGGAGCGAAGGAGGCCTGTTCGAGGGCCCCCGCCCACCGACGCAGCTCCTGCTCGGGCACCACGAGGGCGAAGACCGCTCCGACCGCCAGGAGGATGACGAAGGTGGCGATGGCGAGGATTCCTCGCCGTGCCGCCGTCGTCATGTGATCACGTTAGTCGATGCCGACGCGGCGTCTTACCACAGCCGACCCGACCGGGTCAGGTGCTGGGCGCGGCGGGCGCGGCGTTGCTAGCGTGCCGACATGACCGTGGCAGAGCGGCTCCCTCCGGCGGCGTCCCCGCGCGCGGCCACGCGCCTGCCCCCGCTGCGACGATTCATCTCCCTGTCGACGGTGTGCGTCACCGGCACCGCCGCGATCACCGCCTCCCTGCGCCTTCCGACTCTGGCCGCGGTCGGCGCGATCGCCCTCCTGGTCGCGGCTCTCGTCGTGTCCATCGCGGGGTTTCGTGCTCACCACCGTCACGGTCGGGTGGGCGCCGCCAACGCGGTGACCCTCGTGCGTCTCGGGGTCGTCGCGGTGCTCGCCGGCATCCTCTTCGCCGGGGCGACCCAGCCGGTGACGGTCCTCACCCTCGGCACCATCGCGCTGTGCCTGGACGGCGTCGACGGATACCTGGCGCGGCGTCAGCGCCTCTCCTCTCGCTTCGGTGCCGCGTTCGACATGGAGGTCGACTCGGCGTTCGCGCTCGTCCTTGCCCTGCTGGCCGCAGCCGGACCGGCCGGAGCGTGGGCGGTGCTCCTGGGCGTGCCACGCTACGCGTTCGGAGCCGCGGCCCTGGTGGCGCCCTGGCTGAAGGGGCCGCTGGCCGACCGCGTGAGCCGCAAGGTGGTGTGCGTGCTGCAGCTCGTGGCCCTGCTCGTGCTGCAGGTGCCGTTCCTCCCCGCGCCCGCCGCGCTGGCGGTAGTCGGGGTGACAGCCGCGCTGCTGCTGTGGTCGTTCGCCGTCGACGTCGTGGCCCTGCGCCGCGCGCGCGTGCCACGGTCGAATGCAGGTCCGGCGTGACCGGCTCGGGACGGCCCGCCCGTCGGCGCACGCGGTGGATTCGCTTCGCGCAGGCTGTCGTCACCGTCGTCCTCCTGGTTCTGCTCTGGCGCGTCGTCGGCGGCCCCGACGTGGCCGATCTGCTGGCCACCGCACATATCGGATGGCTCGCCCTGGCCGTCACGCTCCTGATCGCCCACACGATCTTCGCGGCGTGGCGTTGGAAGGTGACCGCGGCCCCCCTGGGCCTGCACCTGTCGGCACGGACGGCTGTCGAGGAATACTTCCTCGCGCAGCTGATCAATTCCGCCCTCCCCGGCGGCGTGCTCGGAGACGTCGGCCGCGCCGCACGGTCGCGGCACCGGGCGACCCTGCGCGTGGCCGCCGGCGCCGTCGCCGTCGAACGCGGGATCGGGCAGGCGGCGCTGGCCGTCGTCCTCGCCGTCGGGGTGGTCGTGACGGCCGTCGTCCCCGGCGGCTTCACCCTGCCGCGGCCGTGGCTGGCCGGGGTCTCGATCGGGATCGCCGGGGCCGTGCTCGTGCTCGTCGCCCTGATCGTGACGACACGGGTGCTCGCACGCCGACGCGTCGCGTGGGCCGCCCGAGTCTCGAACGGCGTGCACCGCAGCACCACCGGACCCGGCGTGCGAAGCGCTCAGGCCGCCCTGAGCATGGTCGCCGTCGCGTGCCTGCTCGCGGCCTTCTGGTGCTGCACCGCCGCCGTCGGCGCCGCGCTTTCCGTCGGCGCGGTCGTGACACTCGTGCCGCTCATGCTGCTGTCGATGCTGCTTCCGGTCTCCATCGGAGGCTGGGGGGTGCGAGAGACCGCGGCGGTCGCGCTGCTGCCCGTGGCCGGGATCACAAGCGCGCAGGCCCTCGCCGCAAGCATCGCCTTCGGCGTGGTCGCGCTCGTCGCGACACTTCCGGGGCTCGCCGCCCTGTGGACGGCACGGCACGCCGCCGAACCGACGGCATCGGGCTCTGCCATCGCGTCCGCATCCGAACCGACGGTGTCGGGCCGCGCAACCGCATCCGCACCGATCCCACCGCACACCACGCTCTCGGAGGAGCAACCATGAACGATCGACTGATCCTCTCCCGCCGTACCCTGCTCGGGGCCGGACTCGTCGGCGCCATCGGCCTCGTCGGCGCCGCATGCAGCGTGCCCGGCACCGATGGTTCGCAGACGACGACGCGCGCGGCGAACCTGCAGCTGTCGTGGCTGCACTCGGTGCAGTTCGGCGGCAGCTACATCGCGCTCGATCGCGGGTGGTGGCAGGAGTCCGGTCTCGAGGTCGACCTGCTGCAGGGTGGACCGAACGCGCCGGTGGAGCCGCCGGTCGTGGCGGGTACCGCGCTGGTGGGGGTCTCCGCCGCGGACTACACCGCCGCGGCCGTCGCCGAAGGCGCCCCCTTCCGCATCATCGGGGTCGCGATGCAGAAGAACCCCTTCGTCATCGCCTCGCTGCCGGACCGGCCGGTGAACGAGCCGGCCGACATGGCGGGCATGCGCATCGGCATGGCCACCGCCAACACGCCGGTGCTCGAGACGCTGTGCACCCTCAACAACGTCGACATCGAGGCGATCGAGATCGTGCCGACCCAATACTCGGCCCAACCGCTTCTGGCCGGCGAAGTCGACTGCCTGCTGTGCTGGGAGACCGACCTGCCGGTCGCCATGGCCGTGCAGGGCGTCGACAGCGTCACGATGCTGATGGCCGACTTCGGCTACGCCCTGCACTCGCAGACCTACATCGCCACCGAGGACTCGCTCGCCAACCGGCGCGACGACCTCGTGGCTCTCATGGGCGGTGAGGTGCGCGGATGGGAGGCCTACCGGGAGGACACCGATGCCGCCGCCCAGCTCGCCGTGGACATGTTCCCCGACGCGGGACTCGACCTCCAGACGCAGCGGCTTCAGGCAGAACGGCAGGTGCCGCTGATGTTCTCGGAGACCACCGACGCGAACGGCTTCGGCTGGTGGACCGACGAGTCTGTCGCGCAGAACATCGAGACCCTCGCCCTCCTCGGGCAGGACGTGGATGCGTCGCTGTGGGACCGATCCGTGCTGGAGCAGGTGCATGGCGCCTGAGACCCCTCCCGGGCCGCGGGTCGAGGTGCGAGACGCGTCGAAGACTTACCCCGACGGCACCGAAGCGCTCGCACCGCTCGACCTCGTGCTGGAGTCCGGTCGCACGACCGCCCTCGTCGGGCCGTCCGGATGCGGCAAGTCGACGCTGCTGCGCATGATCGCCGGCCTCGAGACGGCGACCACCGGCGAGGTGCGCATCGACGGCGACGACCCGGCGACCGTTGCCGCTCGCGGCGAACTGGCCGTGGCATTCCAGGATCCGTCGCTGCTGCCATGGCGCACCGTGCGCCGCAACGTCGCCCTCGCCCGCACGCTCGCGGGACGCCGCGCGGATGGAGCCGCGGTGGACGCGATGATCTCCCGTGTCGGACTCGACGGGTTCGAAGACGCCCGTCCGGCGTCGTTGTCGGGCGGGATGCGACAGCGTGCCGCGATCGCGCGCGCGCTCGTCACCGAACCGCGCCTGCTTCTGCTGGATGAGCCGTTCGGCGCGGTCGACGAGATCACCCGCGGCGACCTCGTGTCCGAGCTGCCGCCGCTGTGGCGGCGCCGCGGCACGACGACGCTGCTCGTGACGCACTCGCTGCGCGAGGCGGTGCGGATCGCCGATCGCGTCGTGGTGCTGAGCCCCCGTCCGGCGCGCGTCGTCGCGGACATCCCGGTGCCGCTCCCGCACCCGCGCACCGACGCGACGGCGCACGATGCGGCCTTCGGAAGCCTGGTCGACACCGTGGCCGACGCCCTCGCGCGGTCGCGCCGGCCCGCACCGGAAGCCGGCGCACGACCGTGACGGCGCCGGCCGTCGGCACCCCTGCCCCGACACGGTCCGGCGCGCGCCGAGGCGTCGGTACCGCCGTCGTGCTCGTCGCGGTGCTGCTGGTGTGGGAGGCGGCGGCGCGAGCGCTGAGCGGCGCCTACGTGCTGGCGGCTCCGAGCGAGATCGCTGTCACGATGTGGACCGACGCCGACCTGCTGTGGCGCGCGCTGCTGACGACCGGGCGGGCGGCGCTGATCGGATTCGTCCTCGGCAACCTCGCCGCCGTGCTGCTGGCGACGCTGGCGGTGCTCGCGCCGTTCACGGAGCGGGTGATCACCGTCGTCGCGCTCGTCGTGTTCTGCCTGCCGCTGGTCGCGACCGGCCCGGTGCTCCGCGTCGTCTTCGGCCCGGGCGACGGGCCGCAGATCGTGCTCGCCGCGCTCGCGGTGTACTACACCACGATGATCCCGCTGCTGGTGGGCGTGCGGGCGGCGCCGTCGACCTGGTTCGACCTGGTGCGCAGCTACGGTCGCGGACGCGCGGCGCAGCTGCGCTACGTGCGCGCCCGGGCCGCCGTCCCCTACCTCGTCGCGGGGCTTCAGATCGCCGCCCCCGCCGCTTTCCTGGGCGCCATGGTGGGCGAATTCACCGGAGCCGCCGGCGGATTGGGTGTGCTGACCCTCCGCGCCTCCCGTGACCTCGACATCGAGCTGACCTGGGCCCTGGCGGTGATCGCGACGGCCGTGTCGGTGATCGCCTACGCCGCGATCGGCGCGCTCGGCCGACGCGTCGACGGCGACAGGCCGCCGCTGATCCTCGCGCCGGCTCGCGCCCCCGCATCCCGTCGCCATCGCACGCGCGACGCGCTCCTGACCGCGGTCGGAGCGGCCGCCGTGCTGCTGGTGCTGTGGTGGGGCGGCATCCATGCGATCGGCCTGAGCCCGTTCTTCGCCCGCACGCCCGCCGACGTCGTCGTGATCCTCTCGGGAACGGCCGACGGCGGCGAGGTCGTCGGCGCGCTGGCCGCCGCGATCGGCGAGACCGCGGCGCTCGCGGTGCCGGGGTATCTCGCGGGCCTGGCCGCCGGGGCCGGACTCGCCATCGTGCTCACCCTGGCCCCGCGCGCGGCGGCCGTGTCGATGCCGTTCGCGATCGCTCTGCGCGCCGTGCCGATCGTCACGACCGCCCCCCTCGTCGTGCTGCTGCTCGGCCGCGGTGCGGTCGGGGGCGTCGCCCTGGTGGCGGTCATGGTGTTCTTCCCCACCCTCATCGCGTGCCTGGAGGGCCTGCGTCGCGCCCCCGGACAGGCACTCGACGTGCTGCGGTGCTATGCCGCCCCGGCGGGGGTGCAGCTGGTGCGCGTGCGCATCCCCGCGATGCTCCCCGCGTTCTTCGCGGCGGCTCGGATGAGCGTGCCGGCGGCGGTGCTCGCGGTCACCGTGGTCGAGTGGCTGGCGCTGGGCTCGGGAGTGGGAAGCCTCATGGCGCTGGCGGCGTCGCGCTCGGGATACGACCTGCTCGCCGGCGCGGTCGTCGTCGTGACGGCGCTGTCGGCGCTCGGCTACGCCCTCGTCAGCGCCGTGGAGGCGCGCGTGCTGCGCGTGTACGCACCGGAGCAGGCGACGTGATCGAGGCGGCCTTCGCCGTGCCGGGCGACCTGGAGACGGTGACCGGCGGCTATCTCTACGAGAAGCGCCTCCTGCACGGGCTGCGCGACGCCGGAACGCCGACCGAGCTCATCCGGCTCGGCGACTCGTTCCCCGATCCGACGCCGGACGATCACGCTCACGCTGCGGCGGCACTGGCGGCGGTGCCGCCGGATCGTCCGCTCATCGTGGACGGGTTCGTCTTCGGGTCTCTCTCCCCCGGGGCTTTCGCCGCGATCACCGCGCCGGCCGTCGGGATGGTGCACCATCCGCTCGCCCTCGAGGAGGGTCTCACCGCGGAGCGGCGCCGGTACCTCTTCGAGACCGAGCGGGCCAATCTCCGTCGCGCCGACGCGGTGCTCGTCCCCAGCCCGCACACCCGGCGCATGCTCGTGTCGGAATACGGCGCGGACCCGGAGCGGATCACGGTCGCGCGACCCGGCACCGATCGGCCGACGGGGGTACGCGCGCCGAGTGATCCGCCGCTCGTGCTGTCGGTCGGCATCCAGCACCCCCGCAAGGGACACGACGTGCTGCTGCGCGCGCTTGCGCGCGTGCAGGATGCGCCCTGGCGCGCGGTGGTCGTCGGTTCGGCGTGGGACCCGGCTCACGCGGCCGAGCTGGCGCGCCTGCGGGAGGAGCTCGGACTCCGGGATCGCGTGCGGCTGGCAGGCGCCGTCTCCGACGCCGAACGTGACGCCCTGGCGCGCGAGGCGGCCGTCTTCGCACTCGCGACACGGTACGAGGGTTACGGACTGGTGTTCGACGAGGCCCTCGCCCGCGGGCTGCCGATCGTGTCGTGCCGCACTGGCGCGGTGCCCGACACGGTGCCCGCCGACGCGGGAGTGCTGGTGCCGCCCGAGGATCCGGCCGCCTTCGCCGATGCGCTGCGCATCCTGCTCACCGATCCGGCCCGCCGAGCGGACATGTCCGCGGCCGCGGCGCGCGCGGGGCGTGCCCTGCCGTCCTGGCACGACACCGCCCTCACCGCCCAGCGCCTGCTCGCCAGCCTCGGCCGCCCCTGACCCCAGCCGCCCCAGGCCCCAGCCGCCGCGGCCTCCGGCGCCTGGCCCCAGCCCCACGCATGCATGTCGGAGAATCGCGCGAATGTCGGATGATTTGTCCCGGATTCTCCGACATCGGCACGATTCTCCGACATCGGAGGCGGGCCCGAGGCCAGCAGGCAGCCGGGCCGGGCGGGGCTGGGCGGGGCGGGTGGGATGAGGCAGCCGAGGCAGGCCCGAGGCAGCCGGGCGCGGCAGCGGGCGGGCAGGATCAGGCGATGCGGGTGCCGCGCGGCAGACGGCCCGCCGGCGTGCGGGTGCGTGCCCAGGCCCACGCCAGGAGTCCGCCGGCGAGGACGATCTGCAGTCCGAGGCCGACGAACCAGCTCGGCACCGACTGGGCGACGACCTCCTCGGGGGTCTGGTAGTCCTGCTCGGTCCATGACAGCGGCGCGCATTCGTCCCACCGGGTCTCGAGCTCGGGCGGCTTCTGCGCGTAGGCGATTCCCGTCTTCAGCTGCGAGAACACGTCCTGCGGATTCCCGTTCGCGTCGAATCGCCCGGGTGCGGCGTCGCCGAGGATGACGAACGGGTTGGGCGCGAGCATCCACCAGACCCGATCGAAGCGCGGGGTCTCGGAGGTGTAGGTCTCCCACGCACCGCACTCGATGTCTTCATTGCAGGGGTACGCCGCGGTCGACGACTGCCCCGGGGCGCACGGCGGATCGTCGTCGGGACCCACCGAGGACCAGTCGTAGGTGCGGGTCTGGTGGGTCGTCTCGGTGCGGATGGTCGCCCCGGCGAGCGCGAACGCGATCAGCGTGCCGATCACGAGCGCGGCGACCACGAGATATGCGGTCGCCACCGAGAAGAGCGGCCGGGACAGGATGCCGCTCAGGGCCACCCCGATCGCGGCGAGCACGCCGATCTCGATCACGAGAACGGCCAGCGAGATCACGACGGTGATCGGGTCGACGCCGCCTGCCAACGTCGCGATCACGAGGAACGGCACGGACACCGCGACGAAGGCGAGACCGGCGATCCAGGCGGCGAGGAACTTGCCGATGACGATTTCGCCCGTCGTGGCGAGGGTCACCTGCACGGGTGCGAGTGTCGCTGCCTCCCGGTCGCCGTTGATCGCGTTCCCGCTGAACGTGGGAGAGACGAGCACGACCAGCAGCAGCGTGAACGCGACGACCGTGGAGTAGATGGCGGCGCCGGGTTCCGGCACCCATTGCCACCCCAGGAACGACAGCACGCTGACGATGACCAGGAGCAGAGCGAACACGCTGAGCAGCACGTACCACGCGACACTTCGGGTGCGCTGGGTCAGGTCGAGGCGGATGAGCGTGCCGAGGCGCTGGGCGTTCATGCCACATCTCCTTCGTCGCCGTCCGCTCGGTCGGGCGCGGCATCCGGATCGCGGCTCAGCTCGAGGAACGCGCGCTCGAGGTCGCCGTGCGAGGGGGCGAACTCGGCCACCGGCACGCCGGCGCCGACGATGCGGGCGAGCGCCTCGGCCGCCGCCGCCGCCCCCGGGAACGGCACCACGAGCTCTCGACGGTCGAACCCGACGGTGAACGGCTCGATGCCGAGGGCAGCGGCGACCGGCTCGATCGCCTGCTTGGGATCCCCCACGACGCGGATGCGCCACGGCGTCGTCGCGGTGGAGCCCTCGCGCGGCGGCGCACTCACGGTGCGACCCTCCACCAGGAACACCGCGTCGTCGGCGATCTCCTCCAGCTCGCTGAGGATGTGGCTGGAGACGAGCACCGTGCGCCCCTCCGCCGCGAACCGGCGCAGCAGCACCCGCAGGTGGATCCGCGCCTGCGGGTCCAGGCCCGACGCCGGTTCGTCCAGGAGCAGCACCGGAGGGTCGTGCACCAGGGCGCGCGCGAGGCCGAGCCGCTGCTTCTGACCCCGCGACAGCACGCGGGCCGGAGCGTCGGCGAGTGCGGCGAGGTCGACGTCGTGGATCAGGTGCTCCGCGCGAGCGGCGGCCACATCCGCCGGCATCCCGTACAGCCGAGCGGTGACGACGAGGGTCTCCCGCGAGGTGAGGCTTCCCCACGCGCCGAGGGCGTCGGGCATCCATCCGAGCCGACCGCGAACGGCCTGCGCATCGACGGCGGGGTCCAGGCCGGCGATGCGGATGGAGCCGGCGTCGGGTGCCAGGAGCGAGGCGAGCATGAGCAGCAGCGTCGTCTTCCCCGACCCGTTCGGGCCGACCAGCGCCGTCACCCGCCCCGGCGCGGCCGTGAAGCCGACGTCGCGCACCGCGTGCACGGTGCCGAACGAGCGACGCAGATCGGACACGACGATGCCTCCGGCATCATCCTGATGCGTTTCCCCCATGAGCAGCACCCTACGCATCCGTCCCCCGCCCGGTCGGACAATTGCACGGATGTCGGAGGATGCGGTCGAAAACCTCCGACATCGACGCGATTCTCCGACATCGGCGGCCCGGGGTGCGGGCGGCCTCGACTCGCAGAGTCAGGCGCGGAAGACTTCGGCGCCGAGGTCGGGATGGTCGACGAAGACGCCGTCGACGCCGGCGTCGCGCAGCAGAGCCCACTCCGCACGCCAGTCGCCGCGCGCCGCGCGACCGCCGCCCGTGCGGAAACGCCGGGTGAGAAAGGCGTTCTCGGGGCGGCAGGTCCACGTGAAGACCGACAGGCCCCGGGCGTGCGCATCGACGACGACCCGGGGTCGGTTCAGCGCGGGCCCGACCGAACTGGCGGCGTGTTCGAACACGTTCGACGCGAGCAGCATCCGCTTGTGCACGCTGATGCCGTCGACCGCGCCGACGAGACGATCCAGGCCCTCCGGCTCGGCGAAGGATGCGTAGGTGGGAGCTGCCGACCCGTCGCGCGCCACGAGATCGGCAGGCTTTCCGGATGCATCGAGCAGCAACACCGACGCCGCCGCCAGTCCGCGCTCGCGAACCTCGGTCAGCACGGTCTGTTCGAACGACTCCACGGTGAGCGGCGGCGCCCCCTCGGTCCATCCCGCCGCGGCGAGTTCGGCGACCAGGAGGGATGCGACATCCCACCCGAGCGAGGCGAAGTACGTCGCATGCTTGATCTCGAGCACGACACCGACGCGCCCACCGCCGCGTTCGCGCACGAGATCGAGCACGTCACGCAGGCGCAGCACCGGTTCACCGTCGTCGTACCCCGCACTGTCGGGCCGGAGATCGGGGAGTCGCTCACGACAGCGGATGGTCGACAGCTCATCCCAGGTGAAGTCCTCGACGAACCATCCGGTCCACGCCACACCGTCGATCGTCTTGGTGGTTCGCCGATCGGCGAACTCGCGCCGCTGCGCCACGTCGGTGGTTCCGGAGATCTCGTTCTCGTGCCGCACGACGAGCACGCCGTCGCGCGTGACGACGACGTCGGGCTCGACCGCGTCGACACCCTGCGCGAGCGCGAGCTCGTACGACGACCGCGAGTGTTCCGGGCGATAGCCGGGCGCGCCGCGGTGGCCGATCACGAGGGGATGGGTCACGGGATCAGGCTACGCGTGCCCGGGACGCGCCCGCGGACGAGGCCCGGGAGGGGCATCCGTTCATAGTCCTCTCACAGCCGCCCTCTGCCGCGGAATAGCGCGGTTCCGTTAGTGTTGGATAACAGCACGATGCTGTGAAACCCCGCGACTTTGGAGTGTGAGAGCAGTGGCCCTCAACAACCCCGCATTCAACAACCCGGCGTTCCAGGACCCGCGAGCCGTGCAGAGCTACCCGGGAGGTGCGAACGCGGCGAACCTCGGCGGCTCGACGCAGTTCGCCACCGCGCAGCGTGCCGGCACCGACGCCGCCGCGCAGGCGAACCTCGAGGGCATGTACTCCGCCCCGTCTGCCGGTTCCACCGACACCGGCCGCATGACGATCGAAGACACGGTCGCCAAGACCATCGGCTTGTTCGCGATCCTGGTGGTCGGCGCTGTGGTCGGCTGGATCTGGACGATGTCTCCGGTCACCGCGCAGAACCCCAACCCGACCGTGCTGCCGATGATCGTCGGCGGGCTCGTCGGATTCGTGCTGTCGCTCGTGGTGATCTTCACCTCGCGCAAGAAGGTGCGGCCGGGCCTGATCTTCGCCTACGCCGCGGCCGAGGGACTGTTCGTCGGCGGCATCTCGGCCTTCTTCGAGTTCATCTGGCCCGGGATCGTCACGCAGGCGACCCTCGCCACCCTCGTCGTCGTCGGCGTCACGCTGGCCCTGTTCGCCAGCGGCAAGATCCGCGCCTCCAAGCGCGCCACCAAGATCTTCCTCATCGCGATGGTCGGCTACCTCGTCTTCTCGCTCGTCAACGTCGGCCTCATGCTGTTCGGCGTCACCGACAACGCGTTCGGCCTGCGCAGCGAGACGATCTTCGGCATCCCGCTCGGCCTCATCCTCGGTGTGCTCGTGGTGATCATGGCGGCGTACTCCCTGGTGCTCGACTTCGACCAGATCCAGCAGGGCGTGCGCAACGGCGTCCCCCGTCAGATGGGCTGGCTGGGAGGCTTCGGCATCATGGTCACCGTCGTGTGGCTCTACGTCGAGATCCTCCGCATGATCGCGATCATCCGCGGCAGCAACTGACCCCCATCCGCGCACGAAGGGCCGTCCCAACCGGGGCGGCCCTTCGTCGTCCGCCGCTCCTCCTTTCTCCATCGCGGTCCTAACTCAGGCTGCGCGAGGCGAGAGCTGCGGAATCGACGCCGATTCCGCACCCCGGCATGCGCCGAGCCTGAGTTAGGGCACACCGCGCCGCTGCCGTCGACCAGCCGGCCGCCGCCCCGTCCCCGGAGGCAGGCGCCGGTGACCGCCCCGACAAGCCGGCCTCACCCGCCCCGGCAAGACGGCCTCACCGGGCGCCCGAACCCCGACAAGCCGGCCTCACCCGCCCCCCGGCACCTGAACCCGGCGCGCCTGCCTCACCCGCCCCCGGCACCTGAACCGGGCGCCCGCCCCAGCAAGACGGCCTCACCCGCCCCCACGTGCCCGAACCACGGCGCACGGCGCCTACCTCGCCCGCCGCCTACGTGCCCGAACTCAGGCTGAGAGAGAAGACGGCACCGGTGGGAGAGGGAATCCAGGGCCTCGCCTGCGCACCGAGCCTGAGTTAGGACACGGGGCAGGCCGGGCTGCAGCAGGCGCGTGGGCAGAGGTACGCGCGTGGGCACAGGCGGGGGCGGGAGGCAAGCGGTGGCCGCGGCGAGGCGGGCCGAGTAGCGTCCGGCGTATGACACCCGCGAAGAGCCCGGCCGAGGTGATCGACGTCGACGGCACCGACGTGCGGATCACGAGCCCCGACAAGGTGGTCTTCCCGCAAGCCGGCCTGACGAAGATCGACATCGTGCGGTACTACCTCGCCGTCGCCGACGGCGCTCTGCGGGGCGCGGCCGGACGCCCGATGGTGCTCAAGCGCTTCCCCCGCGGCATCGACGTCGAACCCTTCTTCCAGAAGCGCGTGCCCGAGAACCACCCGCTGTTCATCGACACCGCCACCCTCCACTACGCCCGCGGAACCTCGGCTGAGGAGGCCGTGATCCGGGATGCGGCCGGGCTCGCCTGGGTTGCGAACCTCGGATGCCTCGACCTCAACCCCCACCCCGTGCGGGCCGAAGACCTCGACCATCCCGATGAGCTCCGCATCGATCTGGACCCCATGCCGGGGGTGGAATGGGCGCAGATCGTGGATGTCGCCTTCGTCGCCCGCGACGTGCTCGACGACGTGGGCCTGGCCGGCTGGCCCAAGACGAGCGGCTCCCGCGGGATGCACATCCTCGTTCGCATCACGCCCTCGTGGGACTACGCCGCGGTTCGCCGGGCCGCCGAGACGATCGCCCGCGAGGTCGAGAACCGGGCGCCCGGCCTGGCGACGGCTCGCTGGTGGAAGGAGGAGCGCGGCGAGAGCGTCTTCGTCGACTTCAACCAGAACGCCAAGGACCGTACGGTCGCCTCCGCGTACTCGATCCGGCCGGTTCCGGATGCGCGCGTGTCGACGCCGCTGCACTGGGACGAGGTGCGGGAACGTCGCCCGGCCGAGTTCACCGCCCGCACCGTGCCCGAGCGTTTCGCGCAGATCGGCGACCCGCACGACGGCATCGACGCCGCCGCCGGGGACCTCACCGCCCTGCTGCGACTCGCCGATGACCTGGGTCCCGCGGAGAAACCGCCGCGGCGCACCGACGGTTCCGGACGGCGGGCATCGACGATGCCGCTCATCGAGGTGGCCCGCACGAAGACCAAGCCCGAGGCGCAGGATGCGCTCGAGACGTGGCGATCATCACACCCCGCCGCGGCCGCCCAGCTGCACCCGGCAGACGTGCTCATCGACGGGATGCGCGGCTCGAGTTCGCTCTGGTACCGCGTCCGGGTGAACCTGCAGCACGTCGACGAGGCCGATCGACCCCCGCAGGAGGAACTGATCGCCACGTATGACCCATGGGCCGGGCGCAACAACAGCCCGAGCCCTTGAACCGGCAGCGCGGGAGCGAGATGCTGGAAGCACCCACCGGGAAAGGAGCAGAAACATGACTTCCGCCCCGCACCACCTCAGCACCGCCGAGTGCTGGACGCGCATCGAGGGCGAGAGCGTCGGGAGGCTCGCGATCATCCGCGACGACGGCGGCCCCGACCTCTTCCCCGTCAACATCGCCGCGCACGAAGGCGCGGTCTACTTCCGCACCGCCTCGGACACGAAGGTGGTGCGCCTGACGACGCACCCGGCCTCAGCCTTCGAAGTCGACGGTCACGACGATGACGGCTGGTGGAGCGTCGTGCTGCGCGGTCGAGCCGAACGGGTCGGCGACGCGACGGAGATCGAGCGCAGCGGCGTCTCGCGCCTGCTGACGGCCAGTCCGCGCTACAAGCCGCACGTGTTCCGCCTGACGCCGGTGACGATCACGGGCCGACGATTCGCCGACCGCGACGTCGTGAGAGCGCCCTCCCGCACGATGGTGGTCGACGAGGAGACGGGTGCACCGGCGGAGAGCCAGGTGCCACAGCACCCGCACGAGCGGCACGAGCGCCCCACGACCATCCCCTCTCACCGGCCGTGGCGCGACAGCTCATGAGGCCGTCGCCCACCGCGGCTCTGTCACGGGGCGACACACTCTTCGCCCCGCTCTCCGCCGACGCTAACGTGGCGGTATCGCGGCGATCCGGGCGGTCCCGGGCGACGGTTCATACCCGATCGCGTTGCGGGTTCGACTCCCGCCGTCGCGTCTGAAGCCGTCTCGGGAGATCTCGATACGTCGGCTTCGCCGCCTACTCGATCGGAGTCGCAGGAGCCTCAACGCCGCTTTGCGGCAGTGACCCGCCTCGACTCACTCCCACTCGGCCGCTGGCGCGACCGAGTGCCACCGCATCCGTCTCGAGTGGGAGCTCACTCCCACTCGATGGTCCCCGGCGGCTTGGACGTCACATCCAGCACCACGCGGTTGATCTCGCACACCTCGTTCGTGATGCGGTTGGAGATCTTCGACAGCACGTCGTAGGGCAGGCGGGTCCAGTCGGCGGTCATCGCGTCTTCGCTCGAGACCGGTCGCAGCACGATCGGATGCCCGTACGTGCGGCCGTCTCCCTGCACGCCGACCGAGCGCACGTCGGCCAGGAGCACCACCGGGCACTGCCAGATCTCCCCGTCGAGCCCCGCCTTCGTCAGCTCCTCGCGGGCGATGGCGTCGGCGTCACGCAGGATCTCGAGGCGGTCAGCGGTGACCTCACCCACGATGCGGATGCCGAGGCCGGGCCCCGGAAACGGCTGGCGGGCGACGATGACCTCGGGCAGCCCGAGCTCGCGTCCGATCGCACGCACCTCATCCTTGAACAGGGTGCGCAACGGTTCGACGAGCTCGAACTGCAGGTCTTCGGGAAGCCCGCCGACGTTGTGGTGACTCTTGATGTTGGCCGTGCCCGTGCCCCCGCCGGACTCGACGACGTCGGGATAGAGCGTGCCCTGCACGAGGAAGCGGATGGGCTCGCCGTCGGCAGCCGCCTCGGCGACGAGGTCGGCCTGCGCCTTCTCGAACGAGCGGATGAACTCGCGCCCGATGATCTTGCGCTTCTCCTCCGGGTCGCTCACGCCCTCGAGCGCACGCAGGAACTGCTCACGAGCGTCGACGGTCACGAGACGCACACCGGTGGAGGCCACGTAATCCTGCTCGACCTGCTCGCGCTCGCCCTTGCGCAGGAGCCCGTGGTCGACGAAGACGGCGACGAGCTGGTCCCCGACCGCCTCGTGCACGAGAGCCGTCGACACGGCTGAGTCCACGCCGCCCGACAGCGCCGACAGCACGCGGCCGGTGCCGACCTGCGCGCGGATCTTCTCGACCTGCTCGGCGATGACGTTGCCGCTGTTCCAGTCGGCGGGAAGGCCGGCCGCCTTGTGCAGGAAGTTCTCCAGCACCGCCTGGCCGTGGTCGGAGTGCTTGACCTCGGGATGCCACTGCACGCCGTACATGCGGCGCTCGTCGTTGCCGAAGGCGGCCACGGGGGTGGCATCGGTGGAGGCGAGCACGTCGAAGCCTTCGGGCGCACGGGAGACCTGGTCGCCATGGCTCATCCACACGTTCTGCGAGGCCGGCTGGCCGCCCAGTAGAACGCCGCCGTCGCCGAAGAGCGCCGCATCCGTCGCGCCGTACTCGCGCAGGCCCGTGTTCGCAACCTCGCCGCCGAGCGTGCGGGCCATCACCTGGAATCCGTAGCAGATGCCGAGCGTCGGAACCCCGAGGTCGAACACGCCGGCATCGAGCGAGGGCGCGCCCTCCTCGTACACCGACGAGGGACCGCCGGAGAGGATGATGCCGAGCGGCTCGCGCGCGGCGATCTCCTCGGCCGTGGCGGTGTGCGGGACGATCTCGCTGTAGACGCCGGCCTCGCGCACGCGGCGGGCGATGAGCTGGGCGTACTGGGCACCGAAGTCGACGACGAGCACCGGGCGGAACTCGGTGTCACCCTCGATCGACGGGCTCGTGTCGGCGCCGTCGAACGTATCGGTGCGATCGATGTGGTCGGGGGATTCTGTCACCGGTGGTTCTCCGTCGGAATCTCGTGGGTCAGCGTCGAGTGCGCGGCATGGGTGTGGAGCTCGTCGTCTTCACGCTGTCGCAGGTAGGCCCTCACCTCGCGCGCGACGCGGGCCTCCATGAAGAACGACAGCAGCGGCACGATGCCGCCGAGGGCCAGCACGATGAAACGGCCGAAGCGCCAGCGCATGAGGCTCCAGATGCGGAAGCACGCGAACAGGTACACGACGTAGAACCAGCCGTGCGCCACGAGGATGAACAGGGAGATGTTCAGCCCGTCGCCGGTGGAGACCATCTCGCAGTCGTTGGTCATCGGCGCGAACAGCGACCACCACTGGCAATCGGCACCGGGGATGACCGTCGCGAACCACAGCGCTCCGCCGGACCCGCCGGCGAACAGCTCGACGTGCAGCGGCGTGTACTTGAGGATCATCTCGGCGACCAGCAGCAGCAGGCCGACACCGGTGATGATCGACGCCACCTGGTAAAACTTCAGAGCGCCGCGGATCGCCGGGAACGAGGAGAGCTTCGGGGCGCGCGGCATGCATCGATTCTAGTCGGCGCCTCAGACACCCCGTTCCGCGCTACGCAGCCGCGGCATCCTCGAGGTCTTCGACCTCCTTCTCCCACGCATCGCGCGCCAGGCGGTACCACATGTAGAACGCGAAGCCCGCGAAGATCGCCCATTCGGCGGCGTAGAAGATGTTGAGCCAGTTCACACCGGATCCCTGATCGGGCGGGCGCGTGGTGATCTGCTGCAGGGGCTCGGATGCCGTCTCCGACACCAGGTACGGACGGTACACGTCGATGCCGTCCGCGTCGCTCCACCGGCTGAGGAGCGCGGCCGGCGACATGCGGGTGAGGGTGAGGGGATCCGCGCTCTGCGGCGGCGGGACGGGCCCCTCGTCGGAGATGAGCCGGCCGGTGAGCGCGAGCGCCGCGGCATCGTCGGGTCGTGCGGCCGCATCCTCGGACAGCCGCTCCGCGGCGGCGAGCGCCTCCTCCTCGGTGGCCGCCCACCCGACGGCGACCGCCAGCGACGTCGGCGCCTCGGCGGTCGCGACGCGGAACTGACCCGTGACCCAGTAGCCCTCCACGCCGTCGTTGTAGCGCGAGGAGACGACGATGTAGTCGTCGGGGACGAACGCGCCGGTCACGGTCACCCGCTGCCCGACGAGCGGCTCGGGCAGGTACTCCCCCGGCTGCACGACATCGTCGATGGGCTGCACCTGCTCGGTGACGCCCTCCGGGAGCGGCTGCATGTCAACGGCGCGGGAGAGCTGCCACTGACCGAGCCAGGCGAACACGCCCGCCACCACCAGGCACAGGGCCAGCACGCCGAGCCAGCGCGGGCGCAGCATGACCTCGCGCAGCGTCGGCGGGAAGACCTCCGGTGGTGCCGGGTGCGGGTCGGCGGTGGTCATCCGGCCTGATACGGCGTCACGACGACCTCGCAGCGCTGGAATTCCTTCAGGTCGGAGTACCCGGTCGTGGCCATCGACTTCTTCAGGGCGCCGATGAGGTTGACCGTGCCGTCGGCGACCGGAGCCGGACCGTACAGCACCGACTCGAGGTCGGCGAGCTGGTTCACGGCCACGCGGCGTCCGCGCGGCAGCTTCGGGTGGTGCGCCTCCGGACCCCAGTGGTATCCGAGGCCGGGGGCATCGGTCGCGCGCGCGAGAGCGACGCCGAGCATGACCGCATCCGCCCCCATCGCGAGAGCCTTGACGAGGTCGCCCGAGGTTCCCACGCCGCCGTCGGCGATCACGTGCACGTAGCGGCCGCCGGACTCGTCGAGATAGTCGCGACGGGCGCCGGCGACGTCGGCGAGCGCCGTGGCCATGGGTGCGTGGATGCCGAGGGTCGCGCGGGTGGACGAGCTCGCGCCCCCGCCGAAGCCCACGAGCACACCGGCGGCGCCGGTGCGCATCAGGTGGAGGGCGGCGGTGTACGTCGCCGCACCGCCGACGATGACCGGCACGTCGAGGTCGTAGATGAACTTCTTCAGGTTCAGCGGCGCCGCCACCGATGACACGTGCTCGGCCGAGACGGTGGTGCCGCGGATGACGAAGAGGTCGAC
>NZ_DCMW01000018.1:163193-163861 GCF_002321605.1 Microbacterium sp. UBA1612
GCCGCGGATGACGAAGAGGTCGACCCCGGCCGCGACGACGGTCTCGTAGAGCTCCTGCGTGCGCTGCGGCGTGAGGGAACCGGCGACGGTCACACCGGCCGCGCGGATCTCGGAGAGTCGATCCCGCACCAGTTCCGGCTGGATCGGTGCGGCATACAGCTCCTGCATGCGACGGGTCGCCTGGTCGTCCGGCAGCGACGCGATCTCGGCGAGGAGCGGCTCGGGGTCGTCGTAGCGAGTCCACAGCCCCTCGAGGTCGAGCACGCCGAGTCCGCCGAGCTGGCCGAGCATGATCGCGGTCTTGGGGCTCACCACCGAGTCCATCGGCGCGCCGATGACGGGGATGTCGAAGGAGAACGCGTCGATGGTCCACGCGGTCGAGACGTCCTCCGGGTTGCGCGTGCGGCGCGAGGGGACGACGGCGAGGTCGTCGAACGTAAACGCGCGGCGGGCCCGCTTGGCGCGGCCGATCTCGATCTCCATGCTCACCGGGCCAGCCTACCCGCCCGCCCGCCGCATCCCTCTGCCCCCGGCGCCTTTGCCGCCTCGGCCGGCGCTGCCGCATCCAGCCGCCGGGCATCCCTGCCCCGCGCCCGCCGCACCCCCCGCCGCCCGCCCGCCGCATCCGGCCGCCGGGCGCATCCCCTCCCCCGCCGATGTCGGAGAAA
>NZ_DCMW01000028.1:0-13427 GCF_002321605.1 Microbacterium sp. UBA1612
TTGCGACCACCGCTTGAATCCGCCCTCTGCTTTCTGGCACTCAGGTATGGAACACCGTCGCCGGTGCCGGATTCTTCAACCTCATTCCAATCGATGACATCCATGCGGCTGACCGAGTTGACGCCGGAGACGAGTTTCTCGACGCGATAAAGGACTGGGGGGAGATTGCGAACGAGATTGACTCTCTGACGCAGCGACGGGGCGCTCTCCGCAGCATGACCGAACTTCTTGAAGGGCTTTGGGCTCTCGACGTCTTCGCATGGGGTCGACGCTTGACGCGGACGATCACGGGGGGAGTCCTCCCACCGAGCCGGGTCTTTGTCGCTGAGGTCATGCTCCTTACCAAGGAGGACTTTCTCGCCCGCTACGGCTCGGACGGAGAGGAACAGGAGTCCGGGCCTGCTCCCGAACGCTCAGAGGACCGTCAGCAGTCAACGGCGGTCAGTTTCGATGAGTGAGCCGCGCAATCTACTGAAAGGCTGGTGTCCTGTCGGCCGTTCGTTCCCGAACGGTCTGCGAGCGTTCGGAGATGACTCGCGCATCCAGAGGCTCGACGCCCATCTCAAGTCGCTCACCGGGCTGCGATCCGGCGAGCCGGGAGCGGCATGGGCGCTCGCTGCGCACACGGGGCTTTGGCCGGAGCCGCGCGACGGCGCCGAGGCAGGTCAGCGGCTGGTCGACCTCGTCTTGCAGGGGGAGGGCGACTACCTGGAGGTCGCCGAGGTCATGCAGACGACAGACGCGGAGTTCATGCGGCGGTTCAGAACGATGAGTGATCGCATCGTTCCCGCCGTCCACGTGGCGTACAACGGAGTCCACTCTTGGGGACTTGAGTTCGAGCGGTTCGTGGAGTTGCCGCCGAGCCAGCGTGACCTTCAGCAGCGGGCGCCAGCCTGGGCGGAGGTGCTTGCGAGCGCCGACCCGGAGGCGGGAACCGTGGAGCTGGGGCCGGGGCTGAGTGCCCGGCCGTTCAGCGATGAGAGACCTCCCGGCGTCTACTTCAGCAGCGCCAACGCAGAGATCGCCGAGCGCCCCGAGACGCCCTACCTGGAGAGGCTCTCCGAATACCTCGCTACCGACGCCAACATCGCTCGACACATCGAGAAGCTGCGCACCGAGAGCGCGACGCTCGCTGCTCGCCGGAGCCATCTGTATCTCCCCGTCGCCGCAAACGGCGAGAATGGTGACCTACTCGCGCTGTCGCCGAGCCTGTTCACCTGGGGCACGTTCACGCCGATTGAGGGCGTCACCGACCTCTGGCTTGCGAACGGGCTCGACATATTCCACTGGTCGGCCGAGACAGGCTGGGTCTATCACCCCGATACCGACGAGCGTGCCGAGAGCGCTCGCGCGCACGTCGCCGGGCCGAACTCGTAGCGCTCGACGCGCCGACCACGGCTCTGTCGCAGGCCGCCGGTAGCCTGGGAAGTCAGGAGGCTTTCTAGTGGCGACATCAAATCGTGACCGCATTGGGCGGATGTTCGAGATCCTTGCGGAGGCGCTCGACCCGTTCATCGCGGAGGTGCTGGAGCCGCAGATCGGGGACTCCGATTGGGCGCTGGTGGTCAAGCTTGCCGATGAGGAGAAGGGCATTACCGGCAAGGCATACAGCCGGGAAGACCCTGCCGTGCAGCTTCGGATGCTGACCGAGGGGCTGACGGGTCGGGTGAAGAAGGGGTGGTATCCGTTCAAGGGCACGGTCACGCGCGAGCACGAGGCGTATGCGAGCCTGCTGCGCGAGACGCGGAACCAGTGGGCGCACAACGCCTCCTTCGATGACGACGCGGCGCTGCGGGCGCTCGACTACGCGCGGCTGTTGCTGGCCGCGGTGGGGCAGGCGTATGCGGCCGACAAGGTGGACGCGATTCGGCTCGACCTGCGCCGCATCGCCACGGGCAAGCAGGACTCGCGCGCGCTGAAGTCCTCGACCGTAGTGCCCGGTGCGTCAGGGTTAGCCCCGTGGCGGCAGGTACTGAAGCCGCGCGACGAGGTGGCGACGGGCAACTTCCAGTCCAGCGAGTTCGCCGCCGACCTCTACAAGGTCGCCCGCGATCCGGCGGCGACGAGCGGGGAGTATTCCGACCCGGCGCAGTTCTTCGCCCGCACCTACCTCACGGAGGGTCTGCGCGACTTGATCGGCCGCGCGGTGAAGCGGCTGGCGGGGGATGCGAACGCCTCGCCGGTGGTGAACCTGCAGACGAACTTCGGTGGCGGCAAGTCGCACTCGATGCTCGCGCTGTGGCACCTGGCCGGCGGTCTGCCGATCGCCAAGTTTCCGCAGGAGGCGCAGGAGCTGCTGACGGCCAACGGCTACCCGGCGGAGGGCGTCACCGCGAGCCGGGTCGCGCTGGTCGGGAACCACTTCGCGCCGCAAGGTGAGACCAAGGACGACGGCACTCGCGTGAACACGCTGTGGGGCGAACTGGCCTGGCAGCTCGGCGGGCGCGAGGCGTATGAGATCGTGCGCGAGCACGATGAGAAGCGCACCAACCCCGGTGGCGACCTGCACGTCCTGCTGGCGAAGTATGCGCCTGCGGTGATCCTGATCGACGAGTGGGTCGCCTACGCGCGGCAGCTCTACGGTCGCGAGGATCTCGCGGGCGGCACGTTCGACACGCAGTTCACGTTCGCGCAGTCGCTGACCGAGGCGGCGAAGTCGATCCCCGGCGTGCTACTCGCCATCTCGATCCCTGCCTCACACGACGGCGACGACAGCGGAGAGGTCGCGGGCGCGGCCGAGGAGGTCGGCGGGTCGAACGGCATGGAGGCGCTGAAGCGCCTCCAGAACGTCGTGCGGCGGGTGGCCGACCAGTGGCGTCCAGCATCGAGCGACGAGGCGTACCGGATCGTGAAGCAGCGCCTGTTCGAGTCGGAGGATGCCCAGGCGCTCGCGCAGATCGCCGCCACAGCCAAAGCGTTCAGCGAGTTCTACCAGGCCAACGCGGGGGAGTTCCCGAAGGAAGCCCGCGACCCGCAGTACGGGCGGCGCATCCAGCAGACCTACCCGCTGCATCCCGAGCTGTTCGACCGGCTCTACGAGGACTGGTCTTCGTTGGAACGGTTCCAGCGCACCCGTGGCGTGCTTCGGCTGATGAACGCCGTCATCCACGCACTTTGGGTCGGCGAAGACCAGGGGCCGCTCATCCTGCCCGGCTCGATCCCGCTGGCGGTCGCGTCGGTCAACGCCGAGCTGACGCAGTACCTCCAGGACTCGTGGAAGGCCGTCATCGACGCCGACGTGGACGGCACCAACTCGGAGCCCGCCCGCATCGACAGCGACAAGCCCGTGCTCGGCCAGCGGTCGGTGACCAAGCGCCTGGCACGCACCGTGTTCTTCGGCGCGGCACCGACCATCGGCACCGCGCACAAGGGGATCGACACGCAGCGGGTGTTCATCGGCACCGCGGTCCCCGGCGATGTCGTCGGCAACTTCCACTCCGCGCTCACCCAGCTCGGTGACCGCACGACGTACTACTACTCGTCGGCGGGCAAGCACTGGTACGACACCCAGGCCAACATCACGCGCCGTGCGAAGGATGCCGCCGACGCGCTGCACCCCGAGGACGTGTGGGCTGAGATCGTGAAGCGGCTGCGCGGCGAGGAACGCGCCCGGTCGGACTTCGCGGGCGTCCACGTTGGCCCGGCCGACTCGGGCGACATCCCCGACACCGACCAGGCCCGGCTCGTCATCCTGCACCCGAAGTTCCCGCACCGCCGCAAGAAGGGCGACTCGCCCGCGCACGACTTCGCCCAGCAGGCCACCGAGCGCCGCGGCACCGCGAACCGCGCCAATCGCAACATGGTCGTGTTCCTCGCCCCCGACGAGGAGCGCCTGGCCGAACTCGACCAGGCCGCGCGCTCATTCCTGGCATGGAAGGAGATCGCGGAGAAGGCGAACGAGCTGAACCTGACTCCGCAGCAGCTCGCCCAGGCCGTCGACAAGCGCGACCAGTTCGGCCGCACGGTCGACGACCGTCTCGCGCTGACCTACCAGTGGGTACTCAACCCTGTCGCGCCCGACCCCGGTTCGCCGTTCGAGCTGGAAGAGGTCAAGGCCGACGGGCAGGCGGGGTCGCTCGCCGAGCGCGTCGCCAAGAAGCTCGGCAGCGCGGGCGCGTACTCGACCCAGCACGCCGCCCGCTCGATCCGGCTCGCGCTCGATACGAAGGTGCCCGCAGCCTGGGCGGCAGGGCACATCGCTGTCGGCGACCTGTGGAGCCTGTACGCGCAGTACCCGTACATGCCGCGGCTCCGCTCCCGCGAGGTGCTGATCGACGCCATCGACAACCAGCCGCTGCTCTGGCAGAGCGAGAGCTTCGCCCTCGCCGACGGCTACGACGAGACGACCGACCGCTACGGCGGACTCTGGCTGCCCGGCGACACAGGGCGCGCGCCCGTCACCGACGCCACCCTGATCGTCAAGCCCGCACCGGCCGAAGCACAGCGCGCCGAAGACCTGGCCGCGACCGCGGCCAGCAGCACGCCCGAGCCGGAGGCGGATTCCCCGGCGACTGCGGCGGCAGCAGCCGCGGGCGCGGCGGGAGGCACTACGACCGCCGCTCCCGCGTCAGCGCCCGCGAAGAAGCCCGCGGCGACGCGGTACGTCGGCAGCGCGCCGATCAGCGCCGAACGCTACTCCGCGGACTTCGCCAAGATCGCCACCGAGGTGCTGACCAACCTCGCTGCATCCGGCGCGAAGCTCACCATCTCGCTCTCCATCGACGCCATCCACCCCGACGGCTTCACCGAGCAGCAGCTCCGCACCATCCGCGAGAACGCCACAACCCTGAAGTTCACCACCAACGAGTTCGAGGCGGAGTAGCGGTGAGCGTCCCGGTCGCGTCCGACGCAGTGCTGAAGGCACTTGGCTTCCTGGCTGCGGTCGCTGACGCTGGCGAAGCGCCCTCCAGGGCCGCGGTTGATGCCTATGCGCTGATGCCGTTTCCGCAGTCGGGGCGGGAGAAGTTCTGGAGCGGGCGGCCACGGGAGAGCCCTCTGAGTGCGGCGATGTTCCAGTACGAGTACTCGGACGACTCCACGACTGACTATCTTGTTGCATCTGGGCTTGCGTCATCCTCGCCGCGAGACGGGGTACGCATTACCGACATCGGGCGGGTGTTCTTGGCCGGGGCGCCAAGGCTTGCAAATTCGGATCAGAAAGATGCAGTCCTCGAAGTTGTTGGTCATCTGGACGATCCAGTGACGAACGCACGCGTGCTCATTGAGGTTGCGAAGCTAGACGAGCCGCTGTTCATTGATCCGTATCTCCCGGCATCAGCACTCTTCGACGTGCTTGGCCACGCCGAGGTTCGGCGCGTTCTTGCGGCCGACCCATTCTCTGGCCGAAAGATCGCAGGCCAGACGCGAGAGGAGCGCCGACGAGACTTCGGGATCGTGCTCAGCGCGCATCCGGATGCTGAGGTTCGGTTAGTCGACGCAGAAGCCAAGTTGCTACATGATCGACTCGCCTTGCCGCGCACGGGTTCTGGGCTCATGGTTGGTGCTTCTCTAGGAGGCGCTCAGCTCACTGTTGTGTCCCACCTCAGCGAGACCACGACGGACTTGTTGCGCGCTCACTACGAGGAGGTCTGGAGCGGCGCTGATCCGATCGCTGCCGTCGATCCTCCAAGTAGTCCGGGGGCGTGAGCTAGATTCTGGCCGCATCTCCGATCAGCCAGCTTCCTCGGTCTCGCGTGAGCTGGAGAAGAGGCGCTGGCGTTCGGACTCGATGACTTCGCGCACGAGTTCGGCTTCGGACACGTCGAACGCTTCCGGTGCAGCCTCGGCGGTCTCGCTGATTGCCGCGAAGTCGGCGAACAGCTCTCGCTTCCTGGCGAGGATCTGCATGATGCGCACGTCCACGCCTTCCTCGGAGAGCAGGCGATGCACCTGCACGGACTGCAACTGACCCATCCGGCGGGCACGGGCGATGGCCTGCCACTCGGTCGTCGGCTTGAGCTGCGGCTCACAGATCACGACGACCGACGCGGCCTGGATGTTCAGACCGACGCCTCCGGCGACGATCTGCGACACGAGCACCGCGCCCGCTTCAGCCGCGGTGAAGTCGTCCACCATCGCCTGACGCTTGGGTGCTGGGACTGCTCCGGTAAGCGGCCCGAAGACCACGCCCGGCAGCGCCGCGGTGACCTCATCGAGGACGCTCAGGTAGTTGGAGAACACGATGACCTTGCGGCCGTTGTCCTCCGCTTCCTCGACAACCTCCACCAGGCGCTGAAGCTTCTCGGACTCACCGCCCTGGAGCATCGCTGCCTGGCGCATTGCTTGGAAGTTCCCGGCCATCACCGCTTCGCGGTAGGCGTGCGCATCGGCGCGGGAGAGGGGCAGCCATTCCTCGACCTCGACGAGTTCAGGAAGCTCCGTCAGCACGTCCTCCTGGTTGCGCCGGAGGTAGACCGGCGCGACTTGCTGGCGGAACAATCGCGGACGCAGCTCGCTGGCGTCGACGATGAGGTCGGGTCGGATGTAGCCGACCAGGGTGCGGAACTCCTCGACGCGGTTCTCCAGCGGGGTGCCGCTGAGCAGCACCGCGCGGTCGGCACGGTCAATCACGCGGGCGCTGCGCTGGGCGCGGAGCGCGCCCGGATTCTTGATGTAGTGCGCTTCGTCGAGCACGACGCATGCGAGTTCTTCCACGAGCCCCAGGTGCGGCTCCAGCCATCCCAGCGACTCGTAGGTCGTAACGGCGACGCCTCCGTTGCGACGCCAGCTCCGCAGCGCCGCATCCCGGCCCGGCCCGTGCAGCCGATGAGCGTTCAGCGCGGACTTGGCCTGCACCTCTCGAATCCAGTTGGTGACGACCGCAGCCGGGCAGACCACTAGCGAATGGTGTGAGCCCTTCGAGCGGAGGTGCGTCAGCACCGCAAGGGCCTCGATGGTCTTCCCCAGCCCCATCTCGTCGCCGATGATGACCTTGCGCTGCACGAGTGCGAAACGCGCGGCGAAGCCTTGATACCCGCGCAAGGACACCGAGAGGTGCTCCGTCTCCAGCTCGAACTCCCGGACCACGGCGACGACCTCATCGGGGAGCCCGCCGAGCACCGCTTCCTCGTCCTCCGTCAGGAAGCCCAGCTCCTGCAACATGGCGAAGTAGTCGGCCGGCCTGGCGAGGAAGTCCTGCCAGGGATCGGGCGGAGCCGAGCCTGCTGCGGTGCCCGAGATGCTCTGCGCACGGAGCGCGACCGCTTCGACGGCGGAGGTGAACTCGTCCGTGCTAGCGCCGAAGATCGCCAGGTGCATCACGCGAGGGTCGAGCGTCTGTGCCAGGGGCGTGAGCGCCTCGGCGCGCGCGAGGTCACGGGTCGCATTCTTCGTCTTCCGCGTCGCGTCCCAGGTCGCCAGGTGCCGGACGAGATCGAAGGTCTGCGGCGTGGGCTTGGCGATATCGATGCGTACCGGCATCTCCTCGTAGGTCGTCTGCCAGAGAGTCTGCGCAGCACCGCGAATCCGATGTGCGGAGGTCGCCCCGATGCCAGGGATCGACGCGAGACGGTTCGCGTAGGTGAAGACGTCCTGCACTGTGGCAATGCCTGCATCCGACAGCGGGCTGATGCGGATGCGCTCACGGGTCGCGTCCTTCAGCCGGTCGACCGGCATCTCCGCGATGACTTTCTGCGCTTCTGCCTTGCGCAAGGCAACGCCCGCATCGAGCGCCTGCTGCCGATAGTGCGCCTCTCTGCTCAGCGCGTCCTGGATCGTCTTGATCGCAGCAGGAAGCCCAGCCACAGTCGCGCCCGGTAGGAGCTGGCCCGCGCCGAGCGACGCGAGCCTCGGAGCGAAGCCGACGGCGGGCACGAGTGTGTGTGCGGTATCGACGGGTTGTGCCGTGCGCCCGCGATCATCGAGGCGCGTCAGCGCCGTCGCCACGCTCGCCGCAGCACCCCAGCCCGGGTAGTCGAGCAGATACCGGCCCGCCCGCTCGGCAGCGTCGCGCGACTGCCCACCGCTGAACAGCTTGCGGAGTCCGAAGTTCGATCTCGCGTCGCTCAGCGCCCGCGGCACCTCGTTCGTAAGCTGACCTAGCCATGTCGCCTCGCTCGCCTGGATCTCCGGCAGGGCGGCGAACCGGGCGAGGAGCCCAAGCTGCCCGCTGTCACCATCCCGCAGCGGCAGGACGCCCCAGCGGCTCCCGTTGCGGATCGCCACATCGACCATGCGCGCGCGAAGCGCGCCGAAGGCGGTATCGGCATCAGCGGCGACGCGGGCACGGTGGGCGGCGAGGTCGGCGGCGTGCTTCGACCACGCGGCGACCTCCTCGATCACCGGGCGCAGACGCTGCGCCTCGTCACGGCTCAGGGGCATGTGGTTGCTGTTCCTCTCGGGCACACTCACGCTATCGGCACCGACCGATGTCGCCGATGCGCCGTATCGTGGCGAGCACGCGGTCGAGCGCATCGAGGGGATGGACATGGCTCAGGGACTGACCAGCAACCAAGAGATTGTGGAGGTGCGCCTCGACAACTTCATGCGCGGTTCGGTCAAGGATGCGCTCACGCAGGAGCTCGCTGTCCGGCCGGAGCACCGCATCGTCGCCCTGTCCACCATCGCAGGCGGCGACGAGTTCAACGGCGTCATCCGCGTAGTGGCCGTCATCGAGTACCTGTAGGCATCGTGGGCAAGCGCGCCGACAGTGATGAGCACTACGTTCTCGACCTCTGCGACGAGGTGATCGGGGTCCGCGGGGAGCGACAGGCGACGTTCCTGTGGCTTGTCGGTGACGTGTCGCCGACGACCGGACGGGCTCGCAGGCTCCCCGTCGACGGGTATTGGCCTGCGCTGGGGCTCGTCGTCGAGTTCCAGGAGAAGCAGCACACCGTGGCCGTCCCGCTGTTTGACCGTCGCGCGACCGTCTCCGGCGTGTCCCGTGGCGAGCAGCGGCGGCTCTACGACCAGCGAAAGGCGGAGATCCTGCCGCAGCAGGGTATCCGGCTCGTCGTGATCCACAAGTCGGAGTTCACGACCAAGACCGACAGGATCGTGCGCGATCATGAGCGCGACATCGCCGTCGTCCGCGGCCGCCTTGTCTGACCTCGGAAGCCCGCCAGAGACCAGTACACGTCTGGCACATCGAGGCTGACCCCGCCTGACGGCGGGCTCAGTGGCTCACCTCTTTGACGAGAGAGGCGGTGCGGGGTGTCGGTTTCGATGCGGGTCATGGGTGCGGGGGACGGCTACAAGTACCTGCTCCGCACCGTGGCATCCGCCGACGGCGAGCGGGCGCTCTCGACCCCGCTGACCCGCTATTACGCCGAGCAGGGCACTCCACCCGGCTGCTGGATGGGCGGCGGCCTTGCCGCGCTCGGGAACGGCGAGATCCACGAGGGTGCGCAGGTGTCCGAGGCGCAGCTCCAGCTCCTGCTGGGTATGGGCCTTGACCCGGTGACTGGCGATCCGCTGGGGAAGGCGTACCCGGTGTTCCCGGCCGTTGAGGATCGGATCGCCACGCGGCTCGCCCGGCTCGATCCGGCGCTGGGCGCGGCGGAGCGCGCCGAGGCAGTCGCGGTGATCGAGGCGGAGGAATCGGCGCGCAGGTCGCGGCGGGCGGTCGCGGGTTTTGACTTCACGTTCTCACTGCCGAAGTCCGCATCGGTGCTTTGGGGTCTCGCGGACGCGGCGACTCAGGCGCGGATCGCAGAGGCGCACCACGCGGCCGTTGCGGAGGTTGTTGCGTTTATGGAGCGGGAGATTGCGGCGACGCGTTCGGGCGCAACCTCCCGCGACGGCGCGGTTGCGCAGGTGGAAGTGACAGGGCTGATCGCCACCGCGTTCGATCACTTCGATTCGCGGGCGGGTGATCCGCAGTTGCACACGCATGTGGTGGTGAGCAACAAGGTGTGCACCCTGTTCGACGGCAAGTGGCGGTCGCTGGACAGCCGGCCGCTGCACGCGGCGACCGTGGCGCTGAGCGAGCTGCACAACGCGGTCTTCGCCGACCACCTCACCCGCGCGCTCGGCGTCGGCTGGGAGCGGCGCGAGCGGGGAACCGACCGCAACCCGGTGTGGGCGGTCGCCACGGTGCCGGAGGAGTTGGTCGCGGAGTTCTCGTCCCGGTCCCGGCACATCGACATCGAGAAGGACCGACTGATCGCCGAGTACGAGATCGCGCACGGGCACGCGCCGTCGCGGGAGACGATCATCCGGCTGCGGCAGCAGGCGGCGCTGGCAACCCGGCCCGACAAGGAAGTCCGCCCACTCGCCGACCTCGCCCAGGAGTGGCGCACCCGAGCGAGCCGACTGCTGGGCCGGGACGCAACCGAATGGGCGCGAGAAGCCGTCGCGGTCGAGCCCGCGAAGCTCCTGCGCGCGGAGGACGTGCCGCTGGAGCGGATCGCCAGGCTCGGCGCGTCGGTGGTCGCCGCGGTTGCCGAGAAGCGCACGACGTGGAGCCACTGGAATCTCTACGCCGAGGCCGCACGCCAGACGATGGGCTGGCGCTTCACCGCCACCGAGGACCGCGAGGCGATCACGGGGATGGTCATCGACGCCGCGGAGCAGGCGTCCATCCGGCTCACGCCGCCCGAGCTGGCCTCTAGCCCCGCCGCGTTCCAGCGCGCGGACGGGACGAGCATGTTCCGCCCCCGCAACGCCGCCCGCTACAGCGGTGCCGCGGTGCTCGCCGCCGAGGACCGGCTGCTTGCACGCTCCCGCGAGCAGGTTGCACCGCGCCTGGCCGACGCAACCATCGCGCACGCGCTGCAACCCCACCGTGGGCGCACGCTCGGCGACGACCAGCGCGCGGCGCTCGCAGCGATTGCGTCGTCAGGCCGGATGCTCGACCTGCTCGTCGGCCCCGCGGGGGCAGGCAAGACCACCGCGCTGCGCGCGTTGCGGCGCGCATGGGAGGCCGAGCACGGACACGGCTCAGTCATCGGCCTGGCACCGTCCGCGGTCGCGGCCGAAGTGCTGGCCGGTGACCTCGGCATCCCGACGGAGAACACCGCGAAGTGGTGGCAGACCTACCGCGACAGCGGCATCGGGTTCGCTGCTGGGCAGCTCGTGATCGTGGACGAGGCATCCCTTGCCGGGACGCTCGCGCTCGACCGGCTCGTGCGCGTCGCGGTCGAGGCCGGAGCCAAGGTGCTGCTCGTAGGCGACCCCGCGCAGCTCCAGTCCGTTGACGCCGGGGGAGCGTTCGGGATGCTCGTCGCCGACCGCGACGATGTGCCCGAGCTGACGGACGTGCGCCGCATTGCCGCAGCTTGGGAGAAGGACGCTACCCTCGACCTGCGCCACGGGCGCGTCGAAGCCATCGACATCTACCAGGCCCACGGGCGTATCCACGCAGGGGAGGCCGAGCGCATGGCTGACGCCGCCTACGCTGCGTGGCAGCGCGACCGCGCCACAGGACTGGCGAGCATCCTCATCGCCGAGTCGAGCGCGATGGTCACTACCCTGAACCAGCGCGCCCGCGCCGACCTCATCCTCGCCGGGCAGGTCGATGCGCGCGCCGAGGTATGGCTGCACGACGGCACGCAAGGCTCCATCGGGGACGCGATTATCACCCGCCGCAACGACCGTGCGCTGCGTACCGGGCGCGGCTGGGTGCGCAACGGCAGCCGGTGGACGATCACCGCCATCGGCGCCGACGGATCGCTGCGGGCGCGTCCCGCCGGACGGCGCTGGGGCGCGACCGTGCGGCTTCCCGCCGCGTACGTCGCCGAGCACGTCGAACTCGGCTACGCCGTCACCGCGTACCGGGCGCAAGGCGTCACCGTCGACACCGGACACACGCTCATCGAGCCCGGCGCGACGCGCGAGAACTTCTACGTCGCCATGACCCGCGGAAGGCTCGGGAACACCGCCTACGTCTCGATCAACCGTCCCGACGACGACCACATCCATCCGCCTACCCAGGACACCAAGGCAGTCGCGGCGCGCAGGGTGCTCGCCGGGGTGCTCCAGCACGTCGGCACAGAACTTTCCGCCCGCCAGACGATAGCCGCCGAGCAGGACGCCTGGCGCTCGGTCGGCCAGCTCGCCGCCGAGTACGAGACCATCGCCGCCGCCGCACAACAGCCACGGTGGGAGGCTCTGCTGCGAAGGACGCGGCTCACCGAGGCCGAGGCATCCGCAGCAATCGACTCGACCGCGTTCGGCGTGCTCAGCGCAGAGCTGCGCCGAGCCGAAGCCGACGGCTACGATGCCGAGCGCCTTCTGAGCGCTCTCGTCGCTTCTCGTCCGCTCAATGACGCGGGCGATGTGGCCGCGGTGCTCCACGAGCGGGTGATCCGCGCCCTGGAGCACACGAACGGCGCGGGGCGCGTGCGCCAGCCCGCCACGCCCATCGCCGGAGTCGTCACTCCCGCGCTCGGCCCGATGGACGACGATATGCGCAGCGCACTCCGTGAACGTGCCGCGCTCATCGAGCAGCGAGCAGACGCGCTCGTCACCGAGGCCGTCGAGTCCTCGGGGGAGTGGATCTCGGGACTCGGGATGGAACCCTCTGATCCGCAGCTCGCCGCACTTTGGCGACGCGAGGCACGCACCGTCGCGGCCTATCGCGACAAGTACGGCATCGCCGTGGCCAGGGGGCTCGGCCTTGTCGGCGATGATGCTTCGCAACGCGCAGACGCGGCACGAGCACGCGCCGCGACCCTTCGCGCGCAACAGCTCGCGGTACGCGCGGCAGAACCTGGACCGACCACCCGCAGTCTCAGGGTCGCTGGGCCGCGCCTGTAAGGGCAAAACGGGCATGCTCAGCGACTGCTCATTGCGAGCCGACATGCCACTGGGCTGGAGTGCGCGCCAGACGCGGGGCTCCTTACTTGGCGCTCTCGCGACTCCCGCCGCATCCCTTCCGCGTCTCGCGGGTCGGGCGTACCCTGATCTTGAGGTAGTAGCCACGATTTCTAGGTCGCTTGCGACGGTCCCTCGGGACACTCACCACATGATCTACCTCCTCGGCGGAGCTACGCACCCTCTCGGGAGGCGGACATCGTGTTCCGACTGCTCTGGAATCTCAGCATCCGAGTTCGGCTGTTCCTGCGGACGTACATGCCGACGAACATCCTGCTCGACGCGCTGCACACGCGCCGCGGCCTGAAGTGGGGCGCGCCCGCCATGCTCATCGCCGTGCTGTACCTGCTCGGCGCGTGGCTGCTGACGGTGTGGATCGCCGACGGCGGGCCGGGCTGGCTGAACCTGGTCGTGCTGCTGTTCATCTGGAACGCGCTGAAGTTCCTCGTCAACGGCCCGATCACCCTCATCATCCTGATCCGGGCTCGCCGCGCCGAGCGGCGCCAAGCCTTCGAGCAGAAGTCGGCGGCTTACGCGATGGGCGGGCCTCCTCCGGTGCTCGCCTCTACGAGAGGCTGACAAGCCCCGCTGTCGCGCCTCTCATACCGCAGGCCGCGCGAAAGGGGGGAGGGAGCGACCGAGGCGCTACCGCGCTAGGGCGTGTCTCTTAAAGC
>NZ_DCMW01000024.1:0-15166 GCF_002321605.1 Microbacterium sp. UBA1612
AAGCGGGTCACGAAGAAAGTAACGTGGGGGAGACTTCCTAGAAGTCCCAGTCCTCGTCTTCGGTCGCCTCGGCCTTGCCGATGACGTACGACGAGCCCGACCCCGAGAAGAAGTCGTGGTTTTCGTCGGCGTTCGGCGACAGGGCCGACAGAATCGCCGCGTTCACGTCGGTGACGCTCGACGGGAACATCGCCTCGTATCCGAGGTTCATCAGCGCCTTGTTGGCGTTGTAGTGCAGGAACTTCTTGACGTCTTCGGTCAGGCCGACGCCGTCGTAGAGGTCCTGCGTGTACTGCACCTCGTTGTCGTAGAGCTCGTACAGCAGCGAGAACGTGTAGTCCTTGATGTCCTGCCGGGCGGCCTCGTCGACCTTCTCGAGTCCCTTTTGGAACTTGTAGCCGATGTAGTAGCCGTGCACGGCCTCGTCGCGGATGATGAGGCGGATGAGGTCGGCTGTGTTGGTGAGCTTCGCCCGCGACGACCAGTGCATGGGCAGGTAGAAGCCGGAGTAGAAGAGGAAGGACTCCAGCAGCGTCGAGGCCACCTTGCGCTTCAGCGGCTCGTCGCCACGGTAGTACTCCATGACGATCTGAGCCTTCTTCTGAAGGTTCGGGTTCTCGATCGACCACCGGAACGCCTCGTCGATCTCCTTCGTCGAGCACAGCGTCGAGAAGATCGAGGAGTAGCTCTTGGCGTGCACCGACTCCATGAACGCGATATTCGTGTAAACGGCCTCCTCGTGCGGGGTGAGCGCGTCGGGGATCAGCGACACCGCCCCGACCGTCCCCTGGATCGTGTCCAGGAGGGTGAGGCCGGTGAACACCCGCATCGTCAGGGTCTGCTCCTCGGGGGTGAGCGTGTTCCACGACTGGATGTCGTTGGACAGCGGCACCTTCTCGGGAAGCCAGAAGTTGTTCACGAGGCGGTTCCACACCTCGAGATCCTTGTCATCCTGGATGCGGTTCCAGTTGATCGCCTGAACCTGGTCCAGGAGCTGCAGCTTCTCAGCCATTCTTCCCTCTTCTAAAATACCTGATCAGAAGCACATTACAACATGCACGAGACGCACTCGCTCATGTCCGTGCCCTCGAGCGCGAGCTGGCGCAGGCGGATGTAGTAGATCGTCTTGATCCCCTTGCGCCACGCGTAGATCTGGGCCTTGTTGATGTCGCGGGTGGTGACGGTGTCCTTGAAGAAGAGCGTCAGCGACAGGCCCTGGTCGACGTGCTGCGTGGCGGCGGCGTACGTGTCGATGACCTTCTCGTAGCCGATCTCATACGCGTCCTGGTAGTACTCCAGGTTGTCGTTCGTCATGAACGGCGCCGGGTAGTAGACGCGACCGAGCTTGCCTTCCTTGCGGATCTCGATCTTCGACGCGATCGGGTGGATCGACGACGTGGAGTTGTTGATGTACGAGATCGACCCGGTCGGCGGCACCGCCTGCAGGTTCTGGTTGTAGATGCCGTGCTCCATGACGCTGGCCTTCAGGGCCCGCCAGTCGTCCTGCGTGGGGATCGACATGCCCGCGAACAGCTCCTTGACCTTCTCGGTCTGCGGAGCCCACTCCTGCTCGGTGTACTTGTCGAAGAATTCGCCCGACGCGTAGGTCGAGTCACGGAATCCGTCGAAGGTCGTTCCCCGCTCCTTGGCGATGGCGTTCGACGCACTCAGCGCGTGGAAGAGCACCGTGTAGAAGTAGATGTTCGTGAAGTCCAGACCCTCGTCGGACCCGTAGTGGACGTGCTCGCGGGCGAGGTAGCCGTGCAGGTTCATCTGCCCCAGACCGATCGCGTGCGAGCGGTCGTTGCCGTCCTCGATCGAACGGACCGAGCGGATGTGGCTCTGGTCGCTGACGGCCGTGAGCGCGCGGATCGCGGTGTCGACGGTCTTGCCGAGGTCACCCCCGTCCATCGCCAGGGCGATGTTCATCGACCCGAGGTTGCAGGAGATGTCCTTGCCGATCTGGTCGTACGACAGATCGTCGTTGTAGGTCGTCGGGGTGTTGACCTGCAGGATCTCCGAGCACAGGTTGGACATGTTGATCCGACCCTTGATCGGGTTGGCCTTGTTCACCGTGTCCTCGAACATGATGTACGGGTAGCCGGACTCGAACTGGATCTCGGCGATCGTCTGGAAGAACTCGCGCGCGTTGATCTTCGTCTTCTTGATGCGCGGGTCGTCGACCATCTCGCGGTACTTCTCGGTGACCGAGATGTCACCGAAGGGCACCCCGTAGACGCGCTCGACGTCGTAGGGCGAGAAGAGGTACATGTCCTCGCCGTTCTTGGCGAGCTCGAACGTGATGTCCGGCACGACCACACCCAGCGACAGCGTCTTGATGCGGATCTTCTCGTCGGCGTTCTCACGCTTGGTGTCGAGGAACCGCATGATGTCGGGGTGGTGGGCGTTGAGGTAGACCGCACCGGCACCCTGACGAGCCCCGAGCTGGTTGGCGTAGCTGAAGCTGTCTTCGAGCAGCTTCATGACGGGGATGATGCCGCTGGACTGATTCTCGATCTGCTTGATCGGTGCGCCGGCCTCGCGGATGTTCGACAGCAGCAGCGCCACGCCGCCGCCGCGCTTGGACAGCTGCAGAGCGGAGTTGATGCCGCGGGCGATCGACTCCATGTTGTCTTCGATGCGCAGCAGGAAGCACGAGACGAGCTCACCGCGCTGCGCCTTGCCGGTGTTGAGGAAGGTGGGCGTGGCGGGCTGGAAGCGACCGGCGATGATCTCCTCGACCAGCTCCGTGGCCAGCTTCTGGTCGCCGTCGGCCAGACCGAGCGCGGTCATCACGACGCGGTCTTCGAAGCGTTCGAGGTAGCGCTTGCCGTCGAAGGTCTTCAGCGTGTAGCTCGTGTAGTACTTGAACGCGCCCAGGAAGGTCTCGAACCGGAACTTGCGCGCGTAGGCGAGATCGTTGAGCTGCTGGATGAACTCGAACGGGTACTTCTCGAGCACGGAGCCCTCGTAGTACTCCTTGTCGACCAGGTAGTCCAGCCGCTCTTTCAGGGAGTGGAAGAACACGGTGTTCTGGTTGACGTGCTGCAGGAAGTACTCCCGCGCGGCACGCTTGTCCGCGTCGAACTGGATGTTCCCGTCGGCGTCGTACAGGTTCAGCATCGCGTTGAGGGAGTGATAATCCTGCCCCTCGAACCGCGGGTTGCTCTTGAAGTCGGTCTCGGTCAGTGCTGCTTCCACCATCGTTCCAATCCCTCGCTGACGCGATCGATGTCCTCTGGCGTGCCGAAGAGCTCTATGCGATACAAGTGCGGCACGCGGCACTTGCGGCTGATGATGTCACCGGCGAGCCCGAAGTGCTCACCGAAGTTGGTGTTCCCGGTGGAGATGACGCCCCGAAGCCATCCGCGGTTGCCCTCGTCGTTGAGGAACCGGATGACCTGCTTCGGGACGGCTCCCTTCTCCTCGCCACGCCCCTGGCCTCCCCCGTAGGTAGGGGTGATCAGAACGTACGGCTCCTCGATGTGCGGCGGCGCCTCCGAGGAATGGAGAGGGATGCGCATCGCCCGCATGCCCAGCTTCTCGACGAAGCGCGTCGTGTTTCCCGACACGCTCGAGAAGTAGACGAGCAGGGGCGCGGCGGCCCGGTCGGCAACCGCGCCGCGCCGATCTGCGACGGCGGTTGCCACGGGTCAGACCAGACGACCGGCGAGCTCGTCGATCTTGTCGGGACGGAAGCCCGACCAGTGGTCCTCATCTGTGATGACGACCGGCGCCTGGAGGTAACCCAGCGCCTTCACCTGCTCGAGGGCCGAAGGGTCCTCCGACAGGTCGAGAACCTCGTATTCGATGCCCTTGGAATCCAGTGCCCGATAGGTCGCGGTGCACTGCACGCAGGACGGCTTGGTGTAGACCGTGATCGCCATTCTTACCCTTTTCTCCCCTCACATCCGGTGATGTCGCCGGCGGCGCCCCACCGGGACCTCAATACTACATATGGGTACCGACATTGGATAGCACCACAAGGGATAGTAGTTACATCGGTGTGATTTTCCTTCGTCATCAACACCCCCACCACAGGTTCTCCACCGTTTCATCCACAGCCCGACGAGCACGTCGAGCGGTCGAGAACCGCAGATTCCCGCCCGAATCGGAGCGCGCCTTCGACCCCATCCACAGCTCGCACGCTAATCGGCGCCTCCGACATCCCACAGGCTGTGGAGAACCCGCCCGGCGTGTCGCCCGAGCCGGGCGGCGTTCCGACGACGGGAGCGCGACCGGCAGCGCGTATCGTTTATCCGTGGCGGGATACCGGGAACTGCTGCGCACACCGGGCGTGGCGCGCATCATCGCCGCGCAGCTGACCGCGCGGTTCCCCAACGGCATGGCGAGCCTCGCGCTCCTCCTCCACGTCGAGCAGGTGACCGACTCCTACGGCGCCGCCGGTCTCGTGCTCGCGGCGGCATCCATCGGCCAGGGCGTCGCCGGCCCCGTCACCAGCCGCTGGATGGGGCGCTGGGGCATGCGACGCGTCCTCACCCTCACCCTCGTGGTGTGCGCCGCGTCCATCGCCACGATCGCCCTCGTCGAGATGGCCGTGCCCGCCTACATGGCACTCGGGCTGCTCTCCGGCCTCGCAACGCCCCCGGTGCAGTCGGCGGTGCGCACGATCTATCCCAAGATGGTCAACTCGCGACAGCTGACCCCGCTCTTCTCGCTGGATGCATCGCTGCAGGAGATCATCTGGATCTTCGCCCCGGTGGTCATCACCTTCGTCTCCACCCAGGTCGGCACCGTCGAGGGCCTGCTGCTGGTCGTGGTGATCCTCGTCGGCGGCGGTGCGTGGTTCATCTCCTCACCCGAGCTCGGACGCGTGCGCATCCCCCGCAGCCGTCGTCGTCTCGGCATCGTGCTGACCAAGCCTCCCGTGGTGCTCGCGACCGTCACCGGCTTCCTCCTCATCGGCGCGTGCGCGGCGGTCGAGGCCGGCGTCGTGGCGACCTTCGGTCACAGCGGCCTGGAGGCGGGCCTCGTGCTCGCCGTGTTCGCCATCGGCAGCCTGGCCGGCGGGCTGGGCTTCGGGCACCTGCCGATCGGGCGCTGGGCCATGGCCCGTCGGCTCGCGATCGTCGCCGCGGGGCTGGCCCTCACGGTGGTCTCCCTCGACGTGTGGTGGCTGGGCGGCACCCTCCTGCTGGCCGGAGCCGGAATCGCACCGGCGTTCGCCGTCATGTTCGCCATGACCTCCGTGAGCGTGAAGTTCAGCGACACCGCCGAGGCGTACGGGTGGATCGGCACCGGTCAGCTGATCGGCGCCGCGGCCGGCTCCGCCGTCGCCGGCTTCCTCATCGACGGCGTCGGGCCTCAGGGCGCCTACGTCGCCGCGGCCGCCTTCGCGGTGGTCGGCGTTCTGGTCGCGGTGGTCTTCGTGCGCGGATTCCCGGATCTGCGTGGCCGCGACGCGTCGCCTCTCCCGGACACCGAGCCGGTCTCCACGATCCTCTGACCGCCCGCTCAGGCCGCTCGTCGCAGCAGTTCGAGCACGGCCAGAGCGTACGCGTCACACGGCTCCGGGTGCTCGAACACCAGATCCTCCTCCGCGATGCGGACTTCGACCTCGTGCGTGTCGGGCAGCCGTCGCAGGCTCCGGAAGGTCCCTCGCAGCATCTCCCGCAGCTGCGCCTCGTGCGGAAGCCACAGCGCGTCTTCGAGGGCGACGGAGTCGAGGGCCCACTCGGTCGTGCCGTTGAAGGCGAGGATGCGCCCGGTCGGGTACTCGCGGGGCTCGACGGTCATCTCGCTGACCGTGAAGACATCCGCCTCGAACTCGGGCTCGTTCAGCTGGAAGCGGTCACCCGAAGCAGGCCGCCAGATCAGTCCGGCGTCGCGGAGCGCGACGGCGAGCTCGGTGGAGATCATGACGCCATTGTGCCGCGCACGGATGCGCGCGGGGCCGGTCAGCGCGGAAGGACGTCGTGCTCCACCGCCGGCGAGACGACGACGTCGACATCGATGAACCCGGGGATGGCCGCCTCGAGATCACTCTGGAGCGGCTCGAGCGGCGGGATGCGGCCGTCCTCCGTCGTGACCTCGATCGTCGCGGAGGTCGCTGTCCACGTCACCCCCTGCACCTGGGCGTTCTCATCGTCGGACAGCCACGAGCCGGCGGCGTCGCGGATCACGCCCGTCCAGTGGGTGACGGCGAGCGTCACGGCCGTGTTCAGCAGCAGCGGCAGCACGATGACGGCAGAGAGCACCGCGACGATGACGTAGGAACGGCGGCGGTTCGCCGTCTGCGATGCACCGGGCTCACGCGCATACCCGGCGAGCGTGAACACGATGCTGCCGGCGATCACGAGCGACACGACGTTCGACGCGAACAGCAGCAGCGCACCGAACGCCTCGTCCCAGGCGCCTTGACCGGCGCACACCCCGACGACCCCCAGGGGCGGCACGAGCGAGATCGCGATCGCGACGCCGGGCAGCACGGCACTCAGATCGCGCCGCGTCATCGCGAACGCTCCGGCCGTGCCGGTCGCCAGCGCCGCCAGCAGATCCAGCAGCTGCGGCGAGGTGCGTCCGCTGATCTGCGAGTTGCTGTCGAGTTCGGCGGGGTCCGCGATGAACGTGGACAGCGCCCCTCCGATGAGCACGACGATCAGCAGTCCCGACAGGACCCACAGGAAGGACCGGGCCACGAGACCGCGGTGACCGGTCACGATGCCCGCCGCGATCCCGAGGATCGGGGTGCCCAGCGGCGCGATGATCATCGCCCCGATCACAGTCGCCGTGGAGTCGGCCAGCACCCCGGCGACGGCGATGACGCCCGAGAGCACCAGCATGATGAAGAATCCGCTCCGCTTGGCGGCGCCGTCGCCGCGGGAGAGATCCACCGCTTCCAGCAGATCGCCCATCGACTGGCGCTGGGAGACGGGGATCAGCATCCGCGTGAACCGAGACATGCGATCATCATGACCCACTCCGCACCGCCGCCTCGACCCCTCGCCGCGGTGCGAGGGGCAGAATGGCGACATGGCTGCCGACGCGTTCGACCCCGCCGATCATCTGGACGACGAGCTCCTCGAGCGCCTCCGCTCGCGAGCCTCGACGCACGACCGTGACAACACGTTCCCGCACGACGACCTCGCCGACCTCCGCGCCGCGGGCTACCTGGCCGCGCTGGTCCCGGCCGAGCTCGGCGGATCGGGATGCACGCTCGCGGAGGTCGCCCGGCTCCAGCAGCGTCTGGCGGAAGCGGCTCCCGCGACCGCCCTGGCGGTCAACATGCACCTGGTCTGGACCGGCGTGGCGAAGGTCGCCGCGGATCGGGGCCTGCAGACCCTCCGCTTCGTGCAGGAGGGGGCTGCGGCCGGCGAGCTGTTCGCCTTCGGCATCAGCGAAGCCGGCAACGACCTCGTGCTGTTCGGAAGCGACACCATTGCAGCGCCGAGCGAGGACGGCGGCTACGCGTTCACCGGAACCAAGATCTTCACCTCGCTCGCACCGGCCTGGACGCAGCTGGGTCTGCACGGAATCGACACGACCTCGCCGGACGCGCCGCGCATCGTCTTCGCGTTCGTGCCCCGCGACGAGGAGTCGGCGGGCCGCGTCGTCGTCGCCGACGATTGGGACACGCTCGGGATGCGCGCGACCCAGTCCCGCACGACCCGCCTGGAGGGCGCGCGGGCGCCGGCCGATCGGGTCGTGCGCCGCCTGCCCCCTGGACCGAGCCCGGATCCGCTGCTGTTCGGCATCTTCAGCGTGTTCGAGATCCTGCTGGCCTCCGTCTACACCGGCGTCGCCCGCCGCGCGATCGACGTCGCGATCGAGACCGCGGGCGCCCGCCGGTCGAAGAAGTCCGGCAGGGCCTACACGCAGGATCCCGACATCCGATGGCGGATCGCCGAGATGGCCCTCGCCTACGACGCCCTCCCGCCGCAGATCGACCGGCTCGCCCGCGATGTCGAGGCGAAGGTCGATCACGGCGACCGGTGGTTCTCGCTGCTGGCCGGTGTGAAGCATCGCGCGGTGACCTCCGCGAAGCGGATCGTCGACGATGCGATGCTCGTCGCGGGCGGGAGCTCCTACTTCTCCGGCTCCGAGCTGTCGCGTCTGGCCCGCGACGTGCAGGCCGGCCTGTTCCACCCGTCCGACCCCGAATCCGCGCACGCGGCGGTGGCGACGGCGCTGCTCGGTCCGGTCGAGGACTGAGGTGGCATCGATCCGGGCGGCCGACCTGAGTCCCGCCGACCGCGCGCGCCTGCGGGGCCTGCGGCGGATGAAGGCCGTCGCGGCGGGAGCGCTCGCGGCGATGGCGCTCGTCTTCGCGATCGCCTTCGCCTTCGAGCGCGACATCCCGGCCCTCTCCTACGTGCGGGCCGCCGCCGAGGGGGGCATGGTCGGCGCACTGGCGGACTGGTTCGCCGTGACCGCCCTGTTCCGGCATCCGCTCGGAATCCCGATTCCGCACACCGCGATCATCCCTCGGCGCAAGGACGAGATCGGGCGCACCCTGGGGGAATTCGTCGAGACCGAGTTCCTGCGCGCCGACGTCGTCCGCGACAAGCTCGAGTCGACACCGATCGCGTCGCGCGCGGGCGAGTGGCTCGTCGATCCGGTGAACTCCCGTCGCGTGGCCGCGGAGGCGGCGGCCGCTGCCGCCGGAGTGCTGCGGGCGCTCAGCGACGACGATGTGCGCGACGTCATCGAGTCGCTCGCCCGTGAGCACCTCATCGAGCCCGACTGGGGCCCGCCACTCGGCGAACGCCTCGAGCGCGTTGTCGCCGCCGACGCGCACCGCCCCGCCGTCGATCTGGCGGTCGACACGATCGGGGCGTGGCTCCACGCCAACCGCTCGGCCTTCTCGGGGCTCGTCTCCCGCCGCCTGCCGTCGTGGGTGCCGAAGATCGCCCATCGACTGGTCGATGACACCGTCTACAACGAGGCGGTCGCCTTCGTCGACAAGGTGCGTGCCGATCCCGACCATCAGGCGCGGCACGCGATCGACGGCTACCTGTCGCGCCTGGCCGACAACCTCCAGAACGACCCGGTGACCATCGGCCGACTCGAGGACGCCAAGACCTCCGTGTTCGACAGCCCGCGGGTGCGCGCGCTCGCGGCGGACGCGTGGGGAACAGCGAAGGCCGGTCTGCTCACCGCCCTCGAAGACGAACGCAGCGACCTCCGCCGCCGGGCCACCGAGGCCCTCGCGCAGATCGGCGAGCGCCTGCGCACCGATGCCGGTCTGCAACGCCGCGTGGACACCTGGGTCACCGACGCCGTGGTCTTCGTCGTCGACCGTCATCGTCACGACATCGCGTCGATCATCACCGACACGGTGGAGGGGTGGGACGCCGAGGACACGACCCGCAAGATCGAGCTGATGGTCGGTCGAGACCTGCAGTACATCCGCCTCAACGGCACCGTCATCGGAGCCCTCGCGGGAGTGGCGATCTACACCGTCGCCCACGCGATCCTGGGATGAGTGTCGCTACGCTGGCCGGGTGAGTGCAGACCAGCTGCTGTTCAGCTACGGAACCCTGCAACATCGCGACGTGCAGCTGGACACGTTCGGTCGCGTTCCGCGGTCGGATGAGGATGTGCTCCCCGGCTACACCGTCGACTACGCCGACATCGGCGACGCGCGGGTCGCGGGGTTGTCCGGCCTGCACGTGCACCCGATCGTCCGGGAGACCGGAAGCCCCCGCGACAAGGTGACCGGCGTCGTGCTCCACCTCAGCGAAGACGAGATCGACGCGGCAGACGAATACGAAGTGTCGCTGTATCGCCGCGTCGAAGCGGCCCTGGAGAGCGGCCGCACGGCGTGGGTGTACGTCACGGCGTGACGTCCGATCCGGTGCGGAAGAGAGACCGAGGAGGCCCCATGATCCGTCTGACGATCGCCCGCCACGCGAAATCCGATTGGTCCGACTCGGTGCAAGCCGACCATGACCGTCCCCTGAATGCGCGCGGCGGCCACGACGCCCCGCTCATGGCCGAACGCCTCTCCGATGCCGGCGTGCGTCCCGCCGTGCTGCTGTCGAGCACGGCGGTTCGCGCGCGCACGACGGCCGAAGCGTTCGCCGAGCGGCTAGGCGTGACGGTGCGCCTCGATCCCGAGCTCTACGGCGCCTCGGCCGACGAGCTGCTCGCCGCGGCGGTCGCGTCGGGATCGCACGATGTGATGGTCGTCGCCCATGATCCCGGGATGACCGAACTCGCGGCGCTTCTCTCGCGGGGGCGGATCGACCGGATGCCGACCTGTGCGATCGCGACCTTCACCTGGCAGACCGACGACTGGGCCGTCGTCGCAGCGGTCGACCCCGTCTCGTGGGAACACCTGGTGCCACACTGACGTAACGGGCGTGCTGCGTGCCCGCAACCCCCGTGCGCAGCCGGACGGAGCATGGTTACCGTGGCGACATGTTGCCCGCAGACATTCCCGAACCGAACGACCTGATCGACCTGATCGACCACCGGGATCCCGCGAGCGTGAGCATCGCCGTGGAGTCCTCGCCCGTCCCAGCGGACCATGAGCGCATCAAGATCGCCGTGCGCAACGCGATCGACGACGCGCACCGCGAGCTGGCGGGAGCGGACCTGCCCCGCGATCAGGTCGAGGCCGTCGACGCGCGCCTGCGAGCGCTCCTCGACGACGACGAGTTCTGGCGCCACCAGTCGCGGTCGCTCATCGTCTTCGCGTCGACCGAGCGCTTCGAGACCTTCCGGCTGGCCAACCGCGTCGTCCCCCATGTGGCGGTCGGCGACAGGTTCGACACCGGCGCGCTCCTGCGCGCTGTCGCCTTCGACGACCGCGCGTACATTGTGCTCATAGACGAAGGACGCACCCGCCTGTACGAGTTCGGCACGGACCACCGGCCGGTCGAACTCGCGCTCGATCTCCCCGATGACCATGCGCTCGCGCTGGAGAAGACGACCACCGGGGGCCGATTCGATCGTCAGCGCGCAGACGGCCGCACCGGAGACCAGCCCGAGCGCGAGCGCTACGCGCGGATCGCGCAGGACGCCGTGGTCGCGCGCATTCCCCGGGGCGCACCGCTCATCCTCGCGGCATCCGACGACCTCGAGCCGGCCTACCGCGCGGTGAACACGCACACCGCCCTGCTCGACAAGACGATTCCCGTGCACCCGAACGCCCTGAATGCGGCACGCCTCGGTGAGGAGGTGCGGGTCATCCTGGACGAGCGTCACGCCGACGTCCTCGGGCAGTGGCGCGAGCGGTTCGGCACGCTCCGCAGCGAAGGGCTCGCCACATCCCGGCTCACCGAGGCCGCGACGGCCGCGACCGAAGCCGCCGTCGACACGCTCCACTTCGACATGGACGACACCGCGGAGGGGACGATCGACGAGTTCGGCCGGATCACGCACGCCCCCGAACCCGGACCGGACACCTATGCGCTCGTGGACGAGATCGCCGCCCGCGTGCTACGTTCCGGCGGTTCCGTGCGCGCGGTCCGGCGGTCCGACCTGCCGGACGGCGCACCCGTCGCCGCGACCCTGCGTTTCCGCCTCAGCGAGGGCTGACGCCGGCCGGCGGCGCGGTCAGTCCACGCGGCAGACCGTGCCGCCGGTCACCCGCACGAGCTGATCGAAGGTCATCGGGAAGACGGTGTGCGGGGTGCCGCCCGCCGCCCAGATCTCGTCGAATGCTGCGAGATCCTGGTCGACAACGGTCCGCAGACGGTCCGGATGGCCGCACGGCGCGACGCCGCCGATCGCCTGCCCGGTGGCCTCACGCACCTGCTGCGCCGTGGCGCGCGTGATTCCGGGGATCGCCAGGCGCTCCGACAGGGCGGCGGTGTCCACGCGGTGTGCGCCGCTGGTCATGACCAGGAGCGGACCGTCGTCGCTCCAGAACACGAGGCTGTTGGCGATGGCGCCCACCTCGACGCCGAGCGCTGCGGCGGCCAGCGGCGCCGTCGAGGCGGCGTCGGGGAGAACGATGATCTCTCCCTCGATCCCCTCCTCGCGCAGGCGGTCGCGGACGAGCTGGCTACGGGCGGGAAGGTCTGCCATGGCCACAGCGTAGCGCCGACCCTCGCCGCCGACGGAGGGAGGAGGCAGAATGAGATGACGGGGTCGCAACGCCGCGACGCCGTTGAGCGCAGCCCACAAGGCCGGCCGAAAGAGAAGAGCGATGACGCACATCCTGCCCCTGCCCGACTTCACCCACGAACGCGTGGAGGTGACCACGGGCCCGCGCAGCGGCCTGTTCGTCGCCGTCGCCCTCCATTCGTCGACCCTGGGATCCGCCCTCGGCGGTGCACGCCTGTGGCGCTACCCGCACTGGAGCGACGCCCTCGGCGACGTGCTCCGGCTCTCGTCGGCGATGACCCTGAAGAACGCGGCGGCGGGCCTCGATGCCGGCGGCGGCAAGGCCGTGATCGCGCTGTCGTCCGAAGACGCGCTCGATGCCGGCCGACGACGCGACGCGTTCCTCGATCTCGGCGACGTCGTCGAGTCGTTCGGCGGGCGGTACCGCACGGCGGAGGACGTGGGCAGCACCACGGACGACATGCTCGTGGTGAGCGAACGCACGACGCACGTGGTCGGCCTGCCCGACAGCGTCGGCGGCTCCGGCGAACCGGCCGGGCCGACCAGCATCGGCGTGTACGAGGCGATACGCGCGACCCTGGAGCGCAGCACGGGATCCGCGGATATCGCACAGCGGCGCATCACCGTCTCCGGGCTCGGCCAGGTCGGCAGCCGTCTGGCCCTCCGGCTGGCCGCCGAGGGAGCCATCCTCACGGTGACCGATGTGAACCCCGCCAAGCGGGACCTGGCGCTCCAGCTGGAAGCGCAGTGGGTCGAACCGGGAAGTGAGCATCTGATCGATGCCGACGTCTTCGTACCCGCCGGCATCGGCGGCCTGCTCACCGACTCGGTCATCGACACCCTCGCCGCGCGCGCCGTGTGCGGGCCCGCCAACAACCCGCTCGCCACGCGGTCCGGAGCCGACCGGCTCGCGGCGCGTGGCATCCTCTACGCTCCGGACTTCGTCGCCAACGCCGGTGGCGTGATCTACCTCGATCTCGAAGCGAAGAGCCGTGGCACGCGAGCGGAGATCATGGACCGCGTCGCCGGAGTGGGTGAGACCATGCGCCGGGTGTTCGACGCCGCCGCCGCTTCGGGCGTCACTCCCCTGGTCGCGGCGGAGGAGATCGCCGGCGAGCGCCTGCGCGCTCGAGCCGACGACCCGGCACTGCCGGTCTGACGCCGGATCGGGCCGATCAGACCTTGATCGGGAAGGTCAGGAGGATCACGATGCCCGCGATCCCGACGACGATCGCCAGGCCCAGGAAGGTGCGCGATGCCCACGCGGCGATGTTGCGCTGCGACATCGCCGTGAGGAACAGCACGAGCGCGAAGAGCACCGTCAGCAGGGAGTAGTTGTCGCCCCGCTGATTGTTCTCCAGCGCCTCGGCGAACTTCGCGTCTGCGAGGGCGGAGTACTCCGCCGCCTCGACGGAGCCCGCAGGAACGTACTCCTCCTGCACGAAGGGGCCGCCCTCGTCTGCACCCTCCGCCTGCCACGCGTCGAAGGCGACGCGGAACTCCGGCTGGAAGCGCTCCGCGATGTACGCGGCGAGTTCCTCCTGGCCGGCGGCCTGCGCCTCGACCCACGAGGCATAGACCGTCAGATCGAACTGCCGCTGGTCACGCGCCTGGCCGTCGAAGTTCGTCGCCTGCACACGCGCACTGGAGGCCTGGCTGAAGGCGATCGACATCTCGCCGCCCCACTTGGACGCCTGGAATCCGCACCAGGCGGTCAACACGGCCATGGTCGACAGCAGCACGACGGCGACGATGTCGCGGATGTCGCGCGAACGCGCTTCGGTGCCAGACGTCTCGGCCATGAGTGCTCCTTCTGCCCCGAGCGGGTGAGAAGAGCGTAGCGCGGCCGGTTCGACTCGACGGAAGCGACAGCCGGACCGAGAACCTCGGAAAATGTGGACCTGAGGGGATTCGAACCCCTGACCTCTTCATTGCGAACGAAGCGCGCTACCAACTGCGCCACAGGCCCGTGAACCTCAGCAACACTATCACGGCGACGGGGAGCGACCCGACGCGACGGTCAGCCGGCGGCGCGCCTGGCGAGCAGATCGCGCACGTGGGCTTCGATCTCGGCGTCGTCCACGAAGCCCATGCGCCCATACTCCGGCCGGCTCTCCCTCGCGGCCGGCTCCGGCAGCGCGACCGGCCGGCGGCGCTCCTCCTCGGCACGCATCGCCTCGTCCACGGCGGCACGGCGCAGCGATGCGCGCGCATCCTCGGCGTCGAGCGTGAGGGAGGCACGTGATCCGACCGAGGCCGTGAGCGGGCGCGGAAGATGGCGGGGCGTCCAGGTCGGTGCCGGCGTCGGTGCGAGGGCGACATCCTGCACCGTCGACGCGACGCGCTCCGCCACCGCGGGTGCCGCCGGACGCGCGGCCGCACGCACGGCGACGCGCCACATGCGGTGCAGCAGCACAGCCGACAGGACCGCGAGGGTCGACCCGACCCACAGCAGCGTCACAGGGCCGCCGACGGCCAGCGACCACGCGCCGGCTCCCGCGACACCGAGGCCGGCCACGCCCGTGACGGTGAAGACCGCGCGGGCACGCCGACGCGCACGTCGGCGGCGGGCATCCGGATGCGCTCGAGCGGCCGCCCGTTCGAGGCGGGCCCGTTCGAGCTCCAGCCGCTGCGTCTCCAGCGCGGCCTGTTCGCGCTCCTGGGTCGCTTGACGCGCGAGGCGCTGCTGGGCTGCCGCGGTGCGCGCGTTGAGCTCGAGGCGCACCTCGCGGGGGGTCTCGCTCGTCTCCGCCAGCACGCGCAGCGCCTGGTTCAGACGCACGGCATTGCGTTCAGCGGCGTCGAACTGCCGGCGGCTGTTCCACGACGGCAGCAGGTAGACGAGCCACAGGAGCACCGCGACGAGCACGATGACGCCCCCGCCGAGTACCTGTCCGCCCATGGCGTCAACGGTATGCGACCGCTGCGTCTCGATGCCGCATCCGCCCGCGTGTCGCGGCCGAACCGGCGCGAGAGTGTGTCAGGCGCGCAGCCTGTCGGCCGGGGGGATCGCCGCGGCGTCCTGCGGCGCGCGCCCCTCCACCCAGCGTCGCAGCACGCCGTCGGGCACGTCCTCGGTGACCACGGCGAAGCAATAGTGGTCGCGCCAGTCCCCGTCGATGTGGATGTA
>NZ_DCMW01000012.1:0-55727 GCF_002321605.1 Microbacterium sp. UBA1612
GTCGCGCGCATCCGCCCGCCGGCCCCGCGCGCATCCCCCCGCGGCCCCCGCCGCGGCCCCCGCCGCGCGCATCCGCCCCGCCGAGAAACGCCGATCGCCGCGAGAAACACCGCATTGCGCGGTTTCTCGCGCCGGAAGTGGTTTCTCGCCGGGTTCGTTGGGTGCGAGGGCCGGTCAGGTCGCGTTCCAGAGCGACCGGTAATACTCCTGACGCTCGGGATCGGGCGCGACGCCATAGGCGTCGAGGAGCGTCGCCTCCCAACCGGGACCGTAGTTCCACTCCGTGCTCATCGCGGCGACAGCGATGTCGGCCCAGCGGTCGGCGACGCCGAGGGCACCGAGATCCACGTGTCCGGTGATCCGGCCCTCGAGGTCGAGGATCGTATTGGGGCTGCACGCATCGCCGTGGCACACGACTACTCGATCGATCCGGGGCGCCTTCCGCAGAGCAGCGGGCAGACGGATGCCGCGCCGCGCCGCGTTCGCCACGCGGGCATCCACACTCCAGTCGAACGGGCAGGAGTCGACCGGAAGAGCGTCGTGGAAAGCCCGCAAGCCACGGCCGATGGCCCGGACGGCGACCTCGCAGCGACCGGAGTCGATCGTCCACCGGGGCGCCACCGCGCTCTCGCCGGCAAGCGCGACCGTGACGAGCCACTCGTGATCCTCGTCGCTGCCGACCTCCAGAACCCTCGGCACCGGCACGGATCCGCCCGCCCACGCGAGCCGTTCGGCTTCCTCGGCCATCGAGGACTCCTCGTTGCGCGGGCCGTACTTGAGGTACCTGCCGTCATCCGTCCGGAACGTCACGCCGCCGATCCCATTGCGCCACACCGGTGTGAGCGCGACGTCGCCGGCGAGATCGCGCACGCGCGGCGGCACCGGCTCGCCGGCATCCGGAATCGACACGCGACCATCCTCCGCCTCCGGCGTGCGAGAAACACCGTTCGGCGCGAGAAACGCCGCGATGCGTGGTGTCTCGCGGCGGAACTGGTTTCTCGGCGAACCGCGGGCGGGGCGGGCGGGCGGGGCGGGGCGACGGATGCGGCCGGGCCGGCCGGGTGCGGGGGTGCGGCAGGCGCGATGGATGCGGTGGCCCGGACGCGGGGGCTAGCCTGGGGATGACCGCGCGCGGCGGTGAGACGGCGTCTCACGTAGGCTGGAACTCGATGTCGCCGGTGGTGTTTGCCGCCGGCATCCGTTCGAAGGAGAACCGATGGAGCTCACGCACGCCTCCGCCCTCGTCACCGGGGGTGCGAGCGGACTCGGGCTCGCCACGGCGAAGCGTCTCGCCGCGGCGGGTGCGGCCGTCACGATCGTCGATCTGCCCTCGTCGCCCGGCGCCGATGTCGCGGCGGGCCTCGGCGGCACGTTCGCCGCGGCCGACGTGACCGACGCCGACCAGGTCGCCGCGGCCGTCCGCACCGCAACCGAAGCCGCCCCGCTCCGGGTCGTGGTCAACTGCGCGGGCATCGCGCCGCCGGCCAAGGTGCTCGACCGCGACGGCTCACCGACGCCCCTCGACGCGTTCGAGCGGATCATCCGCATCAACCTCATCGGCACCTACAACGTGATCGCGCAGGCGTCGGCGGTCATCGCGAAGACCGAGCCGACCGCATCCGGAGACCGCGGCGTCATCGTAGGCACGGCCAGCGTCGCCGCCTTCGACGGCCAGATCGGCCAGCCCGCCTATGCCGCCAGCAAGGGCGGCGTGCACGCCATGACCCTGCCGATCGCCCGCGAGCTCGCCCGCTACGGCATCCGCGTGTGCACGATCGCACCGGGCATCATGGAGACCCCGATGCTCGCCGGGCTCCCCCAGGCCGCGCAGGACTCCCTCGGCCAGCAGGTGCCCTACCCGCAGCGGCTCGGCCGCCCCGACGAGTACGCCGCGATGGTGATGTCCATCGTCGACAACGGATACCTCAACGGCGAGACCATCCGCCTCGACGGCGCGATCCGCATGGCGCCGCGCTGAGCCGCCGGCCGCGTCGGCATCCGCACGTATACAAGGAGAACGATGAGCGAATCGATCCTCATGTCGGTCGAGCAGGGCGTCGCCCGGCTGACCTTCAACCGTCCGACGCGGCTGAACGCCATGGACTTCGAGATGGGCACCCGCTGGCGCGATCTCGCCCACCAGGTCACCGAGGATCCAGCGGTCGAGGCGATCATCCTGGATGCGACCGGCCCCGCCTTCTGCGCCGGCGGTGACGTGATCATGATGGCGACCTCCGGCGCGACGGGGGAGCAGGTCACCGAGACCGCCCACGTGATCCACGACGGCATCCGCACCCTCGCTCACAGCGACAAGCCCATCGTCGCCGCCGTGCAGGGCGCGGTCGCCGGCGGCGGACTCGGCCTCATGCTCACCGCCGACTACGTCGTCGCCAGCGAGAAGGCGACCTTCGTCAGCAAGTACGCCAACATCGGCCTGACTCCCGACCTCGGCGTCTCGACGCTGCTTCCGGCGGCGATCGGTCAGCGCCGCGCCCTCCAGCTGCTGTTGCAGGATCGCACGGTCGATGCGGCCACCGCGCTGGACTGGGGGCTCGTGGCCGAGGTCGTCGCCCCCGAGGCGCTCGCCGATCGCGTCGCCGAGGTCGGCCGGTTCTGGATGTCGGGGGCGACCGCCGCGTTCGGTCAGGCCAAGCGGCTCGTCCGCGTGGGCGCCCACCGCGATCTCGCCGCCAACCTCGACGACGAAGCCCGCACGATCGGCGCGTCCTTCGCCACCGACGACTCCCGGGAACGGGTGGCCGCGTTCGCCGCATCCGCCCGCTCGGCCACCCGCCCCGCCACCGAAGGGACCGCACGATGACCGACGCACCGCTTGCCGGCAAGACCATCCTGATGTCGGGCGGCAGCCGCGGCATCGGCCTCGCGATCGCCGTGCGTGCCGCTCGCGACGGCGCGAACGTCGCGCTGCTGGCCAAGACCGACACCCCGCATCCCAAGCTCGAGGGCACCGTGCACACCGCGGCCGAGCAGATCGAGGCCGCCGGCGGGCGGGCGCTGCCGCTGGTCGGCGACGTGCGGAACGACGACGACATCACCGAGGCCGTGCTGAAGACGCAGGGGGAGTTCGGCGGCATCGACATCGTCGTCAACAACGCCAGCGTCATCGACCTGTCCGGGTCGCTCGACCTGTCGGCCAAGAAGTACGACCTGATGCAGGACGTCAACGTGCGCGGCACCTTCATGCTCTCGCGCGCGGCGCTGCCGATGCTGAAGGATGCCGCCAACCCCCACATCCTGTCGCTGTCGCCGCCGCTGAACACCACGCCCCGCTGGCTCGGCGCCCACACCGGGTACTCGATGGCGAAGTTCGGCATGACGATGGCGACGCTCGGCATGGCGGCGGAATTCGCCGACGACGGCGTCGCGGCCAACACGCTGTGGCCGGCGACGACGATCGCGACCGCCGCGGTGCAGTTCGCCCTCGGCGGCGAGCGCATGATGAAGGTCAGTCGCACGCCGGAGATCTACGCCGACGCCGCCTACGAGGTGCTGTGCCAGCCCTCGCGGGCGTATACGGGGCAGACGCTCATCGTCGAAGACGTGCTGCGCGCGGCCGGCGTGACCGATCTCTCCGGCTACGCCGCGACGCCCGGCACCCCCGACGACGAGCTCTTCCCCGACATCTTCCTCTGACCCGCGCCCAGCGCATCCGCTCTCGACCGTGCCGACAAACGCCGAACCTCGCGAGAAACGCGGCGATGCGTGGTTTCTCGGCGCGTTCGGTGTTTCTCGGTTCGGGGTGTGCGGCGTCGACGGAGTCAGACGAGAGGCTTGCGGAGGAAGACCTGGGCGATGCCGTCGCCCTCGTCGACGCGCTGCCTCTCGCGATAGCCCTCGCGTTCGTACAGGCGCAGATTCGCCTCGCTGAGCGAGCCGGTGAACAGCTCCGCCTCGCTGGCGCCGGCTGCCCGGCCACGGCGCTCGACCGCCGTCAGCAGCGCTGTTCCGATCCCGTTCCCCTGCTGGTCGGGAGCGATGGAGATCCGCCCGATGAGCAGCAGGCCGCCATCCACACGGGCGCGCACGGCACCCACGATCCGCGACCCGTCGACCGCGACGCAGCCCAGGTTCTCGGTCAGCTCGTGTTCGAGCTCCTCGAGGCTCTGCGTCAGCGGAGGCATATCCGGGTCGCCGTAGATCAGGGCCTCCTGCACGAAGGCGGCGCGCTGCAGGGTCAGGACTTCTCCGGCGTCGGCGGGCCGGATCTCTCGCACGTCGGTCACGGTCTCGACGCTACGGCCCCGGCGGACGGTAGGTCGTGGGGTTGCGCTCGCGGGTCGGAAGCTGCCGATAAACGCCGAACCGCGCGAGAAACGCCGCGACGCGTGGTTTCTCGCGGCGAACGGCGTTTCTCGGTGTGATGCGGGGCGGTGCGGGCGGCGCGGCACGGGCGGGGCGTCGCGGGCGAGCGGCGGCGCGGGGCGGTGCGGGCGGCGCGGCGTGGGCGGTGCGGGCGGGGCGGATGCGCGCGGCGCGCGGGCCCGCGTCAGATGAGGCCGTGGCGACGGAAGGCGTTCGCCACACCGTCGGCGGACACGCTCGTCGTCACATCGTCGGCGAGGGCCTTCAGCGCGTCGGGCGCGTTCCCCATCGCGATGCCGGTGCCGCACACCTGGAACATCTCGACGTCGTTCCAACTGTCGCCGACGCCGATCGCGTCGCCGCGGCTGAGGCCGAGGTGCTCGAGCACCGCCTCGATGGCGGAGCCCTTGGTGACGCCGAGCATCCCGATCTCCCCGTTGGTGCCACCCGGCAGCGGCATGCTTCCGGCCACCACGTGGAAGCGGTCGCCGAGCGCCGCGGTCGCCCGGTCGACGGTGTCGGGATCGTCGCTCACGAAGACCGCCTTCGCGATGGTGCCGAGATCGACCTCGGCGAGGTCGCCGAATCGCGGCGGTCGCTGGGGTGACGTCTGCGGCTCGTCGCCCGAGTGCGCGCTCTGCCACCGCGAGACGAAGGCGGCGATCATCTCACGCACGCGCGCCGAGGCGTACACGCCGTCGTTCGTCTGCAGGAAGTACGGAACGCCGGCCTCGGTGAACCACGTCTGCAGACGATCGACTGCATCCCGTGGCATGGGGCGAGCGACCACGACGTCGTCGCCGCTGGTGGCATAGGAGCCGCCGTTCGTGATCGCGCCGTCGAAGCCGATCGCGGCGACGTCGGGATGGATGTCGCCGGCCGACCGCCCCGTGCACAGATACACGAGATGTCCCGCCGCGCGGGCGGCGCGTACGGCGTCGACGGTCGAGGCGGCGACGGTGCGGCCGTGGTCGAGGATCGTGCCGTCGACATCGAGGAAGGCGATTCGCCCCGTGCTCATCGTTCTCCCGCCCGGCCCCGCGGCGAGGCCCCCTCGACCCTACCCGGGCCGGGCGAGGCGCTCGCCGTGAACAACACAGGAGATCCGTCGCCCCGCGGCCGGAGACGGGCCGAAATCGGCGGCTGCCGCCCAGATTCTCCTGTCGAATTCACCGCGCGCGGGTGAGAGGTGGACAGACAGCGTGCAGGTGCGTCCCCTACCCTCGGAACATGCCCGAACAGCCGCCCGTGCGATCCACGACGCCGCCCGAGGCCGCAGCCGTGCGGCAGGTGCGCCCGAAGACCGAGGGGTGGTCGCAGAAGAAGGACGCCGAGGGGCGTCCGCTGCTGCAGTTCGCCAGCCCCAAGCGCGGCAAGCCGCCGGTGCACCTGGCCGACCTCACCGCCGAGCAGCGCGTGGAGAAGGTGAAGGAGCTCGGACTGCCCGGGTTCCGCGCCGCGCAGCTCGAGAAGCACTACTTCACGCACTACACCGCCGACCCTGACCGGATGACCGACCTGCCGGCGGCGAACCGCGAGGAATTCGTCACCGGGATGCTGCCGCCGCTCCTGAGCGAGGTGCGGCGCCTGACCACCGACCGCGGCGACACGATCAAGTTCCTGTGGAAGCTGCACGACGGCGCCCTCGTCGAGTCGGTGCTGATGCGCTACCCGGGCCGCATCACGCTGTGCGTGTCGAGCCAGGCCGGATGCGGCATGAACTGCCCGTTCTGCGCCACCGGCCAGGCCGGGCTCACACGCAACATGTCCGCCGCCGAGATCGTCGATCAGGTCGTTCGCGCCAACGCCCTCATCCGCGCCGGTGAGCTCGGCGAGCCGGAGCATCCCGACGAGCGGGTCACCAACATCGTCTTCATGGGGATGGGCGAGCCGCTGGCGAACTACGCCCGCCTCATGCAGGCGGTGCGGGTGATGACCGATCAGAAGCACGGGCTCGGCATGAGCGCGCGCGGCATCACGGTCTCGACCGTGGGCCTGGTGCCGGCGATCACGAAGCTCGCGAAGGAGGAGATCCCGGTCACCTTCGCCCTCTCGCTCCACGCGCCCGACGACCAGCTGCGCGACGAGCTCATCCCGGTGAACTCCCGCTGGAAGGTCGACGAGGCTCTGGATGCCGCCCGGGCCTACTTCGACGCCACGGGGCGCCGCGTCTCGATCGAGTACGCGCTCATCAAGGACATGAACGACCATGCCTGGCGCGCCGATCTGCTCGCCGAGAAGCTCAATGCGCGAGGCCGCGGATGGGTGCACGTGAACCCGATCCCGCTGAACCCCACGCCCGGCTCGGTCTGGACGTCGTCGGAGAAGCCGGTGCAGGCGGAATTCGTGCGGCGCCTGAACGCCGCCGGCATCCCCACCACCCTGCGCGACACCCGCGGCAAGGAGATCGACGGGGCCTGCGGTCAGCTGGTCGCCACGGAAGAAGACCAAGCGGCCGCCGCCGTCGGCTGACACACTGGCCTCATGTGGGCCTGGGTCGCATTCGTCCTGATCACGCTGATCTTCACGGTCGCGGCCGCCTGGGTGAGCCGCCGTCTGCTCGACGGGCAGGTCGGGTGGATCCGAGCATCCCTCACCGCGCTGATCGTCTTCCTCGCGTGCCTACCGCTGGCGACGTGGGCGATGCGCGAGACCGACGTGCTCGACCTCGACGACGACGTGACGGTGAGCGGCCCGATCGCGCTGGCCTTCCTCGCGCTCGTCGCGGGCTGGATCTTCGCGATCGTCGTCGTGGTCATCGTGACGCTCGAGTTCCTGTGGCCGTCGCACCGGGTGCGCAATCCGGTGTCGGCGATCAGGGATGCCTTCCGCCGGCGAGATCGCGCCCGCCGCTACGCGCAGATCCTCGCGATCGCCTCGCGCCACGGGCTCGGCGCGTTCCAGAACCGGCACGGCGGAGATGACGAGCTCGCCTCGGCGCTAATCGCCGCGCTGAACGAGGCGGGTGTCACCTTCGTCAAGCTCGGGCAGGTGCTGTCCTCGCGGGAAGACGTGCTGCCTCGTGACCTGGTGGATGCGCTGTCCACCCTGCAGATGGATTCCACGCCCATCCCGTGGGCCGAGGCGGAGGCGGCGATCACGGCCGAGCTCGGCCGGCCGATCGACGAGGTCTTCGCCTCGATCGACCCGCAGCCGCTGGCGGCGGCGTCGGTCGCCCAGGTTCACACCGCGCGACTGCGCGGCGACGGCGAAGAACCCGGCGACGAGGTCGTCGTGAAGATCCAGCGCCCGCGCGCCCGAGCGCAGGTGACGACGGATCTCGACATCCTCGAGCGGCTGGCGCGCACCGCCGAGGCGCGCACCGACTGGGCCCGCGACTACGGGGCGGTCGCTCTCGCGGCGGAGTTCTCCCGCGCGCTGAGCGACGAGCTCGACTACCGGGTCGAGGCGGCCAATACCGAGATGCTGCGCGGCGCGATCGCGCGATCGTCGTCCATGACCCTCGCCGTGCCGATCCTGTACGAGCCGTGGTGCACGAGCCGCATGATCGTGCAGCAGCGCATAACCGGCACGCCGTTCAGCCGCATCGCGACCGGCTCCCTCGATCCCGACGAGGCGCGCCGGCTCGCCGACGGCGTGCTCGAGTCGGTGTTCGAGCAGATCGCGGTGCGCGGGGTCTTCCACGCCGACCTGCATCCGGGGAACCTCATCCTGCAGGACGACGGCACCGTCGCGCTCATCGATTTCGGTGCCGTCGGCGTGAGCGAGCGGAGCCTGCGCCGCATGCTCATCCCGCTGCTGCTGGCCCTGTCGGCGGATGACGACGTCGCCGCCACGAACGTCATCCTGCTCATGTGCGCGCCCGAGACCGGGGCCGTCGACCACGTGGCGCTGCAGCACGACATCGGCGTCATCCTCACCCGTATGCAGAACGCCCAGGTCGACGAGAACATCTTCCGTGCGCTCGTGGACGTGCTGCGCCGCCATCGCCTGTCCATCCCGCCGTCGCTGCTGCTCGTGCTGCGCACGCTGTCGTCGCTGGAGGGGACGCTCCGGCGCCTCGTGCCGGACTACGACATGGTCGGGCACGCGCTGGAGCGCGCACCGCACTTCGCGCGGGCGACGTTCGATCCGAAGAACGCCGCCCTCGGCGCGCAGGCGCACCTCATGCTCGCGGGCGAGGAGCTCCGGCGCCTGCCGCGGCGGCTCGAGAACGTCACCCGCTCGCTCGAGGACGGCACCTTCTCCGTGCGGCTGCGCTCCCTCGAGGGGTCCGGCGAGCGCGGGTGGCTCGAGGAGCAGCTGAACCGCTTCCTCGTGACCGTCGTCGGGGTGGCGCTGCTGGCCGTCGGCATCAGTCTGACCGTGTCCGGCGACGGTCCGATGCTCACCGGCAACGTCGGCGCCTTCCCCTTCCTCGGCAGTCTCGTGGGGCTCGGCGGGCTCCTTCTGCTCGTGCGCAGTCTGCGCCGCGCGCTGCGCCGACGCGACGGCGGATGACGCCGGTGGCGAACCCCGCCGGAGTGTCCTCGGGCGCCGGTAGCGTGGTGCCCATGGTCAACTATCGCTACCTGGGCAACAGCGGCCTCAAGGTCTCCGAGATCACCTACGGCAACTGGGTCACCCACGGTTCACAGGTCGAGAACGACGCCGCCGTGAAGACGGTCCACGCCGCTCTCGATGCGGGCATCACCACCTTCGACACCGCCGACGTCTACGCCGACGGCGCCGCCGAGAGCGTTCTCGGCGAGGCCATCAAGGGTCAGCGGCGCGCATCCCTCGAGATCTTCACCAAGGTCTACTTCCCGACCGGTCCGAAGGGGCCGAACGACACCGGCCTGAGCCGCAAGCACATCTTCGAGTCGATCGACGCCTCGCTGCAGCGCCTCGGCACCGACTACGTCGACCTCTATCAGGCGCACCGCTTCGATGACGAGACGCCCATCGAGGAGACCTTCCAGGCCTTCGCCGACGTCGTCCGTCAGGGCAAGGCGCTGTACATCGGCGTCTCCGAGTGGACGGCGGAGCAGCTGCGCGAGGGCCACGCGCTGGCGAAGGAGCTCGGCGTTCAGCTCATCTCGAACCAGCCGCAGTACTCGGCTCTGTGGCGCGTGATCGAGGGCAAGGTCGTGCCGACCTCGCGCGCGCTCGGCATCTCGCAGATCGTGTGGTCGCCGATGGCGCAGGGCGTGCTGACCGGCAAGTACCTGCCCGGCCAACCGGTGCCGGCGGGTTCGCGCGCGACCGACGAGAAGAGCGGCGCGAACTTCATCAAGCGCTTCCTGAACGACGACACGCTCACCGCGGTGCAGAAGCTGAAGCCCATCGCCGACGACCTCGGGCTCAGCATGGGGCAGCTCTCGATCGCGTGGGTGCTGCAGAACGACAACGTCGCCGCGGCCCTCGTCGGCGCGTCGCGTCCCGAGCAGATCGCCGACAACGTCAAGGCCTCCGGCGTCACCCTCGACGAGGGCGTGATGTCGGCCATCGACGAGGCGCTGAACGGTGTCGTCGAGGACGACGCCGAGATCACGTACGAGACCTCGCCCAAGAAGCGCCTGGTCTGAGCCGGACCGATCGAGGGCGGTGCGGGAGATGACGGTGCACAGTGCCGGACTCCTCCTGTACCGCCTTCGTCGTTCCGCCGACGGAACGGATGCCGGTGCATCCGCCGTCGAGGTGCTGATCGCCCACATGGGCGGTCCGTTCTGGTCGGCGAAGGAGGCCGCCGCGTGGAGCATCCCGAAGGGCGAGTTCGACCCGGACGCCGAGAGTGCGTGGGATGCGGCGGCGAGGGAGTTCCGAGAGGAGCTCGGCGTCGATCCGCCCGATGCTCCCGCCGCCGAACTCGGCACGTTCCCGTACTCGTCGGGAAAGCGCGTGACCGTGTTCGTCGCCGACGGAGACGGGTTCGCCGCCCCGAGCGACGGCTTCGGGGAGTTCGAGATGGAGTGGCCGCCGCGTTCGGGGCGCACGCAGCGTTTCCCCGAGGTCGACCGGGTCGAGTGGGTCGGTGCGGATGTGGCGCGGGAGCGGCTCGTGAAGGGTCAGCGCCCCGCCCTCGACGCGCTCCTCGACCGGCTGGCGGACGCCGGCGCCTGAGAGCGCGTTTGTCGCGGATGCGGAGCGGTCAGCGACCGTTCTTCGGGGCGGTCGAGACGTCGATGCGATCGTGGGACCCGAGCGAGGACCACGCGCTCGCCGTGCCCTTCGCGGCGTGCTCGGACGCGCGCACCGCCCGCTCGTCCGCCCACGCGTTCAGCACGTGCCCCGAGTGGCCGCGCACGTGCTCGAGCACGACGTCGGGGAGTCCGGCCGCGCGCCGCGCATCGCGGGCGCGGATGAGCTGCTCGAGCAGGTCGACGTTCTTCGTGGGGGCACCCGTCGAGGTCTTCCAGCCGCGGCGGCGGTGGCCGTCCATCCACTTCTGATAGGTGTCGATCGCATACCGCGAGTCGGCCTGCACGACGAGGTGAGCGACGTCGGCGTGGTCTTCGATGGCCTTGAGCAGTCCGGTGAGCTCGCCGATGTTGTTGGTGCCGGCGGGGATCGCTCCCGCCGCCCAGTGCCCGTCTTCGCCGACCCACGCCCATCCCGCGGGGCCGGGGTTGCCCTTGCAGGCCCCGTCGGTGGCGACGACATAGGGAGAGGGTTCAGTCACTCTCCCCACGCTACCTCGGGGCCGCGACCGCGCCGCACCGTCGTCCGTTCGCGGTGATCCCTGGCGCGTCATCGGTATACACAAGGCCGTTCTCTCGTCGACTTCGGCCCTCGATGGCGCTTCAGTGCATACACTGAGGGGATGCAGGGGAGTGACGACGGAGTGCGGGTGCGCGCGAGCGACCGTGCCTACGGCGCGCTGCTCGACGACATCCAATCCGGCGCGCTCGCGCCCGGCGCCGTCCTCGGCGAGACCGAGCAGGCGGCGAGGCTGGGCGTATCCCGCACCCCGATGCGCGAGGCGCTGGCGCGACTGGCCGCCGACGGGCTGGTGACCCAGCAGTCGCCCCGGGTCACGGTGGTCGCCGGCGTCGACGCCGACGACATCCGCGCCCTGTTCGAGGTGCGACGGGCGCTGGAGGAGCAGGCGGCGCGGCTGGCCGCCGAACGCGGTGAACCACGGGTCTTCGCCGACCTGGCAGGCGCCTTCGCCGACATCGACGCGCACGCCGACCCCGACGCCTACACGCGCCTCATCGGCGACTTCGACCGGGCCCTCGACGCCGCCGTCGCGAACGATCACCTCACCTCTGCGCTGCGAACGGTGCGCACCCACCTCGTGCGCGTGCGACGGCTGGCCCGCGATCGCCCGGACCGGGTACGCGCGTCGGTGACCGAGCACCGACTGATCGCCTCGGCGATCGCGCAGCGCGACGCCGACCTGGCCGCTCACGCGACGCACGTGCACCTCCACAACGCGCTCGAGGGCATCCTCGGCTCCCTTCCCGCCACCGTTTCTGAAAGGCTCGTCCCATGAGCGTCTTGCACCACACCCGTGTCCACCGCAGCGACGAGAACCTGGCGCGCGACGGACAGCTCGCGTGGCACATCGCACAGGTCGCCGCCGACCCCGTCGAGGTCGACGACGAGACGCGCGACATGATCATCAACCGCATCATCGACAACGCCGCCGTCGCGGCGGCCTCGCTCAGCCGTCGCCCGGTCTCGGCCGCGCGCCAGCAGGCGCTCGATCACGCGGTCTCCATCAGCGGCGCGGGCGCGACGATCTTCGGATGCGCGCTCGAGCGCCGCTCGAGCCCAGAATGGGCGGCGTGGGCGAACGGGGTCGCCGTGCGCGAGCTGGACTACCACGACACCTTCCTGGCCGCGGACTACTCGCATCCCGGTGACAACATCCCGCCGATCCTCGCCGTCGCCCAGCACGTCGGCGCCGATGGGGCGGCGCTCGTGCGGGGCCTCGCGACGGGATACGAGATCCAGATCGACCTCGTGAAGGCGATCTGCCTGCACAAGCACAAGATCGATCACGTCGCACACCTCGGCCCGTCGGCTGCTGCGGGAATCGGAACGCTGCTCGGCCTCGATGTCGACACGATCCACCAGGCCGTCGGACAGGCGCTGCACACCACCACCGCCACGCGTCAGTCGCGCAAGGGCGAGATCTCGACGTGGAAGGCGCACGCGCCCGCGTTCGCCGGCAAGATGGCGATCGAGGCCGTCGACCGTGCGATGCGCGGCGAGACATCCCCCTCCCCGATCTACGAGGGGGAGGACGGGGTCATCGCCTGGATGCTCGACGGCCCTGATGCCTCGTACGACGTGCCGCTGCCGGGCGAGGGCGAGCCCAAGCGCGCCATCCTGGAGTCGTACACCAAGGAGCACTCGGCCGAGTACCAGGCGCAGGCGTGGATCGATCTGGCGCGCAAGCTGCACGGCGAGCGCCCGGAGCTCGCGGACCCCGCGAACGTCGAGGCGATCGTGCTGCACACCTCGCACCACACGCATTACGTGATCGGCTCGGGGGCGAACGATCCGCAGAAGTACGATCCGACGGCCTCGCGCGAGACGCTGGACCACTCGATTCCGTACATCTTCGCCGTCGCCCTGCAGGACGGCGGCTGGCACCACGTCGACTCCTACACGCCGGAGCGTGCGGGCCGGGAAGACACCGTGGCGCTGTGGCACAAGGTCACGACCGCCGAAGACGAGGAGTGGACACGGCGCTACCATTCGATCGACCCGGCCGAGAAGGCCTTCGGCGGGCGCGTGGTCATCACGCTCGCCGACGGCTCGACGGTCGAGGACGAGATCGCCGTCGCCGACGCCCACCCCCTCGGCGCGCGGCCGTTCGCCCGCGAGGACTACATCGCCAAGTTCCGTACGCTCGCCGAGCCGGTGCTCGAGGAGGCGGAGATCGAGCGCTTCCTCGAGCTGGTGCAGCGCCTTCCGGAGCTGACCGCCGACGAGGTGCGGCAGCTGTCGATCGTCGCCAAGCTCGGGGTGCTCGCCACCGCACCCGCCCCGAAGGGCCTCTTCTGATGCTGTACGCGCAGACGCCGCCGCACGAGAAGCGCCGCCTGTTCCGGGAACGCCTCGCCTCGGGTGAGCTCCTCCGGTTCCCCGGGGCCTTCAACCCGCTGAGCGCGCGCCTGATCGAGCGCAAGGGCTTCGAGGGCGTGTACATCTCCGGCGCCGTGCTCTCCGCCGACCTCGGCCTCCCCGACATCGGCCTCACGACCCTCACCGAGGTGGCCGCGCGCGGCGCGCAGATCGCCCGCATGACCGAGCTGCCGGCGATCATCGACGCCGACACCGGATTCGGCGAGCCGATGAACGTCGCCCGCACGATCCAGACCCTCGAAGACGCGGGCCTTTCCGGAACGCACATCGAGGATCAGGTCAATCCGAAGCGCTGCGGACACCTCGACGGCAAGAGCGTCGTCGATGACGACACGGCGATCAAGCGCATCCGCGCGGCCGTCGACGCGCGGCGCGATCCCAATTTTCTCATCATGGCGCGCACCGACATCCGCGCCGTCGAGGGGCTGGATGCCGCCACCGACCGCGCTCGCGCGCTCGTCGAGGCCGGCGCCGACGCGATCTTTCCCGAGGCGATGCGCACGCTGGAGGAGTTCGCGGCGATGCGGGAGGCCGTGGACGTGCCGATCCTGGCGAACATGACCGAGTTCGGAAAGTCCGACCTCTTCTCGGTCGACCAGCTCGCCTCCGTCGGGGTGAACATGGTCATCTGGCCGGTGTCATTGCTGCGGATGGCGATGGGTGCGGCATCCGATGCTCTCGATACGCTGGTCGACGAGGGGCATCTGACCTCGCAGCTGGGTCGCATGCAGCACCGCGCCGATCTCTACGACCTGATCGACTACGAGGGGTACAACCGCTTCGACCAGGACATCTTCACCTACCGCCCATCCCCCTGATCAGCCACACCATGTCCCACTTCCCGCTGCCATAGGCCTTCATGCCGACAGAAAGTGGGACACGCAGCCCGCAGGGACGACACGAAGGAGTGACCGTGACAGACATCCGCAAGGGACTCGTGGGCGTGGTCGCCGACGAGACCGCCATCTCGAAGGTGAACCCCGAGACCAACAGCCTCCTCTATCGCGGCTACCCGGTGCAGGAGCTCGCCGCCACGCAGCCGTTCGAGGCGGTCGCGTTCCTGCTGTGGAACGGGGAGCTCCCCACGGCCGACCAGCTCGCCGAGCTCCGCTCCACCGAACGCGCGCACCGGGAGCTCGCCGACGACGTCCGAGCGGCGATCGACCTCGTGCCGCTCGACGCGCACCCGATGGACGAGGTGCGCACCGCCGTGAGCGTGATCGGCGCGCAGGATCTCGCCGGTCTCGGCTCGGTGATGGATGCCTCCGGCAGCGCCGAGGAGAACCTCGTCCGCAGCATCCGGCTGTTCGCCGTGCTGCCGGCCATCGTCGCCTACGGTCAGCGTCGTCGTCGGGGCGAAGGCCTCATCGCCCCGCGTGACGACCTCGATTACGCGGCGAACTTCCTCTGGATGACCTTCGGCGAGGTGCCGGATGACGTCGTCGTCGACGCGTTCAACCGGTCGATGATCCTCTACGCCGAGCATTCGTTCAACGCGTCCACCTTCACCGCGCGGGTGATCGCGTCGACCCTGAGCGACCTGTACTCCGCCGTGACCGGCGCGGTCGGCGCCCTCAAGGGCCCGCTGCACGGCGGCGCGAACGAGGCGGTGCTGCACGTGTTCGACGAGATCGGCGACGCCGGAAACGTCTCGCCGTGGCTGGATGACGCCCTCGCCGGCAAGCGCAAGATCATGGGCTTCGGCCACCGCGTCTACAAGCGGGGCGACTCCCGCGTGCCGACCATGAAGGCCGCTCTCGACTCCCTCGTGTCGCACTACGACCGCCCGGAGGTCGCCGCGCTCTACGACGCCCTCGAGGCGGAGTTCATCGAGCGCAAGGGCATCTACCCGAACCTCGACTACCCGTCTGGGCCCGCTTACAACCTCATGGGCTTCGACACCCCCACCTTCACGCCGCTGTTCGTCGCCGCGCGCGTCGTGGGCTGGACGGCGCACATCATGGAGCAGCAGGCCTCGAATGCGCTCATCCGTCCCCTGTCCGACTACAGCGGGCCGGATGAACGACACGTGGCCGGGTACGTGCCCGACACCGCCGCCGTCGACGTCGCCGAGCGCCCCGAGGAGGCCGCGGGCTGATCTGTCCCGCGGCGACGCGGCGTGAGAGGATCGCGACATGCGATCCGCCGTCATCGTCGACGCCGTCCGCACACCGTCGGGCCGGGGAAAGCCCGGCGGGGCGCTGAGCGGGGTCCACCCCGCCGACCTCGCCGGTATCGTGCTCACCGCGCTTCTCGAACGCAACGGACTCGAGTCCGCGCAGGTCGATGACGTCATCCTGGGATGCGTCAGCCAGCTCGGCGATCAGGCGATGAACATCGCGCGCCAGGCCGTGCTGTCCGCCGGATTCGACGAGAGGGTTCCGGCCACGACGATCGATCGTCAGTGCGGGTCGAGCCAGCAGGCCGCGCACTTCGCCGCGCAGGGGGTGATCGCGGGCGCCTACGACGTCGTCATCGCGGGCGGTGTCGAATCGATGAGCCGGGTGCCGCTCGGATCGTCGACCGCCGGCGGCAGTGTGCCGGACGGCATCCGTCGCCGCTACCCCGAGGGGCTGGTGAACCAGGGGGTGTCGGCGGAGCTCATCGCGGACCGCTGGGAGATCATGCGTGACGAGCTCGACGCTTTCGCCGCGGAGTCCCACCGGCGCGCGGCCGAGGCCTGGCGGCGCGGGTGGTTCGATCGCCAGGTGACCCCCGTGCTCGCGGGCGGATCCGACGCGGTCGCGTTCGATGAGACGGTGCGCGAGGGCACGACGGTGCACGCGCTCGCCGGGCTGTCACCGGCGTTCCGCACCGACGAGCTCGCGGCGCGCTTTCCGCGGGTCGAGTGGCGCATCACCGCCGGCTCCTCCTCGCCGTTGACGGATGCCGCGTCGGCCGTGCTCATCATGGCGGAGGAGACGGCCGCGGCCCTCGGCCTTACGCCGCGCGCCCGCTTCCACTCGTTCGCGGTCGTCGGCGACGATCCGCTGCTCATGCTGACCGGACCGATCCCGGCGACCCGCCGCATCCTCGACCGCAGCGGCCTGGCTGTGGATGACATCGACGTGTTCGAGGTGAACGAAGCCTTCGCCTCGGTGCCGCTCGCGTGGCAGCGCGAGTTCGACGTCGATCCCGAGATCGTGAACCCGTGGGGCGGAGCGATCGCCCTCGGGCACGCCGTCGGCGCATCCGGGACCCGGCTGATGGCGACCCTGGTCGATGCGCTCGAGCAGTGCGGCGGGCGCTACGGCCTGCAGACCATGTGCGAGGGCGGCGGTCTCGCGAACGCCACGATCCTCGAACGCCTCTGACCCCGCAGCGGCGGAGGCGGCGGAGACAGCGGGGGAGACGGCGACGGCCCTCGACCCCTTGTGGGGATCGAGGGCCGTCGGAGGGATGCGGGTTACGCGGTCTGACGACGACGGATCGCGAAGGCGACACCGCCGGCGACGAGGAGGAACGCGCCGCCCAGGGCGATGCCCCACGGCAGCTCCGCGCCGGTGGCGGCCAGGGCGCCTTCCTCGACGACGTCGACACCGATCTCGATCGGGTCCTCACCGTCGGTGGTGATCACCAGGCGGTGCGCACCGAGCTCGAAGTCCGCCGGGATCTCGACCGAGAAGCGGATGCTGCCATCCGTGCTCGCCGCCGGGATGCCGGTGACCTCGATGGGGTCGCTGAACAGGGTGGCGGCGACCTGCTGGCCGGCCTCGAGGCCCGTCAGCGTGACGGTCAGGGTTCCGCCCTGCTCGACCCGGCCGTCGTTGCTGAGCGTCACCTCGGCCCAGTCCCCACCGGTCTGCTCGCCGGTGCCCGGGAGCTCCCCGCCCGGGTCGGTCGGCTCGGGAGCGGGGTTGCCGGTGCCGGGGTTCTCGCCCCCGGGGGTCTCGCCCCCGGGGTTCTCCGAACCGGCGACCATCGCGCGACCGAGCGGCGCCGGGTCGACGACGTCGAACGCCTCGAAGTAGGCGACGGTGGCCGTGAGGTCGACCTGCCCGGTGTCGGTGCGGTCGGTGCCCTCGGTGAACGTCGGGAACCCGTCTCCGCCGTTGGCGACGAAGGAGTTCGTGACGACGGTGAAGGTGTCATCGGCTGCGATCGGCTCGCCCTCGTAGAACATCTCGGTGATGTCGCCGGAGCGCGGGTCGGACTCGGTGTACTCGTAGGTGAATCCTTCGGAGACGCCGAGGTGCAGCTTCGGGCGGTCGCCCTCGGCCTTCCACTGGTCTTCGAGGATCTCCTCGATCTGCGCGCCCGTCAGGGTCATCGTCACGAGGGTGTTCGCGAAGGGCTGGACCTCGGCCGCTTCCTTGTAGGTGATGACGCCGTCAGGCGCGTAGGCGAGGTCGGCGCGCAGGCCGCCCGGGTTCATCAGGGCGATCTCGGCGGGGGTGCCGGCGTAGGACGGGTTGGACGTGGCCCAGAGGTACACGTCGGCGACCCAGTTGCCCATCGACGACTCCACGCCGCGGTCCGCTCCCGACGGTGTGCCGCCGCGAAGGATGTCGGCGCTGATCTCTCCGACGGGCACGGAGCCGACCTCGTCGGCCTCGGCGACCGCCGCGTCGACGATCGCCTGCACCTCGGCGTCGGGCTCGGCGAGTCCGGCGGTGAGGAACGTGGATGCCTGGATGGAGATCAGCTCCTCGGCCTGGGTGTCCCAGTCGATGTTCAGCAGGCCCATCGCCTTGCCGTACTCGAAGGCCTGGATGACCGGGCGGGTGTCGCCGTCGGTCCCCTCGACGGCGACGTCGCACGCGTAGGTCTGGTGCGTGTGCGCCGAGACGATCGCGTCGATGTCGGCCGAGGCGCCGGTGGCGAGCGAGCCGAAGCCTGCCTGGTCGGCCGCGAGGGCCTCGCAGTCGCTCGTGGCCGCACCGGAGTGGGTGAGCAGGATCAGCACGTCGGTCTCGTCGGCGATCTGCGCGGCGACGCGGTTGGCCGCCTCGAGCTCGTCACCGAACTCGATCCCCTCGATCCCGGCCGGGTCGACCATGGTGGCGGTGTCCGGCGTGACGGTTCCGATGAACCCGATGTCGACCCCGTCGACCGTCTTGATCGCGTACTCCGGAAGCACCGGCAGGCCGGTCTCGCTGTCGTAGACGTTCGCGCCCAGGTTGTAGGGCAGCCCCGCCGCGATCTCCTCCTCGGTGACGGTGTCGTCGGTGTTCCCGCCGAATCGGGGGATCACCCGGTCGCTGAGGTCGGCGAACCCGCGGTCGAACTCGTGGTTGCCGACAGCGCCGACATCCAGGCCCGCCTCGAGGAGCGCGTCGATCGTCGGGTTGTCCTGCTGCGAGAACGACGTGAAGGTCGATGCGCCGATGTTGTCACCGGCCGAGACGAACAGGGTGTTCGGGTTGCGGGCCTCGAAGTCCTCGACGATGCCCGCGAGAACGCCGGCGCCGGCTTCGCCCGACGTGCCCGCCTCGAGGCGCCCGTGGAAGTCGTTGATCGTCAGGACGTCGATCTCGGTGACGTTCGGGTTCCCCATCGCGTAGATGGTCGTGGTGCCGGACACCTCGTTGCCGACTGCCAGCAGCGGCTCGCCGATCGGCGACTGGGAGGCCGGAATGAACTCCAGACCCTCCGGACCGAGGTCGCCGGCGCTCGAGAGCGTCGCCCGGTGGTCGGCGTTCTCGGGATCGTAGTCGTCGATCGCATCCTCCACCGAGACGGAGAAGTCGCGGTTGTTGAGGTAGCTCATGTAGGTCGCGTTCGCCGGGTCGGTGATGTCGTAGGTCATCACGCCGCCGACCCGCTCGAGGCCGATGAAGGCGTACGTGCGGTCGCCCACGGTGCCGATCGCGAGGTTCTCCGGCTCCGGGCCCTTGTCCTCGCTGCGCCCCTCGAGGTTCGACTCGGTGTGGTTGGAGTTGAAGAACTCGGGGGCCGCTGCGGCGGTGACCTCCTCGAAGTCGCTGCCGGAGTCGAAAACGAGCTCGCCGTCGGTGGTCCAGATGGAGAAGGAGCGTCCGCCGAGCGTATAGAGCTCGTCGAAGCAGGTGCCCTCGTCGTTCAGGCCCATGTCGGTCAGGACGTTCAGGCGACCGAGGTCTTCGTCCTCGAGCATCCCGGCGAGTGGGATGGTCTCGCAGACGGCCGGTGCGTCGGTCTCGTCGACGTCGCCGAGGTCCTTCGCGCGCACGGCGTCGATGAACTCGCCCCACTCGCGGCTGTCGCCCTCGTTCGCGGTGACGAGGTAGGTCTGTCCGCCCACCTCGTACGCCTCGATGCCGTCGGGCATGTAGACGCCGTAGAGCCCCTCGTAGGAGGCCTGGTTGTAGGTCGGCGCGTCCTCGGGGTCGCGGTCGCTCGCGTCGAGCGTTTCCACCGAGTAGTCCTTGAAGCCGAGAGGCCAGATGTCGGTGACCGTCGCCGAGGCCAGGTCGACGACGGCGACAGCGTTGGCCTCCTGCAGAGCGGCGTAGGCGGTGCCGTCGGCGATCGCGACGTACTCGGGCTCGAGGTTGCGGCTGACGCGGTTCGCCTCGAGCGCCGTCTCGCCCTGATCGGGCGCGGCCACGTCGGGACCGAACACGCGCACGTCGGCGGGAAGGTTCTCCCCCTCGAAGGCGTCGAATCCCGCGGTGCGGACGGCGTCCTGTGCCGGCGCCGCCTTCTCGGCGGGCAGCGTGACGACGCCGATCGAACCCTCCGGGTCGACCGAGAAGTCGTCGGCGGGCTCGCCCTCGTTCGCGACGACCGCGTAGGTGCCGTCTTCCGAGATGGTGACCATGTCGGGGAGGGCGCCCACGGTGACCTCTCCGAGGATCGGCGAGGCGTCGCCGTCCGGCACGAAGTCCGCATCGAAGAACACCAGGCGTCCGGGCGCCGTCTTGTCCTCGTCCTCGAACGCGATCACCCCGAGGCCGTCCTCCCGCACGGCGAGCGAGTTGGCGACGCCCGCGCTGGAGATGTCGAACATCTTCGTCGGCACCGACGGGTTGGCGGCGTCGAGAGCCTCGACCGTGCCGGCCTGCGCGTTCACGACGAACAGGCGGTCGCCGTAGGAGTGGACGATCTCGGCGGCGGAAGCGTCGAAGATGCCGGTCTCGTACGTGCCGATCGGCGTCAGCTCGAGCGTGGCGCTCTCGCTGGTGTCGGTGACGGGAGGATCGATCACGGCGGCGCCGGCCGCGGTGATCGGGACGAAGGCGAGCGCACAGGTTGCTGCTGCCGTGGTGGCAACGGCGACCGCGCGTCTGAACGTGGCTGAGGGCATGACCGTCCTGACGGGTGTCGGGTGTGCAGGGATACCCGTCAGGTCTATTGGGCTGCGGTAGCCGCCGGGTGAACGATCGGCGAACGCGAGCGAGCCTGATCGGCGTTCCCGCGGCGGAGTGCAACTGCTCGATGATCATCGGAAGGCCTGGGAAATAGATGGATGTCCAGCTAAAATAGTCGAGATGCTCTGCGCGCGCCGTTGTTCGTGAGCGAAACCGATGAGATCGAAGGAGATCGCATGTCGATGAGCACGCCGTCGGTGGGGACGGGGTCGATGAGTACGCCGTCGATGAGCACAGCGGAGGAGCGCGCCGCCATCGTCGATGCGGTGCGGGACTTCGCCGCCGCCGAGATCGCTCCGCACGCTCTGGAGTGGGACGAGCGCAAGCACTTCCCGCGAGACGTGCTGCACCGCGCGGGCGAGCTCGGACTCGGCGGGATCACCGTGCGCGAGGACGCCGGCGGCTCCGCGCTGTCTCGCTCCGACGCCGTGCTGATCTTCGAGGAGCTCGCGGCGGCGGACCCGGCGGTCGCGGCCTACATCAGCATCCACAACATGGTGGCGTGGATGATCGACACCTACGGGTCGGGCGCGCAGCGCGAGCAGTGGCTGCGGCGTCTGACGGCGATGGCCGACTTCGGCGGGTACTGCCTCACCGAACCCGGGGCGGGGTCGGACGCCGCCGCCATCACCACCAGCGCGATCCGCTCCGGCGACGAGTACGTGCTCACGGGTGTGAAGCAGTTCATCTCGGGCGGCGGCGTCGCATCCGTGTACGTGGTGATGGCGCGCACCGGCGAACCCGGCGCGCGCGGCATCAGCGCCTTCCTCGTCCCCGCCGACGCGGAGGGCATGGCCTACGGCGCTCGCGAGAAGAAGATGGGGTGGAACGCCCAGCCGACGGCGCAGGTCATCCTCGATGAGGTGCGCGTGCCCGCCTCGGCCATGCTCGGCGAGGAAGGCGAGGGGTTCCGGATCGCGATGTCCGCGCTCGACGGAGGACGGGTGAGCATCGCCGCGTGTTCGATCGGCGGTGCCCGCTCCGCCCTCGACCGCGCGACGCGCTACGTGCAGGAGCGCTTCACCTTCGGCGAGCCGCTCGCCGAGAAGCAGGCTGTCGTCTTCGCGCTCGCAGACATGGCCACTGATCTGCGGGCCGCGCGCGGCATGGTGCGCGATGCGGCGGCGGCGCTCGATGAGCGATCCGACGACGCGTCGATGCAGTGCGCGATGGCCAAGAGGTTCGCCACCGACGTCGGATTCCGCGTCGCGAACGACGCCCTGCAGCTGCACGGCGGGTACGGCTATCTGCACGACTACGGCATCGAGAAGATCGTGCGCGACCTGCGGGTGCACCAGATCCTCGAGGGCACGAACGAGATCATGCGCGTCATCATCGGACGCGAGCTGATCGGGGCCTCGCGATGAGGGTCGCGTTCCTCGGTCTCGGCCACATGGGCCTGCCGATGGCCCGCAACCTCGTCGGCGCCGGGCACGACGTCGTCGGGTTCGACGTGGTGCCCGGCGCGCGGGAGGCGGCGCGGGCCGCCGGCCTGCGCGTCGTCAACGCGGCGACGGATGCGGTTGCCGACGCCGAGGTCGTCATCACGATGTTCGCCGCCGGTCACCAGGTCATCGACGCCTACCGCGGCGGTGCGGGGCGGCCGGGGCTGCTGGCCGCCGCCCCCGGCGGCATCCTCTTCGTCGACTGCTCCACGATCGCCGTCGACGAGGCCCGCGCCGCGCATGCTCTCGCCGAGGCCGCGGGGCTCCGCAGCGTGGACGCGCCCGTCTCGGGCGGGGTGGTCGGCGCCGAGAACGCGACGCTCACGTTCATGGTCGGCGGTGCGCGCGCCGACGTCGACGCGGCACGGCCGCTGCTGGAGGTGATGGGTGCGCGCGTCGTGCACTGCGGCGGACCGGGTCTCGGGCAGGCGGCGAAGGTGTGCAACAACATGATCCTCGCGGCGTCGCAGATCGTGGTGGCCGAGGCGTTCGTGCTGGGGGAGCGCCTCGGTCTGTCGCACCAGGCGCTGTTCGACGTCGCCGCTCACGCGTCGGGGCAGTGCTGGGCGCTGACCACCAACTGCCCGGTGCCCGGGCCCGTTCCGTCGAGCCCCGCGAACCGCGGCTTCGAACCGGGGTTCGCCGGCGCCCTCATGGACAAGGATCTCGGTCTCGCCGAGAAGGCCGTCGAGCTCACCGGCGTCGACGCGCGGATGGGCATGCTCGCCCGCACGATCTACCGTGAATTCGTCGACGGCGGTGGGGCCGGGCGCGACTTCTCGGGCATCATCGAGAGCGTCCGCGCCCCGTCCGACGATCCGAGGAGCACCGCATGATCGACTACGAGACCATCCGTTCCGACACGCGCGGCCGCGTCGGCTGGATCACCCTCCACCGTCCCGATGCGCTCAACGCGCTCAATACGACGGTGATGCGCGAGGTCGTCGACGCCGCCACCCGCTTCGACGCCGACGAGCGCATCGGCGCGATCGTGCTGACCGGGTCGGAGAAGGCGTTCGCGGCCGGCGCCGACATCAAGGAGATGGCCGACAAGTCGGGCCTCGAGATGACGATGGACGATCACTTCGGCCAGTGGGCGCGCTTCGCGGCGGTGCGCACGCCGGTGATCGCCGCCGTCTCGGGATACGCCCTCGGCGGCGGTTGCGAGCTCGCCATGATGTGCGATGTCATCCTGGCCGCCGACACCGCGAGATTCGGTCAGCCCGAGATCAACCTCGGCGTCATCCCCGGCATGGGCGGCACGCAGCGCCTGCTGCGCGCGATCGGCCCGTACAAGGCGGCCGAGCTCATCCTCACCGGACGCATGATGGATGCTGCCGAGGCCGAGCGTTCCGGTCTCGTCTCACGTGTCGTGCCGGCCGCCGACCTGATCGAGGAGGCGGAGAAGACCGCGTCGACGATCGCCGAGAAGTCGCTGCCGTCGCTGTACGCCGCCAAGGCCGCCCTCGCCGCCGCGCAGGAGTCGTCGCTGGCGGAGGGGCTGCGCTACGAGAGGCAGGCCTTCGCCGCGCTCTTCGACACCGCCGACCAGAAGGAGGGCATGGCCGCCTTCCGCGAGAAGCGCCCGCCGCACTTCACCCACCGCTGATGCCGACCCGCTCATCCGCCAGGCCCGGGCGCACCGCCGAGACCGGGGTGCGTGCGCCCGGGTCTCGGACGCCCGCCCGGGTCTGGATGCGCGGGAGCTCAGAGCGGGTCGGGCACCGGACGCGGGTCGGTGAAGTCGCCGGCGTCCTTGCGCATCCGCGCGATGATGCCGGCGAGCTCTTCGGCGTCGCCGTCGTCGAGACCGACGTTCTCGAACACCTCGGCGTTCAGCGCCACCGTCGCGCGCTCGACCACGTCGCGGCCGGCGTCGGTGAGCACGAGCATCGCCGCGCGTCCGTCGACCGGGTGCGGCTCGCGGGCGGCGAGCTCGGCGCGCACGAGCCGGTCCACCGTGTTCGTGACGCTCGTGGGATGCACCTGCAGGCGGGCGATCGCGCTGGCCATCGGCATGCGCCCGTCGCGCGTGAAGGCGAGCAGCCGCAGCATCTCGTACCGCGCGAACGACAGGCCGAACGGCTTCAGCGCCGCGTCGATGCGGGCCATGAGGATCTGCTGCGCGCGGATCACCGAGGTGACCACCGACATGCCGGTGGCGGCATCCGTCCAGCCGTGAGCCACCCACTGGCGCTTCGCCTCGGCGAGCGGGTCGATGGGCAGGGGGCGCTGTCGGGCCATCCTCCACCTCCGGGTCGTCGCCTCCACGCTAGCCCAGCGGGCCCGGCCGGTGGCACGCGCATAGACTCGACACGACGAAGGAGCGGAGCCTGATGAAGATCGTCGTCCTGGTCAAGGAGGTCCCGGATACCTACGGTGACCGCGTGCTCGATCTCGAGACCGGCCTCGCGCAGCGCGACGCCGGGGACCGCGTTCTCGACGAGATCGGTGAACGGGCGCTCGAGGTCGCTCTCGCCCATGCCGACGCGTCGGGCGACGCCGAGGTCGTGCTGCTGTCGATGGCGCCGGAGGCGGCGACGACGTCGCTGCGCCGAGGTCTCGCGATGGGGGCGGCATCCGCGGTGCAGGTCGTCGACGAGGGCCTCGTCGGCGCCGACCTCGGCCTCACCTCGCAGGTGCTCGCCGCAGCCCTGGACCGCATCGGATTCGATCTCGCGATCACCGGCAATCTCTCCACCGACGGCACCGGCGGCGTGTTGCCGGCGATGATCGCCGAATTGCTCGACATCCCCGCCGCGACCGCGCTGACGAGTGTGCGGATCGGCGACGGGGAGGTCGCAGGTGTGCGCGCGAGCGACGCGGGGACCATGGAGGTCTCCGCGGCGCTCCCGGCGGTGATCTCGATCACCGAGGCGCTGCCCGACCCGCGCATGGCCAATTTCAAGGGGATCATGGCCGCGAAGAAGAAGCCCTTCGAGACGCTGACCCTCGCGGATCTCGACATCGACCCGCTCGACGCGCGGTGGTCGCGATCGATCATGATCGGCATCGCCGAGAAGCCGCCCCGGGCGGCGGGGGTCAAGATCGTCGACGAGGGTGACGCCGGCGAGAAGCTCGCGGACTTCCTCGTCGAGAACCGGCTGGCATAGGAGCGACGACATGGCGGAATACGCGAAGGATGCGGTGCTGGTGCTCCTCGAGGCGACGCCCGCGGGCGAGCTGACGAAGTCGGCCGCGGGTCTGATCGGAGCCGCGTCGCAGGTCGGCACGCCGATCGCCGTCCTCGTCGGCGCGGAGAAGCTGGCGCACGATGCCGCGGCGCTCGGAGCCGGCACGGTGCTGGTCGCCCCGGCGGGCGAGGGACTCACCGTTCCGGCCGTCGACGCGCTGGCGGCGGCCGTCGAGCTGGTCGACCCGGATGCGGTCCTGACGGCCCACTCGATCGAAGGGCGCGAGGCCGCCGGGCGCCTCGCCGCCCGGCGTCGATCCGGCCTGTGCGTCGACGCCGTCGGTGTCTCGCGCGACGACGAAGGCGTGATCGCGCACCACTCGGTGTACGGCGGGTCGTACGACGTGGATGCGTCCGTCACGTGGGGGGCACCCATCATCACCGTGCGCCAGGGCTCGATCGAGGCGCGCGCCGATGCCGTCGCCGATCCGGTCATCGAGACGCTCGAGGTCGCTCCGTCGGGCCGGAAGGCCGCGACCGTGGGCGCCGTCGCCGAGGCCGCCGTCTCGTCGTCGCGACCGGAGCTGCGCGGCGCGGCCAAGGTCGTCTCGGGTGGCCGCGGGCTCGGCTCCGAAGAGAAGTTCGCCCTCGTCGAGCAGCTCGCCGACGCCCTCGGCGCCGCCGTCGGCGCCTCTCGGGCCGCGGTCGACGCGGGATACGTGCCGGCGTCGTTCCAGGTCGGGCAGACCGGCGTCTCGGTGTCGCCGCAGCTGTACATCGCCCTCGGCATCTCCGGCGCGATCCAGCACAAAGCCGGGATGCAGACGGCCAAGACGATCGTCGCGATCAACAAGGACGGCGACGCCCCGATCTTCGACATCGCCGACTTCGGCGTCGTCGGCGACCTCTTCACCATCGTGCCGCAGCTGATCGCGGCGCTCGAGGCGAAGCGGAAGTAGCGCGGATGGCGACCTACGCGCGCACCGTGCGGCAGGGGCTGCCGCGGCGGCCGAGCGGAGAGCCGTGGCCGCCCGTCGACGCCCCCGTTCCGTCCGTAAATGCGGTGCCGCCCGCCGACGCCCCCGTTCCGCAGTCGGTTTCTGCGGGTGTTTCGGGTGTGGATGCGTCGAATGTGACTGCGGAGCGGGATGTGGGGGTGCACGGTTCTGTTCCGCAGTCGGTTTCTGCGGGTGTTTCGGGTGTGGATGCGTCGAATGTGACTGCGGAGCGGGATGTGGGGTCCGCGGCGGCGTCGACGCTGCGCCGCGGCCTGCCGAGGGTGAAGGGCGGCGACCCGTGGCCGCCCGCCTCCGCTTCCGCCGCGGCATCGGCTGGCGCGGCGGCTTTGGGTCCGCAGACCACGGCGGCGGAACCGGTCGCGCCGACGGCCCGGCCGACCGAGCCCGCCGCGCCTGCCGCGCCTGCCGCGCCCGCCGCTCCGCAGTCAGAAGCTGCGGGTGTGGGCGCGCTTGACCCACAGAAAGTGACTGCGGAACGGGATAGCCCGACTGCGGAACAGGGGAAGTCGGTGGGTGGCGGGGCTGTCCGCCGCGGGCTGCCGCGGGTTCGCGGTGGGGAGCCGTGGCCCCCGGCACCCGTCCGGCCGGCCCCCGCCGCGGTGGCGCCCGAGACGGATGCCACGCCGAGACCCGGAGGTGCACCCGAAACGCCGGCCACCGCCGTGGCGGCGCGGGCCGACCTCTCGCAGCCCCTGCCGTTCACGCGCACGGTGTGGAACGGGCGGGCGCCGCGGACGGCGCCGCCCGCATCCGAACCCCGTCGCATGGGTCCCTTCACGCCCCTGCAGTGGATCGGGGCGGTGGTCGTCGGTGGCATCGCCGTGGTCTACGCGGCCGCGATGCTCGTGCTGGCGATGCGGTGGCTCGCGAGCACCGAGCCGCTGCAGGCGTTCCTCACCGCGTTCCCCGGCGAGTACCACCTGCCGGAGGGCGCGCCGGTGGGTCTGCCCGCGTGGCTCGGATGGCAGCACTTCCTCAACACGTTCTTCATCCTGCTGATCATCCGCACCGGGTTGCGCGTGCGCACCGAGAAGCGGCCGACGGCGTTCTGGTCCCCGCGAAAGAACCGCAAGCGCAAGATCAGCCTCAACCTGTGGTTCCACCAGTCGCTCGACATCCTCTGGATCGCCAACGGCGTCGTGTTCGTGGTGCTGCTGTTCCTCACGGGTCAATGGATGCGGCTCGTCCCGACCTCGTGGGAGGTGTTCCCCAACGCGCTGTCGGCCGGCATCCAGTACCTCACGCTCGACTGGCCCACCGAGAACGGGTGGGTGAACTACAACAGCCTGCAGCAGCTGGCGTACTTCAGCGTCGTCTTCATCGCGGCACCGCTGGCGATCGCCACGGGCGTGCGCATGTCGGGGGTGTGGCCGAAGAACGCCAAGACGCTCAACCGGGTGTATCCGGTGGAGTGGGCGCGCGCGTTGCACTTCCCGGTGATGCTCTTCTTCGTCGCGTTCATCTTCGTGCACGTCGTGCTGGTCTTCGCCACCGGGGCGCTGCGCAACCTCAACCACATGTACGCCGCGCAGGGCTCGGCCGATCCGAACGCCTACGCCGACAACTGGACCGGTTTCTGGATCTTCGCCGCCTCGCTCGTGGTGATTGCTGCCGCCTGGGTCGCCGCACGCCCGCTCGTGCTTGCGCCCATCGCGCGCCTGTTCGGGTCGGTGTCAGGCCGCTGAGCGGAGCCGCGAACGGGGGATAACCCCCGGTCGGATCTCCGGATCCCTCGGACGCGCGCCGCCGGGGGCCGGTCGTACCGTTGTCGACATGACCACTCCCGACTCCCCACCCGGACGCCGGCCGGCCGCTCCGGCGATGATCGCCGGATCGCTCGCGCAACTCGCCGCGCTCGGCGTGATCGGTCCCGCCGTCTTCACCGTGCTGTTCACCCTGCTGGGGGTCGGACTGGGCCTGGTGCCCCTTCTCGGCGTCGGCCTGCTGCTGCTCTACGTGCTCGTCTACGCGATGTACGCGACCGCGTGGCTCGAGTACGCCCGCGTCGACGGCCTCTACGGTCTGGAGCTGCCGCCGGTCCGCGTCCGCCGCTCTTCGCGCCCCGGATTCGGCGGATTCCTCCGCATGGTCTGGGCGCAGTTCACCGACCCGATCGTGTGGCGCGGCATTGCCAGCATCGCGGTCTCGACGGTCCTCGGACTTCTCGTCGTCCCGCTCCTCACGGCCGTCATCGTCGGCATCGCCGGCGCCTTCGCACCGCTGTACGCGGGCGAGACCGTGCGCCTGTTCGGCATCGGCCTCGACGTGGGGTCGGCTCTCGCCGTGCCCGTGGGCATCGTCGGGGCGCTCGCCGCGTCCGCCGCCCTCGTGGGACTCGCCATCCTGCACGGTGTGCTCGGCCGGGCGATCCTCGTCCCCTCCCGCGAAGCCCAGCTCGCCCACGAGGCGCGACTCTCCCAGGAGCAGCGTGCCGGCGCGGTGCGATCGGCCGAGGTGGAGCGCACCCGGATCGAGCGCGATCTCCACGACGGCGTGCAGCCGAGACTGGTCTCGGTCGGGATGACGCTGGGCCTCGCCCAGCAGAAGGTCGACGTCGATCCGCAGGCCGCCAAGGAGCTGATCGCCGAGGCGCACACCTCGACGAAGGCCGCGATCACCGAGCTGCGCCAGCTCGCCCGTGGCATCCACACCTCGGTCCTCGACGACCGCGGACTCGACGCCGCCCTGTCGGCGCTCGCCGCCCGCTCGCCGGTGCCGGTCACACTCGACGTGCGCGTTCCCGGCCGGTGCGGTCCGGCGGCCGAGGCCGCGGTGTACTTCGTCATCGCCGAGTCGCTCACCAACGCCGCCAAGCACTCTCGGGGGACCGAAGCGCGCGTGCTCGTGCGGATGCGCGAGGAGGGCACGCTCTGGGCCCGCATCGAAGACAACGGCGTGGGCGGTGCCCGCGTCGTCGCCGGCGGCGGACTCGACGGCATCGCCAATCGCGTGCTCGGCGTCGGCGGCACGTTCCGCCTCGACAGTCCCGGCGGGGGCCCGACGACGGTGGAGGTGACGGTGCCATGCGCATCCTGATCTGCGAAGACTCCGCACTGCTGCGGGAGGGCCTGGTGCGCATGCTCGCCGACGCCGGCCACGAGGTGGTCGCCGCCCTTCCCGACGCGACGCGGCTCGACGACACCGTCGTCGAGGTCTCGCCCGACCTGTGCATCCTCGACGTGCGGCTGCCGCCGACGCGCACCGACGAGGGCATCCGCGCCGCCCTGCGGCTTCGCGCCGCCGACCCGCAGCTGCCGGTGCTCGTGCTTTCGCAGTACGTCGAGGAGCGGTACGCCAGCGACCTCATCGCCGGCAAGGGAGGAGCCCTCGGCTACCTCCTGAAGGACCGCGTCGCCGACGTGGGCGAGTTCGTCGAGAGCGTCGAGCGGATCGGTGCCGGCGGCACCATCCTCGACCCCGAGGTCGTCGCGCAGCTGCTGTCGCGCCGCGCCCTCGACGAACGGATGAGCCGCCTCACCGACCGGGAGGCGAGCGTTCTCGCCCTCATCGCGGAGGGGAAGTCCAATCACGCGATCGCGCGCACCCTCTTCGTCAGCGAGGGCAGCGTCGAGAAGCACATCACCGCCGTCTTCCAGAAGCTCGACCTCGAACAGGACGAATCGGGGAACCGGCGCGTCCTGGCCGTGCTCGCCCACCTCGAGCACGGCGGCCCCGTCACCGGCGCCACGCAGACAGGAGAACCGTCATGACCGACACCCTCACCCCTCCGCCCCAGCAGCCGTCCGCGCCTGCGCCGACCGCGCCGCCGTCGCGCACGCGCGCGTCGTCGACCGTCATCGCGATCCTCACGATCGCGTTCGGTGTGGTCGTGATCGTCGGGGCGCTGGTCGCGACGACGTTCCGCGCCGTCGGAGCGGCGATGGTGGACGATGCATCGCACACCGCGGACGCGGTCGGCGTGCGCACCCTCGACGTCGACGTCACCGCCGCCGAGCTGCGCATCGAATTCGCCGACGTCGACGAGGCGCGCCTCGACGTGTCGCGCGCCGCCGCCGCCGACCAATGGCGGCTCGAGCGCGACGGCGACCGCCTCGCCGTCTCGACCCCGGACGAGTTCTTCGGCATCCCGTGGCTCTTCGGCGGCAACGGCAGCGCCGTGCTGGTGCTGCCCGAGCGACTCGAAGGGGCCGGAATGGATGCGGCGCTGGACCTCGCCGCGGGACGCATCGTCGCGGACGCCGACTGGGGCGAGGTCGACCTGTCGGTCAGCGCCGGGGAGATCGACCTCGACGGCACCGCCGACGGCGTCGTCGCCGACGTGAGCGCCGGCAAGATCGAGCTCGACGTGTCGGACGTGGCCGACGGGCGCTTCGACGTCAGCGCCGGGGAGATCGTCGCGCGACTCGGCGGGAGCGCCCCCGACGCCCTGCAGGTGTCGGTGAGCGCCGGATCCCTTCGCCTGGTCGTCCCCGACGACGTCTATGCCGTCGACGTCGACGTGTCGGCCGGTGAGGTGACCAACCGGCTGCAGACCTCGCCCGACGCCGCCCACCGCATCTCCGGAGACGTCTCCGCCGGCGACCTCCGCCTCATCCCCGGCAGCTGAGGGCGACGCTCAGGCGCGCGGCGCGGCCGGAGAGGATATCCCGGCTGGAGAGGACGGATCCGCAGCGAAGCGTCCTCTCGGAGCGGGATCTCCTCCTGAGGCGCACGCGGTTTGAGGCGCACGCTGCGGCCTCGGGGCCTCGGGGCCTCGGGGCCTCGGGGCCTGGGACCCGCGGCCGCATCCTGCCCGCGCCCGGATCCGGTCCGGCGCTCAAGAGGAGAACCTGGTTGGAGAGGACGGATCCGCAACGAAGCGTCCTCTCGGAGCGGGATCTCCTCTTGAGGCGCACACGGTTTGAGGCGCGCGCGGTGGCCTTGAGGTGGCGCGGGCCTCAGGGGGGCGCGGGCCCCAGGGTGACGGCAGCTGAGGGCCGCGCTCAGGCGCGCGCGGCGCGGCCGGCGGCGTACCCCTCGGCGTAGGCCTCGTCGGCGCCCTGCCGGAACATGTCGCGCTCGGCGGGGCGCACGATCGTGCGGGCGCCGGGCAGGTCGAGGTCGCCGACGAGGTCGGCGCGCCCTCGGACGACGGCGACGGGCAGCCCCGCGGCCTTGCCCTTGACGAGGTCGGCGGCACCCGCGATCTCGTCGGCGACGCACGGCATCGTCACCACGAGGGGTCGGCCCTCGGTGTCGGTGTGCCCGCGCAGGTCTTCGAACACGTGCACGCCGGCGGCGCCGATCGCGTGGTCGGTCTGACCCTCGCGCCACGCGCGGCCGAGCGTGTCGGTCACGAGCACGCCGATGCGGGCCCCGCTGCGCTCTCGCAGGCCGGACGCGATCGCGCGGGCCGAGGCGTCGGGGTCCGCGGGCAGCAGCAGCACCGTGCCATCGGGGGTGTTGGAGGCATCCACTCCGGCGGCGGCCGAGACGATGCCGAGGGGATTCTCCACGATGCGCGTCACGTGTCCGGTCGGGCTCGTGCGCGAGGCGACCAGCCGCACGGTCTGCTCGGTGATGGCGTCTTCGCGGTCGTCGGCATGCAGGATGCGGCCCTCGGCCTTGGACACGATCTTCGAGGTCACCACGACGATGTCGCCGTCGGCCAGCGGAACGCCGCGCTCGAGCGCATCGCCGATCAGCGCGACGAGATCGTCACCGGGTGAGACTTCAGGGATGCCCTCGAGGGCCCACGCCTGCAGCACGCCGGTCAGCGCACGAAGCGCACTTCGGTCAGCGTCTCACCGAGGAAGGGCTCGGTGTGGGTCGCGCCGTCGAGCGTGAAGCCGTTGCGGGTGTAGAAGCGGTGGGCGCGCGGGTTGTCCTCGGCGACCCACAGGTAGATCTCCTCGTCGGGGGGCACGACCGCGTCGAAGAGCTTCTGGCCGATGCCGGTGCCGTGCCACGCGTCGAGCAGGTAGATGAAGTACAGCTCGCGGTTGCGCACGGCATCCTTGTCGCGGGCGGGACCGGATCCGGCGAACCCGACGATCTCGCCCTCGACCAGTGCGGCGAACATCCGGAAGTCGTCGCCCTGCACGGCCCAGTGGGTCCAGAGTTCCGCCAGGCGTCGTGGCGACACCTTCTCCAGCGCGGCCTTGCTGATGAGGTGGTCATAGGTCTCGTGCCAGCAGGTCGCGTGCACTCGACCGAGGTCGACGGCATCCACGTCCCGGACCGGACGGACGACGATGTCGGTCTGCAGTTCGGCTTCCATGCGGTGACTCTACGCTCGGCCGCGCCCGGCCGGAAATCCGCCGGTGAACGCCGGGCGACGAGCACGGGAACGGATGCGCGCCGCGCGCAGGAACGGATGCGCGCCGCGCGAGAGCCGGATGCGCGCCGCGCGAGAGATTTGTGCCGTTCCGACAATCGGATCGCGCGTGATGTCGTGAATCGCTACCATCGGCGCTCGTGAATGTGTGGTGGCGCACCCTGCTGACGATCCTGCTCGCACGCCGGCGCATGCGCCGCGAGGGGGCCGTGTCGCCGACGGCGGTCGGCCGCATCCGCCTGACGACCCTGCCGACCGACATCGACATCCTGCAGCACATGAACAACGGCCGGTACCTGTCACTGTTCGACCTCGGGCGGTGGGACCTGCTCACCCGCACCGGGCTGCTCGGAGCGATGCGCCGGCACGGCTGGTACGCCGTCGTGTCATCGGAGACAGTGACCTTCCGCAAGTCGCTGAACCTGTGGCAGCGATTCGACGTCGAGTCGCGGCTCATCGGGCACGACGACCGGGCGGTGTACCTCGAGCATCGCGCGGTGGTCGACGGCGAGGTCTATGCCCGTGCCGTCATCCGCGCCCGCATGATGAAGCGCAGCGGCGGCACCCTCTCCCACGAGGAGCTGTTCGGCGCGGTCGGCCGCCCCGAGGGCATCCCCGACGTGGACGCGTGGATCCATGACTGGGCGTCCGCCTCAGCCCTTCCCTCGACCCGTCGCGAGGCCCCCAGCATCTGGGGCTGAATCGCCCGGATCGCTCCTCGGCTCCGCGGGTGCGCCGACGTAGGCTTCGCGTATGTCCCAGCCCTCCCCGTCGCGAGTGTCTTCGGACAGTCTCACCGCCCGCGCCGTCGCGCTCGCCAAGCGCTGGACGCGCGAATCCGCGCAGGTCGAGACCGACCCGGCCGCCCAGCGGCTCGCGGGGGTGCTCAAGGACGCCAACGGGCTGCCGTTCACGATGGGCTTCGTCGACGGCGTCATGCGCCCGGAGAGCCTGGGTGCGGCCGCCTCGCGCCTCAACCGCATCGCGCCGCTCGTGCCCGAGTTCCTGCCGTGGTACCTGCGCGGCGCCGTGCGGGTCGGCGGTGCCGTCGCCCCGGTGCTGCCCGCGCCGGTCGTGCCGATCGCGCGCCGGGTGCTGCGGGAGATGGTGGGGCACCTGGTGGTGGATGCGCGCCCCGACAAGTTCGGTCCGGCCATCGAGCGGCTGCGCGAATCCGGGGCGCGGCTCAACCTGAATCTGCTCGGCGAGGCCGTTCTCGGCGAGGCCGAGGCGAAACGGCGGCTCGACGGCATCCACGACCTCATCCGTCGACCCGACGTCGACTACGTCTCGGTCAAGGTCTCCGCCATCGCGAGCCACATCTCGATGTGGGCCTTCGACGAGGTCGTCGACGCGGTCGTCGAACGCCTCCTGCCCCTCTACCTGTCGGCGGCCTCCGACGACACCTTCATCAATCTCGACATGGAGGAGTACCGCGACCTCGACCTGACCATCGCCGTCTTCACGCGCATCCTCGAAGACCCCCGCCTGGCCGGTCTCGAGGCCGGCATCGTGCTGCAGACCTACCTGCCGGATGCGCTGCCGGCGCTGCAGCAGCTCACCGCGTGGGCCCGGCAGCGCGTGGCCGCCGGGGGCGCGCGCATCAAGGTGCGGCTGGTGAAGGGCGCGAATCTCGCGATGGAGCGCGTCGACGCGGTGCTGCACGGGTGGGAGCTCGCCACCTACGACGCGAAGGTCGACACCGACGCGAACTACGTGCGGTGCCTCGATCACGCGCTGCGGCCGGAGAACACCGCCGCCGTGCGTCTCGGGGTCGCCGGGCACAACCTGTTCCACATCGCCTACGCGTGGCTGCTCGCCGGCGAGCGCGGCGTCTCCGGCGACCTCGAGGTGGAGATGCTGCTGGGCATGGCACAGGGGCAGGTGGCCGCGGTCGCCCAGGAGGTGGGGCACGTGCTGCTCTACGTGCCGGTGGTGCGTCCTGACGAGTTCGACGTCGCGATCAGCTACCTGGTGCGGCGGCTGGAGGAGAACGCGTCGAGCGAGAACTTCCTGTCGGCGGCGTTCGAGATCGCCGACGACTCCGAGCTGTTCGACCGCGAGCGCGACCGCTTCCTCGCATCGGTGGCTCGGGCCGCCGACCCGTCGCTGCCGACCGGGCCGAACCGCGGGCAGGATCGCGCCGCCCCGTCCGGCGCCGACGACGCGCGCGCCGTCGCGGGCGGGGCCCGCGCCGTGCTGCGCGAACCGGAGCAGGCGCACACCGGCACGCCCGCCGAGAGCGGGCTGACGCAGGCCGTCCTCGGCATCGCGCGTTCTTCCGGTGACGACGGCGACACCGACGCGACGCCGTTCGGCTCGTTCGGCGACGCCGTACGGTTCGGCGGCGAGGCGTTCGTCGACACCGCCGTCTTCTCCGAGCGCGAACGTCGCACGCTGGCGCCCGCGGCCGGCGCGCCAGGGTTCGTCAACACGCCGGATTCCGACCCGGCGCTCGCAGCCAACCGGGCGTGGGCGGCCGACATCCTCGCCCGCGTCGCGACCTCGACCGCGGGGGAGAGAGTCGTCGCGGCATCCCGTGTGAACGACGAGGCCGACCTCGATCGCGCCGTGCAGCGCGTGCGGGATGCGGCGCGCGCGTGGGGTGCGCGCCCGGCCTCCGAGCGGGCGACCGTGCTCCAGGCCGCCGCGCGCGCCCTGGAGGCGCGGAGGGGGGAGCTCATCGAGGTCGCCGCCTCGGAGACGGGGAAGGTGTTCGCCGAGGCCGATGTCGAGGTCAGCGAAGCGGTCGACTTCGCGAACTACTACGCGGCGACCGCGCGCGAGCTCGACCGCGTCGGCGGCGCGCTGTTCCTGCCGTCGAGCGTCACCGTCGTCGCCCCGCCGTGGAACTTCCCGATCGCGATCCCCGCGGGCGGCGTGCTGGCCTCGCTCGCCGCCGGGTCGGGCGTCGTATTCAAGCCCGCGCCGCCGTCGCGGCGCTGCGCGGCGGTCGTCGCCGAAGCGCTGTGGTCCGCCGGAGTACCCCGTGACGTGCTCGCGTTCGTCGACATCGACGAGGCCGACCTCGGCCGACGACTCATCGCCCACCCCGACGTCGACCGCGTCATCCTCACCGGCTCGTGGGACACCGCCGCGCTGTTCCGCTCGTGGCGCCCCGATCTGCCGCTGCTGGCCGAGACGAGCGGCAAGAACGCCCTGATCGTCACCCCCTCCGCCGACCTCGACCTCGCCGCATCCGACCTCGTCAAGAGCGCCTTCGGTCATGCCGGTCAGAAGTGCTCGGCGGCGTCGCTGGCCATCCTCGTCGGCCCGGTCGGGCGGTCGAGGCGGTTCTCCCGGCAGCTCGTCGACGCGGTGCGATCGCTGCGTGTCGCGCCGCCGACGGATCCGCTCGCCGAGGTGGGCCCGGTCATCGAGAAGCCGCAGGGCAAGCTGGAGTGGGCGCTTTCGACCCTCGACGACGGCGAGCAGTGGCTCGTGGAGCCGACCCTGCTCGACGCCGGACCCGCATACGACGGTCGTCTGTGGACGCCGGGAGTGCGCGTCGGGGTGCAGCCGGGATCGCGCATGCATCTCGAGGAGTTCTTCGGGCCCGTGCTCGGCATCATGCACGCCGCGTCGCTCGAGGAGGCCATCGACCTCCAGAACGCCGTCGCGTACGGCCTGACAGCGGGCCTGCACACGCAGAGCCCCGACGACCTCGCCCGGTGGCTCGACGGCGTGCAGGCCGGCAATCTCTACGTCAACCGCGGCATCACGGGTGCGATCGTGCAGCGTCAGCCCTTCGGCGGGTGGAAGCGCTCGTCGGTCGGGCCGGGAGCGAAGGCGGGCGGACCGAACTACCTCATCGGGCTCGGCTCGTGGCGGCCGACCCCCGGTGGGGCCGGCTCGCAGACGCTCCACCTGAAGGGGCTCGACTCCCGCATCACCGCCGTCATCGAATCCGCCCAGCCGTCGCTGTCGTACGACGCCTTCGACTGGCTGCGTCGGGGTGCGCTGTCGGATGCGGTGGTGTGGAGTCGGGAGTTCGGCCAGGTGCGCGACGTGTCGGGGCTCGGCATCGAGCGGAACCTGTTCCGCTATCGCCCGGTCGACGTCGCGGTGCGGGCGGCGGGCGACGCGACCTGGCAGGCGCTGCTGCGCGTGATCGTCGCCGGCATCCGCTCCGGTTCGTCGATCACCGTCAGTGCGCCGGTGGGGCTGCCGGCCGAAGTGCGGCGCACGCTCGACGACCACGGCGTGACCGTCTACGTCGAGAGCGATGCGGAGTGGATCGGGCGGATGACCCTGCCGAACCGACCCCCTCGGGCGCGGCTGGTCGGAACCCGCGACTCCCTGCCGCCGCTGCACCGCGCGCTCGCCGAGGGGACGGGCGGCGATCCCGATCTCGCCGTGTACGACTCGGAGGTCACCACGGCCGGTCGCATCGAGCTGCTGCCCTTCCTGCACGAGCAGGCCGTCTCGATCACCGCCCACCGGTTCGGCAACCCCGACCCGTGGTCCGACGCGGTGATCTGACCCGCGGGGTGAAGGATCTCGGTCTGAGGCGGCCTCGCGGACCCCGTGCCGGCCGCCCGGATGTCGGAGAATCGGCCCGATGTCGGAGGATTCGGCGCAGATTCTCCGACATCGGCGCGGATCTCCGACGGGGCGGTTTCGAAACGGCGGCGCCGCGGCTGGGCGGCATGCTGGAATGAGGGGATGAGCGAGCGCAACTGGGCCGGCAACGTCACCTACCGGGCGCGGCGCATCGCTGAACCCCGAAGCCTCGACGAGCTCGCTGCCATCGTCGTGGAGGAGCCCCGCGTGCGGGCCCTCGGCAGCCGCCACTCCTTCACCGACATCGCCGACACCGAGGGCGTGCTCGTCTCGCTCGCGCACCTGCCGGGCGAGGTCGAGGTGGATGCGGCCGCCGGCCTCGCGCGCGTGCCGGCCGGTCTCCGCCACGGCGACCTCGTGCCGGCCCTCGACGCCGCCGGTGTGGCACTCGCCAACCTCGCCTCGCTGCCGCACATCTCCGTCGCCGGTGCGGTGCAGACCGGGACGCACGGGTCCGGCGACCGGATCGGCACTCTGGGCACCCAGGTGACGGCGGTGGAACTCGTGACCGCCGAGGGGGAGACCCTCGCGCTGCGCCGCGGCGACGCCGACTTCGCCGGTGCCGTCGTGGGGCTCGGGGCACTCGGCGTGGTCACCCACCTGACCCTCGAGGTCGAGCCGGCGTACGAGATCGCGCAGACGGTGTTCGAAGGCGTCCGGTGGGACGACGTGCTGCCGGAGATCTCCGCCGTGACCGGCGCCGGCGACAGTGTGAGCATGTTCACGACGTGGCAGGACGCCGACGCGATCGACCAGGTGTGGGTGAAGGCCCGCCCGGGGCGCGCTGATCACGACGCGCTGCGCGCGCTCGGCGGGCGCGAGGCCGACGGGCCGCGGCATCCGCTGCCGGGCATCGACCCCGCCCCGTGCACCGTGCAGGGCGGCGAACCCGGTCCGTGGTTCGCGCGGTTGCCGCACTTCCGCCTCGAGTTCACTCCGTCGGCGGGCGACGAGCTGCAGAGCGAGTACCTCGTCGATCGCGCCGACGCCCCTGCGGCGATCGATGCGCTTCGCCGCCTCGCGCCGCGGATCGCCCCGGCGCTGCAGGTGTGCGAGGTGCGCACGATGGCGGCCGACGACCTGTGGCTGAGTCCCGCGTACGCCCGCGACACCGTCGGTCTGCACTTCACGTGGCGCCTCGACCCGGATGCCGTCGGTGCGGTGCTGCCGCTCATCGAGGAGGCGCTGCCGGACTCGGCGCGCCCGCACTGGGGCAAGGTCTTCGCGATGGATGCCGCGACCCTCGCCACCCGCTACCCCCGCTGGCGGGACTTCACCGCGCTGCGGGACCGCCTCGACCCCGGCCGCCGCTTCGGCAACGCCTACCTCGCCGCCCTCGGCCTCTGACCGCATCCTCACCCGCCCCGGCCCACCCGGCCCCCGCCCCCCGGCCCCCGCCCCGCCGATGTCGGAGAATCGGCCGGATGTCGGAGGATTCGGCGCAGATCCTCCGACATCGGCGCGAATCTCCGACGACGGCGCGTGCCGGATGCGCCCGTCCGGCGCGACGTCGGCGTGAATCTCCGACCGAGCGCGCATCGTGCCACAATGGACTCCGGCGTGCCCGGGCCGCCGCTTCTCCTCGTGCGATCCACGGCGGGGACGAGACCGCCGGGCCTCTGGACAGCGTCCGCCGCCCCCTTCACTGAGGAGCGAAAATGTCCACGCACCACACCGATTCGTCCAGCGCCCCCGCCACCGAGCGCGTCGCGCAGCACCGCCGGTACCTGATGTGCCGCCCGGAGCACTTCACCGTCAGCTACACCATCAACCCCTGGATGGAGCCGGCGAAGCCCACCGACACGGCCAAGGCCGTGCGGCAGTGGCAGGCGCTGTACGACACCTACATCGAGCTGGGTCACGAGGTCGAGCTGATCGATCCGCTCGAGGGTCTGCCCGACATGGTCTACACGGCCAACGGCGGATTCGTGATCGACGGCGTCGCCTACGGGGCGAAGTTCCGCTTCGATGAGCGCGTGCCCGAGGGGCCGGCCTTCATGGACTGGTTCGGGCAGAACGGGTTCGAGGTCGTCGCGCCGCGCGAGGTCAACGAGGGCGAGGGCGATTTCCTGCTCGTCGGCGACACCATCCTCGCCGGCACCGGCTTCCGCTCGACCGGCGACAGCCACGGCGAGGTCGGCGAGGTCTTCGGCCGCGAGGTCGTCTCGCTCAACCTGGTCGACCCGCGCTTCTACCACCTCGACACCGCGATCGCCGTGCTCGACCCGGTGCAGGGCCCCGGCGGCGTCGACCACGCGAACATCGCGTACCTGCCGGGCGCCTTCGACGAGCCCAGTCGCGCGATCCTCGCCGAGCGGTATCCGGATGCGATCCGCGTGTCCGACGAGGACGGCGCTGTCTTCGGTCTCAACTCTGCCTCCGACGGCCGGAACGTCATCATCTCGCCGCGCGCGAAGGGCTTCGAGACCCAGCTGCGCGAACGCGGCTATCACCCGGTGCTCGTCGACCTGTCCGAGCTGCTGCTCGGCGGCGGCGGCATCAAGTGCTGCACCCTCGAACTGCGATCCAAGGAAACGCCGGTATGACCCCCGCCACCTCGCCCAGCCTCGACACCGCCACCATCCGCGTCATCGGCGCGGAGGACGAGCACCTCGCCCACAACTACAACCCGCTGCCGGTCGTGATCTCGCGCGGCGAAGGCGTGTGGGTCACCGACGTCGAAGGCAAGCGTTACCTCGACCTGCTCTCGGCGTACTCCGCGCTGAACTTCGGACACCTGCACCCGGCGCTCGTCGCCGTCGCGCAGGAGCAGCTGCAGCGCCTGACCCTCACGAGCCGCGCCTACCACAACGATCAGCTCGTCGAGTTCTCGTCGGGCCTGGCGAAGCTGTGCCGGAAAGACCTCGTGCTGCCCATGAACACCGGCGCCGAGGCCGTCGAGACGGGAATCAAGGTCGCCCGCGCGTGGGCGTACCGGGTGAAGGGCGTCAAGACGGATGCCGCCCGCATCGTCGTCGCGGGCGGCAACTTCCACGGGCGCACCACGACCATCGTGGGCTTCAGCGACGACCCGGATGCGCACGACGCGTTCGGTCCGTACGGTCCCGGCTTCGTGCAGGTGCCCTTCGGCGACGCCGAGGCGATCGCGGCGGCGATCGATGAGAACACCGCGGCCGTCCTCATCGAGCCCATCCAGGGCGAGGCCGGCGTCGTCATCCCGCCGGAAGGGTTCCTCACCCGCGTGCGTGAGATCTGCACCGAGAAGAACGTGCTCTTCATCGCGGATGAGATCCAGTCCGGTCTCGGTCGCGTCGGCGAGACCTTCGCGTGCGACCGCGAGGGCGTCGTGCCCGACGTCTACCTGCTCGGCAAGGCGCTCGGCGGCGGCATCCTGCCCGTCTCGGCGGTCGTCGCCGACCGCGACGTGCTCGGGGTCATCAAGCCCGGCGAGCACGGCTCGACCTTCGGGGGCAACCCGCTCGCCGCCGCCGTCGGCGCCCGCGTGGTCGAGATGCTCGCCTCGGGGGAGTTCCAGACGCGCGCCAAGGCGCTCGGCGAGCACCTCGAGGCGAAGCTGCAGGGGCTGGTCGGGAACGGTGTCACCGCCGTGCGCGTGGCGGGCCTCTGGGCCGGCGTCGACATCGACCCGAGCGTCGGCAGCGGCCGCGAGGTGGCCGAGCGCCTGCTCGGGCGGGGTGTGCTGGTCAAGGACACGCACGGGTCGACGATCCGCATCGCCCCGCCGCTGACGATCCGCGCGACCGAGCTGGACTGGGCGATCGAGCAGCTGAAGGTCGTGCTCGCCGCCTGACGCGACCGACGACAACCCCATCACCCGCCGACACCGCGCCGCCCGCTGGGACTACGCCACCGACACCGGGACCTCGTGCCAGCCCGTGGCCCCGTCCGGGGCCGGTGGCGCCGACTCCGAGGTCTGGGTCTGGCCATCGGCGCTGATGGCGCGGCACCGCAGGGTGTGCTCGCCGGGCTCGGCGCTCCACGGCAGACTCCACTGCACCCACGTGTCGTCGGAGAACGCGGCGGCGAGCGTCGCGGGCTGCCAGTCGCCGTCGTCGATCTGCACCTCGACGCCGTCGACGCCGGTGTGGGGCTGCCAGGCCATTCCGGCGATGACCGTCTCGCCGGCGGAGAGCTGCCGGCCGCGCCGCGGAACGTCGATGCGGGACTGCAGCTTGATCGGCCCGCGCTCGGACCAGCCGCGATCCGTCCAGTAGGCAGTCGCCTCGTCGAACCGGGTGACCTCGAGGTCGACGACCCACTTCGTCGCCGACACGTAGCCGTACAGGCCCGGCACCACCATGCGCACCGGGAACCCGTGTTCCGGCGGCAGCGGCTCGTCGTTCATCGCGACCGCGAGGATCGCGTCGCGGTCGTCGGTGAGGGCCTCCAGGGGCGTGCCGGCGGTGAAACCGTCCGACGAGCGCGAGAGCACCATGTCGGCGTCGCCGGTGGGCTTCGCCCGCGCGAGCAGCTCGCGGATGGGGTAGCCCAGCCACCGGGCATTGCCGATGAGCGATCCGCCGACCTCGTTCGACACGCACGACAGTGTCACCGTCGTCTCCACCAGCGGCAGGGCGAGCAGCTCGTCCCACGTGAGCACGACCTCCTCCTCCACCAGGCCGTGGATGCGCAGCTCCCAGTCCGCGGGATCGATCGACGGCACGATGATGGCGGTGTCGATGCGGTAGAACTCCGCGTTCGGGGTCACCGCCGGCGCGAGGCCGTCGATGCCGAGCTCCGCCCCGGCAGGTACCGGGGGAGCAGTCGTCGCCGGTGACGGGAGGACGAGGGCATCGCGCACCGTCGTGATCGCACGGGATCCGGCCCGTGCGGCGTTGCCCGCCGCGACGGCGAGGGCCCCGCCGACCGCGGCGACGGCCGTCCAGGCGAAGAAGGCCCGGCGATTCGGCAGCTCGGGGGCGGTGTCGGCGCCTCTGCGCGGCGGCTTCGGGCGCAGCATCCCGACCAGCACGTGCAGCGTGCCGCCGGCGACGGCACCGGCCAGGATGCCGGGGAGGAAAGGCAGCGGGTCGCCCGTGTCGCTGAGAAGGGCGGTGATCGCCGCGACCGCACCGAGGGCGACCGCGATGACCGCTCCGGCGGGCGGGCGCCGGAGCTCCGCCCACCCCGCCCACGCCGCCACGACCGCGAGCACGAGGGCGATGCCCACGGTGAGGGCGACCTTGTCGGCCGGGCCGAACCAGTCGATCGCGAGGTCTTTCGCCCAGGCGGGGGCGGCGTCGATCAGGGCGCCGCCGACGACCGCGAAGGGGCTCGACGACGGGGCGACGAGTGCCGCGGCGAGTTCCGCGGCGCCGGCCCCGGCGCTCGCGGCGGCCACGCCGCCCAGAGCTGCGGCCCACCCCGCACCGCGTGTCAGCCTCGACTCGGTCGTCACCCGTTCAGGCTACGCCGCGGGGTGACGGGGTGATGGTGTGAATCGGTGACGATCCCGTGACGGCCGGTCCGGTCGCCTGTCAGCACGCGAGGCCGTCGTCAAGCCCCCGGGGGAAACAACGCGGCAACACGCCGCGGGCTAGGGTGAAGCCCATGGGAGATCTCTTCGACGGCTACGGGTCCACCCAGACGCCCCGGCGGACGCCCTCGGGGGTTCCGGCGTTCGACGAGATGTTCGGCGACGTGACCACCTCCGGTCCGCCCTCCCGATCGCGCGACGCCTACCGCGAGCTGCACCACGCGCTCGCGCAGATGACCCAGGAGGAGCTTCGCGGGCGCACCGAGTCGCTCGCCACCTCCTATCTCGCGCAGGGCGTGACCTTCGACTTCGCCGGGGAAGAGCGTCCGTTCCCGCTGGATGCGGTCCCGCGCGTGATCGACTACGACGAGTGGTCGAAGACCGAGGCTGGCATCAAGCAGCGCGTGCGCGCGCTCGAAGCGTTCCTCGATGACGCGTACGGGCACCAGCACTGCGTGCGCGACGGTGTGCTGCCGGCCGGTCTCATCGCCTCGTCGCAGTACTTCTACCGGCAGGCGGCGGGCATCCACTCCGCGAACGGCGTGCGCATCCAGGTGTCGGGCATCGACCTGATCCGCGACGAGCACGGTGAGATGCGCGTGCTCGAAGACAACGTGCGCGTGCCCTCGGGCGTCAGCTACGTCATCTCGAACCGTCGCGTGATGGCCCAGACCCTTCCCGAGCTGTTCGTGTCGATGCGGGTGCGGCCGGTCGGCGACTACCCGAACAAGCTGCTGGCGGCGCTGCGCGCATCCGCCCCACCCGGAGTGGAGGAGCCCAACGTCGTCGTGCTCACCCCGGGTGTGTACAACTCGGCGTACTTCGAGCACACGCTGCTCGCCCGCCTCATGGGCGTCGAACTCGTCGAGGGGCGCGACCTGCTGTGCATGGGCGGCAAGGTGTTCATGCGCACCACCCGCGGCCCGAAGCGCGTCGACGTGATCTACCGCCGGGTCGACGACGACTTCCTCGATCCGCTGCAGTTCCGCGCCGACTCGATGCTGGGCGCACCCGGCCTCATGCTCGCGGCGCGGCTGGGCAATGTCACGATCGCCAACGCCGTCGGCAACGGCGTCGCCGACGACAAGCTGCTCTACACCTACGTGCCCGACCTGGTGCGCTACTACCTGGCGGAGGAGCCCATCCTCAAGAACGTCGACACGTGGCGGCTCGAGGAGCCCGACGCTCTCGAGGAGGTGCTCGACAGGCTCGACGAACTCGTCGTGAAGCCGGTCGACGGATCGGGCGGCAAGGGCCTCGTCGTCGGACCCGACGCCTCGCCGAGCGAACTCGACACGCTCCGCACGCGGTTGCGAGCGGATCCGCGCGGATGGATCGCCCAGCCTGTCGTGATGCTGTCGACCATCCCGACCCTCGTCGAAGACGGGATGCGCCCGCGTCACGCCGACCTGCGTCCGTTCGCGGTCAACGACGGCGAGGACATCTGGGTGCTTCCGGGAGGCCTGACGCGCGTCGCCCTCCCCGAGGGACAGCTCGTGGTCAACTCCAGCCAGGGCGGCGGATCGAAGGACACGTGGGTCGTCGGCGGTTCGGCTCCGGCTCACGTCGAGTACGGGCAGGGCAGCGGCATGGGCGGACTGGTCGCCGACCAGGCCGCCGTGACGCAGTCGATCCCGATCATCTACGAAGACCACGACGAGCCCGACACGGCTCCGCAGGATCGCCCGCGTTCGCGCACCGAACAGGCCGAGCAGCAGCAGCAGACGAGCGTTTCGTCTCGCTCCGCTCGCTCAACGACCGGGGCTGGCGGGGGTCCGGTCGTCGGGCGAGGAGGGCAGCGACGAGACGATACGCGCGACGGAGGTGACGTCCGATGCTGAGTCGCATCGCAGAATCACTGTTCTGGATCGGGCGGTACATCGAGCGCAGCGACGGCACGGCGCGCATCCTCGAGGTGCACCTGCAGCTGCTGCTGGAGGATCCCTGGATCGACGAGGACACCGCGTGCCGGTCGCTGCTGAACGTCATGGGGTCTCTGCCGTCCGACACGACGACTCCCGTCACCCGCGACGATGTGCTGCAGCGTCTCGCGATCGACCGGATGAACCCCGCCTCGGTGGCCTACTCGCTAGGCGCCGCGCGCGAGAACGCCCGCCGTGCCCGCGAGATCGTCTCGAGCGAGCTGTGGGAGACGCTGAACACCACCAACTCCCGCATGCCGCGTCGGCTGCAGACCGACAAGGCCCACGACTTCTTCCAGTGGGTGCGTGAGCGCGCGTCGCTGGCCGTCGGGAGCGTCGACTCGTCGACCAGCCGAGACGAAGCGTGGCAGTTCTTCACGCTGGGCCGCAGCATCGAGCGCACCGACATGACCGCCCGGATGCTCGCCACCCGCTCGCTGACCGAAGCATCCGGTCCGTCGTGGACGACCATCCTGCGCTCGTGCGGCGCGTACGAGGCGTACCTCCGCACGTACCGCGGCATGCCGAGTGCCAGCAACGCGGCCGAGTTCCTGCTGCTGGACCGCCTGTTTCCCCGCTCGATCATCTTCTCCATCCAGCAGGCCGAGGAGTGCATGAGCGCGATCGATCCGCGTGCTGACCGGGTCGGGCATTCCAACCCGGTGCTGCGCGCGCTGGGGCGCATCCGGAACGACCTGGAGTACCGGCCGGTGAGCGAGATCCTGAGTGAGCTGCCGCTGCACATGGATCGTGTGCAGCGGGTGACCCGCGAGGCGTCCGAGGCGATCCGCAGTCGCTTCTTCCCGACGCACGCCGAGCCGAGCTGGATCGGGGAGACGTCATGAAGAGACTCCGCATCGAACACGAGACCGGCTTCTCCTACCCGGGCGATGTCTCGGCGTCGTACAACGAAGCGCGCATGCTGCCGGGATCGACCGACAGCCAGTTCGTGCTCAGTTCGTCGCTCGACATCGATCCGTCGACCTCGGTCAACCAGTACGTCGATTACTTCGGAACGCGTGTCGCGGCGTTCGACGTGCTGTCGCCGCACGGTGCGCTCACCATCACCGCTCGGTCGCTCGTCGAGGTGCGCGAGCGGCCGATCGAGCATCCCGACATCACGTGGGACGACCTGAAGCGGTCCACGAGCCGTTCCATCGAGACCGTCGAGCAGCTCACGCAGACGCGACGCACGATGCCGCATCCCGAGGTGGCGAGGCTCGCCGAGGGCATCGCCCAGCAGCACGAGAATCCGAGCGAGGCGGCGCACGCGATCGCGGTGGCCGTCGGTGACGCCGTCGAGTACATGAGCGGCATCACGAGCGTGCTCTCGACCGCGAGCGAGGCCTGGGAGGCGCGCAAGGGCGTGTGCCAGGACATCGCGCACATCACCCTCGGGGCACTGCGCTCGGTCGGGATCCCCGCCCGATACGTGTCGGGCTACCTGCACCCGCGGCCGAACGCCGACGTCGGCGAGCCGGTGACGGGTGAGTCTCACGCGTGGGTGGAGTGGTACGCCGACCAGTGGCAGGGGTTCGACCCGACCAACAACATCGAGATCGGCGACCGGCACGTGCTCGTGGGCCGGGGTCGGGACTACAACGACGTCCCCCCGCTCCGCGGCGTCTATGCCGGCCCGTTCAAGAGCCAGCTGCACGTGAAGGTGACGATCACCCGCGAGTCCTGACCGCATCCGGCACCGTCGCGTGCGGGCGTCGGCGCCGCGCGCCCGCCCCGATGTCGGAAATCGGCGTCGATGTCGGAGGATTCAGCGCGGATTCTCCGACATCGGGTCGATGCTCCGACATCCGGGTGATGATCGGGGAGTGGACCACGACGCGAATCCGAGAGGCGGGATGCTCGTCGGCGTCTACCGGGCCGACGGTGGTCCGCTCGGGGAGCTGCGGTATGTGATCGGGCACATGCTCGGCACCGCGCACTGTGCACTCTGCGACATCACGCACACATGGCGGCGCAAGCCCGAGTGGGATGCGATGGTCGAGCGATTGGACGTGTCCATCGACCTGCGTCACCTGAACGAGATGGACGACGACGTCGCCGCCGCGGTCGCCGAGTACGGCGCGCCCGCGGTCTTCAGGCGAGCTGAAAACGGCCTCACTCTGCTTCTGGATGCGCACGAGCTCGACGCGGTCGGCGGATCGGTTGCCGGCTTCGAGCAGGCCCTCCGCGCCAAGGGCGTCGGCTGACCTCGCGGACGTCGGAGATTCGTGCCGATGTCGGAGAATTCGGGCGTCGATCCTCCGACCTCAGGCCGATTCTCCGACCTCGGCGTGGGTGGCGGGAGGCGCGGGGCTACGGATGGGTCGGGCTGCGGGAGGGGAGGCGCGGGGTAGAGGGGCGGGTGGATGCGCGGATCACGCCGACGGGGGAGCGGCGGTGGAGCGACGCGCCTCCAGACGCGGTTGGAAGACCACGTTGTGTTCGGGCGTGCGTCCTTCGATCAGCGCGTGGAGCCGGCTCCAGGCCAGTCCGCCGAGGATCTCGTGGGGCACGGATGCGGTGGTGAGGGTCGGGGTCATGAAGCGGGCGAACGGGATGTCGTCGAAGCCCGTCACCGAGATGTCGTCGGGTACCCGCAGACCACGTTCGCCCAGGCCGTGGACGACGCCGAGGCCGACGAGGTCGTTGAACGCGATGGCGGCCGTCGCGCGGGTTTTCACGAGCGCGTCGACCGCATCCATCCCGCTCGTGCTGGTTGCTCCGCCGGGAACGCGCTGCAGGGAAACGCCCTCGACGCTGCGCACGAAATCCTCCAGGCCGCGAAGGCGATTGTGGTTCGCGGAACCCTCGGGGCCCTCGATGTAGGCCAGGCGGCGGTGGCCCAGGGTGTAGAGGTGGCGCGCGATGTTCTCGAACCCGGTCCGCGAGTCCGCTGACAGCGTCGGCGCGTCGATGACGGTATTGGACCGGTTCGTCAGCACGACCGGGGCCAGATCCCGCACGGTCTGCGCGAGGGTGTCGTCTTCCATGCGAGGCGCGCACAGCACCAACGCGTCGCATCGGCGACGGATCTCCCCCGCGAGCAGCGGCTCGTCGTCGATGGATTCCGCGGAGTCGGCCACCAGCACGCGATAGCCGTCGTCTCCGGCAGCGAGGCTGAGGCCGGTGAGCACCGCCTGAAACACCGGGTTGGCCAGGTCGGGAACGAGAAAGCCGACCGCGCTCGTCTTGCCGCGGGCGAAACTGCGCGCCAGGTGATTCGGGGTGTAGCTGAGTTCGGTCGCGGCCGACCGGACGCGGTGCGCCGTCTCGACGTTCCCCCGGAACTGGTCGTTGAACACGCGGGACACGGTCGCGGGAGACACCCCGGCCCGTCGGGCGACGTCGGTGATCGTCACGGCGAGTCGGTCATTGCTCACGGGGCACCATCCTTCGGCACGCTGAATGGGAGACTACTTGATTCCGGATGTCGCGAATCCCTTGATCAGGTAGCGCTGACCGACGAGGAACACGATGAACAGGGGAACCAGAGAGACGACGGACATGGCGAACATCGATCCGTAATCCGAGGTCGACTGCGCGTCGATGAAGCCCTTCAGCGCGACCGACGCCGGGAAGGTCTCGGGGAGCCGGAGATAGATCAGCGGTGAGAAGAAGTCGCTCCAGGTCCAGATGAACGTGAAGATCGTCGCGGTCGCCAGAGCCGGCACCATGAGCGGGAGGGTGATCTGCAGGAACTGGCGGGCGTGACCGGCGCCGTCCAGACGGGCGGCTTCGAAGATCTCGTTGGGAAGAGCGCGGATGAACTGCACCATCAGGAAGATGAAGAAGGCGTCGACGGCGAGGAACTTCGGCACGATCAGCGGCAGGAAGGTGTTGAGCCAGCCGAGCTCCTTGAAGATCGTGAACTGCGGAACGAGCACCACCTGGAAGGGCAGCATGATCGTGGCGAGCATGATGGCGAACAGGAGCGTGCGGCCGACGAACCGCAGACGGGCGAAGGCGTACGCGGCCAGCGAGCACGAGATCAGGTTTCCGATGATCGCACCCAGGGCGATCACGGTCGAGTTGACCAGGAAGATGCCGAACGGGAACTGAAGGTCGTTCCACCCGTTCGTGTAGTTCTCGAACGTGATGTCGGTGGGGAAGATCGTCAGGTCGCGGAAGATGTCGTCGTTCGGCTTGAAGCTCGATGCCACCAGCCACAGCAGCGGGTAGATCATTGTGATCGACAGCACGATGAGGCCGACGTGTTTGAAGATCGCCGACACCAGGCGTCGGGAGCGGAAGGACGAGGAGTCGCGCACGCGCGGCGAACGGGAGCGGTCGGTGCGGCCGGTCGTGATCAGCTCGGTTTCAGTCATCGTAGAACACCCAGAATTTCGAGAGCCAGAAGTTGAATGCGGTGAAGGCCGCGATCACGACCAGGAGGAACCATGCCATCGCCGAGGCGTAGCCCATGTCGTACTCGAGGAAGCCGACGCGATACAGCAGCAGGGTGTACAGCATCGTCGAGTCGGCCGGGCCGCCGGTCCCGCCGGAGACGACGTACGCCTGCGTGAACGTCTGGAAGGCGAAGATCACCTGCAGCACGAGGTTGAAGAAGATGATCGGTGTGAGGAGCGGAAGGGTGATGCGGAAGAAGCGCTGCGGGCGGGATGCGCCGTCGACCGAAGCCGCCTCGTAGTACATGTCCGGGATCTGCCGCAGACCCGCCAGGAAGATCACCATCGGCGACCCGAACGTCCAGATGTGCAGGATGATGATCGTCCACAGCGCGTAGTCCGGGTGGCCGATCCACCCGGGAGCGTCGATACCGAAGATCGCCAGGAACGCGTTCACCAGGCCGTCCTTGCCGAAGACCTGGCGCCACAGGATGGCGATTGCGACCGATCCCCCCAGGAGGCTCGGCAGGTAGAAGATCGAACGGTAGAACGACAGTCCGCGCAGCCCCTTGTCGAGCAAGAGCGCCAGAGCAAGGGCGAGTCCGAGCTGCAACGGCACGCCGGCGAGCACGTAGGTGACCGTCACGCGGAAGGAGTTCCAGAACTCGGGGTCCTGGATCATCTTCGTGTAGTTCTCGAGACCGATGAAGTCGGGCGGGCTCTGGATGGGCGACTGCAGCAGGTTGTAGTCCGTGAAGGAGAACCACAGCGACCAGAGCATCGGCCCGAGGGTGAAGACGGTCAGGCCGATCAGCCAGGGCGACAGGAAGATGTACGCGGCGAGGTTGTCGCGTTTCTCCTTCGGGTGGGGCAGACCCGTCTCGTTCCGGTGGCGCCGGGTGCTGCGCGCGATGTCGCGCAGTTCACCGAGACTGCTCACGTCGACCTCCTTCGGCTGTGAAGAGTTCCATCGACTTCGATGGAGAAAGCGGTTTCACCGTTCGGAGGCCTTTCTACGGGCCGCGATGCGGTTTTGTCAAACGACGATCGGAAACATCCCCGAGATTCCGTTGACTCTTTGTTGTCCAAGATGCTAATTTGCGTGAAAACGATTTCTCGAGGCTCCCGCGTTTGCGGGTGATTCGGGGCACAGCACTCGGTGGAATGGTCCACCCGAACGGAAACGAGGCGCGAAGATGCGTAGACGACACACGGTTCCTGCACAGCTCGCCGCGGGAGCGGCCTGCGGTGCTCTCCTCCTTGCCGGCTGCTCGGCGTCCGATGACGGCGGCGGAGGCGGCGAGTTCGATCCCGACGAGGAGATCACCCTGGAGATCTCGTGGTGGGGTGACGACGATCGCGCCGCGCTCTTCGACGAGGTGATCGGGAACTTCATGGCGGAGTATCCGAACATCACCGTCGAGCAGACGCCCGTCGGCAGCCCTGACGACCTCTTCAACCGCCTTGCGACCGACTTCGGCGGCGGGGGGACGACGGCCCCGGACGTCTTCGCGCTCGGCGGCGCCAAGCCGCAGGAGTACGGCGAGGTGGGCGCGCTGCTGGACATGGGAACGGTCGCCGACATCGTCGAGGTGGACAAGTATCCCGAGGTGTCCACGACGAACGCGATCGTCGACGGCACCCTGTACGGGCTTCCCACCGGTGGAAACGCGACGGCGGCGTTCGTCAACGTCGACATCCTCGAGCAGGCCGGCATCGAGGTGCCCGATGCATCCTGGACCTGGGACGACTTCATCGAGATCGCCAACACCGTCGGGTCCGCTGGTCTGACGAATGACCAGGGGCAGCCGATCTACGGCGTCGATCTGCGCGTCCAGGACATCATCGGCACCTACGCCGGACAGGAGACCGAGCTCGGCCTCTACGACTGGGAGGGCAACCTCGCCGTCGACGCCGACGACATTGCCGGCTGGTACGAGAAGGAGCTCGAGCTCCTCGACGGTGGCGGGCTGCCGGACCCCACGATCGTGACCGCCAACTGGGCGCTTCCCCCGGACCAGCAGCTCTACACGCTGGGGCAGGCTGCCATCACGTTCGGGTACAGCAACCTCGCGGGTGCCTACTCCGGCGCCGGCGAGACCCTGGTGCTTCCTCCGCCGTCGGACACCGGCTCGAGCGGAGTCGCCCTCCTGCCCTCGGCGTTCTGGTCGATCAATGCGCAGACCGAGCACCCCGAAGCCGCGGCCATGCTGGTCAGCTGGTTCTTGAACGAGCCGTCCTCCGCCGAGCTCATTCTCGACACGCGCGGCGTGCCCTTCAATCCGGAGATGGCCGAGATCGTCACGCCCCTGCTCGAGGGGCCCTCGAAGGATGCGGCCGAGTACGTCGAGCTGACCCTGGACTCCGGCACCGTGGCCCCGCCGCAGCCGGCCGGCGGTGCGAACATGAACAAGTACAGCCAGGATGCCGAATCCGAGGTGCTGTTCGATCGGATGACGCCCCAGGAAGCCGCTGAGGACTGGGTCGCCAAGCTCTCGGCAGACCTGGAGGACTGACGCCGGCTCGGCCGGAACGTACGCATCGGTGGGCGGTCCTCTGGGGCCGCCCACCCCTCGTCGAGGGGAGTGCGTGATGACACCACGCGAAACCGCGCTCGCGCGCCTACGCCGGCGCGAATCGATCGATCAGGCGCCCGGCCTCGCCGCGGATCTGACCGCACAGGGGATCGGCTTCGCCGCAGTGGGCGGTGTCCTCGAGGAGCGATGGCGACAGGCGGTCGTCGAGCTCGACGGGTGCATCGGGCCGCTCGTCGAGGGGGGACCGGCGGTGCTCCGCGAGGGCGGCCCGTATCCGGGCAGCTGGATCGAGAGCACGGGTTCGATCAGTGCGGAAGTTCTGGCGCGGTTCGCGCCGGAGGTCGCGCAGAGCACGTTCGAGCAGTTCGCAACGGGGCAGCGCGACGACGGGCTCATCCCGTACAAGGTCACCGCCGACGGGACGGCGTTCAGCCAGATCCAGATCGTGACTCCCCTTGCGCGCAGCGTGTGGCATCACTACCTCCTGACGGGTCGCGACGGTCTCTTCCTTCGACGCATGTTCGACGCGATGGTGCGAAACGACGCGTGGCTCGCCCGCCATCGAGACACGCTCGGCACCGGCGGAGTGGAGGCGTTCTGCACCTTCGACACCGGGCACGATCTCTCACCGCGCTTCTGGTTCGCTCCCGACCGGTGCTTCGGCGGCGAGGCCTCGCGGGTCGATCCGGAGTCTCCGGTGGTGCCCGTCGTCGCGCCGGACCTCACGGCGAACGTGGCCTGCCAACGTCGCTATCTCGCGCTCATGGCCGAGGAGCTCGGGGAGGACGGCAGCGCCTGGTCGACCCGGTCGGACGAGTCGTATCGGGCGCTCTGGTCGGAGTGCTGGAACGCCGAGGACGCCACATTCTACGACCGCGACCGCGATGGCGAGCACGTCCGAGTCCTCTCCGACGTGCTGCTGCGCGTCTGGGCGAGCGAGGCCGGCGAGGATGAGGCGTTCGAGACCTCGCTCCGTCGGCACCTCATGAACACGCGCGGATTCCTTGCGCACTACGGCTTCACGTCGCTCGCGCTGTCCGATCCGCGCTTCGACCACGACTTCACCCGCAACTCCTGGGGTGGGCCGGTGAACTTCCTCACCCAGATCCGTGCCCCGCACGCGTTCGAGCGGCACGGGCATCACGCCGAGCTCGGGCTGGTGTCGGGCCGGATTCTGGAGGCGCTGGCACGCGCGGACCGGTTCCCCCAGTGCCTCGACCCGTGGTCCGGCGATGCGGGATACACCTCGTCTTACTCGCCCGCGATCCTCTGGCTTCTGGATGCGGTCGAGCGTTGGTTCGGGGTCCTTGTCCGACCTGACGGAGAGGTGTGGTTCTCGGGATTGATCCCCACGCGGATCGAGCACGGTCTCGCCCCGACGGCGGTCGCCGCCTCGCGCGCCGTCGGCGGCGACACCTTCGAGCTGGCCGGAGACGACGCCGCTGTGGTGCTCCATCGCAACGGCGCGGAATGGGCGAGCTTCCCACGCGGGCTGCGGTTGGTGTGGATGCCCGCGAAGGAAGCCTTCGAGATGGTCAACGTATCCACCGGTGTCGTGACCGGCCGGGTGCGCCTGCAGGGGATGAGCGCGATCGTCACGCTCCGTCCGAACGACCGGCTCTCGCTCTCGCCCGAGCAGTCACGGGCATCGGGCCCCGGCGTGGTCACGCCGCGACGCTGAGCTGCCGCTCACTCCGCGAGGTGTTCGCGCAGCAGATCGGTCAGCCCGCTGCGCTCGACCGTCTGCGTGAAGGCGAACGCGCGCGCGAGATCGGCGGCCTGCGTCGGATCGACGTCGGCGAAGACGGCGCCGAACTCTTCGGCGAGCGGCTCCGCGAAGAGGATGTGTCGCACGAGCACCGCGACGTGCGGCTGACGGCCCCAGGGCCAGGGCGCGAAGTCGGGGAACTCGCGGTCGAAGAGGGCGTCGATCGGGTCGAGCACGTCGCGGACCCCGGCATCCGATCCGCCCCACGAGTCTGCACCGAGTCGCGCCTTCTTCGCGCGCACATCAGCGGTGCGGACCATGTAGTCCGACGAGGAGTCCGCGTAGCGGAGTCCTTGCAGCCCGATGTCCTTGTAGGTCCACAGGGCCCAGCTCGCCCCGTGATCGCGATAGATGTCGAGCTGGTCGCGCAGCAGCTGAAGGCGCCACGGATCCTGTGACCTGTCGTCTGAGTACACGGGACCGAACTCGCCGATCCAGATCGGTGTGCCCGTGCGGCGCATGTACTCGGTCCGGCGCAGGAAGGTCTGCTCGACCACATCCCGATCGAAGTACTCGCCGCGCGTGATCCCGGGGTACTGGGTGGCGCTCGTGATGCCGGGGAGGGCGTAGTCGTGAGCGGTGTAGACGGCGTTCGGGAGTGGATCGGTGCGGTCGTCGAGGAACGAGAAATCGGTGGAGTACTTGTTGCCGTCGAGGAAGAGGATGTGGCGCTGATCGATGGCGCGAATGGCCCGCTCGAGGCGATCGTAGAAGGCCGGGAGGGCGACACCGGTCGGGTCGGACGGCTCGTTGATCGGGTTGTAGCCCGCGACCTCCGGCCGGTCCTTGTACCGGTCGGCGAGGGCCTCCCACAGGTGCACGACCCGGTCCTGGAAGTGAGGGTGATTCCAGAACTCCGCGATGTGGGTCGGGTTGTCGCTGTGCCAGTGCTGGTTCTGCCGACCCGGCAGGGCATGAAGGTCGATGATCGAGTACACGCCGTGGCGGGCGAGGGAGGAGACAACCCGGTCGAGTCGCGCGAACCCTTCCTCCTTGAGCTCGAACGGACGCGCGTCATCCTCGAAGTGCCGGTAGTTCACCGGGATGCGCACGGAGTTCATCCCCACCGAAGCGATGAACGCCGCGTCGGCGTCGTCGAAGAAGGCCGTGTAGAAGCTGTCGAAGAATGCCTCATAGGCGTCCGCGCCCATGCGCTCGCGCATCACGCGACGGATGTTCTCCTCGTTGCCGGGATAGCCCGTGATGAAGTTCTCCATGTTCATCCACCCGCCGAGGCCGACGCCGGTCAGCCGCACGGTCCGTCCGGTGTCGTCGACGATGCGGTCGCCGGAGACGGAGAGCCAGGGGAGGCGGGCCATTCAGCCCGTCATCGCGCATGCTCCCACCCTACAAGAAATCGCTTTCTCGCGTCGATGCAGCTCACCTTCGTCGGAGATTCGCGCCGATGTCGGAGGATGAGGCGTCGATTCTCCGACCTCGGGCCGATTCTCCGACATCGGGAGGGGTGGGGTGCGTGGCGGGATGGTGACGGCCTGGCGCGGTCGCAGGCTCAGGTCGGGTGGGTGTGCAGCGGTCAGGGGCGGGTGGGTTCCACGATGGCCTTGATCGTCGAGGGGTCCGCGGTAGATTCCAGGGCACGCGCGACCTCGCTGAGGCCGAAGGTTGCGGTGACCATCGCATCCAGGTCGACGTGTCCTCCGGCGACGAGCGCGATCGCGGTTGGCCAGGTGTTGGCATAGCGGAAGACCCCGGTGACGATCAGCTCCCGGTTCTGGATGATCGTGATCGGCAGGGGCATCTCGGAAAGGCCCATGCCCACCAGGACGACCCTTCCCCCGGGCCGTACCGCCGTGATGCCCTCGCGCACGGCGGAATCGGCACCGGACGCGTCGACGAAGGCGTCAACGGTCGACACCTCGGGCGGAGGCGTTGCGCGTGGATCGAGGACCACGTGCGCACCGAAGCGGAGCGCCGTCTGGCGCCGCTCCGGTGCGAGATCCGACACGATCACCTCGGTGACGCCGAACGCGCGCGCGACCTGAACCAGGGCGATGCCGATCGGACCCGAACCGGCGATCAGGACGCGCGCCCCGGGGGAGAAGCACGCCTTCCGTGCCGTGGCGATCGCTACCGACAGCGGTTCCATCAGAGCGGCCGCGTGATCGCTGACCGAGTCGGGGATGCGGTGCGCGAAGTGGCTCTGGATCGTCACATACTCCCGGAAGGCGCCGTCGGTTCCGGGCACGGCGTAGAACCTCATGTGCGGGTCGAGGTTGTAGTCACCGCGCAGCGTCTCGGGCGAGGAGGGTGAAGGATGCTGCGGTTCGATCGACACCCTCTCGCCGACGCGCCCCGGATCGGTCGCGTCGCCCACGGCGACGATGGTCCCGCCCGACTCGTGCCCGAGCACGAGGGGATCGCTCGCCTTCCAGTCCCCGAGATGGCCGTCCCGATAGAAGTGCACGTCGGATCCGCAGACCCCCACGGCGGAGACGCGTACGAGGACCTCATCCGAGCGCGGGACCGGGACCGGTCGGTTCTGCGTCTCGATGTGTTCCGGCCGGATGAGCACGCTCGCCCTCATCGATGCCGGCGGTGCGACGGGAAGCGTTCCTCCGCGTGCGGTGGGGGTGCTCATGCG